>VBJR01000040.1:0-11676 GCA_005880175.1 Chloroflexota bacterium
ACGGCCCCGAACTGGTGGCTCTCCACCAGGCTACCTACCTGAGACTGCTGGAGGTCTCCCCCGCGCTTCTCGCCGATGCGCTACAAGCCCTGCGCGGCGCCCAAGACGAGATCCGGCGGGCTCACGGCACCTGAATAGTTACATAGAGGGAAACGACGTCTTTCGGCGACTCGCATCGGCGGGTAGCACGAGACGAGCGCATGGCGCTCGTCTCGTCGTGGGAACAGGGATCTACGCCGCGTCCGAGCGCTCAGGCCGGCGTGCAGCGCCGTCGTGTCCGCCAGCCGGCAGCGGCCGGCGGGTGGCAGCGGCCCCGGCCGTCCCGCCGGCCAAGCTGTCACCGTCATCCTGGTCTGCCACGGGCCGGGCCACCCCCTCGAACTTCAGCTTGAGCACAGTGAGGATCTGCAAGGTGACGGTCAGCGACGTCGGGCGACCGGAGAAGAACCGGGAGGCCGTCGAGCGGCTGATGCCGATGGCGATGGCCAGGCCCGCCATGCTGTCCAGATCGCCCTCCATCTGCCGATCGACCAGCGCCCGCCGGCAGCGCACCAGGTCGAGCTGGTACGGGATGCCCCGGAACTGAACCGTGACCGTTCTGGGTCGCGATGCCATTCGTGCCATGTCGCGATCGTGTCGCATCGCCGGCAGCCAACCCTCCATCTGGAAGCAGGGTTTGCTCCGTATACGTGAAGGTCCTGACCCGATGTGGTCTCACGACCGTCTCAGGTCTGGACGCAGCGCGGACAGCACGCCATGATGGGTGTCCGATCGCGGGGGATGAGGTGACCGAGAGAGAACACCAGGGTACGAAGCGAACCAGGCGCAGACGGCGGGGCGAAGGTTCTGCCGAGCTGGGACTGCGCATCAGGAAGGCGCGTATGAGGCGGGACCTGAGCCAGGAGGCCCTGGCTCACCTTGTCGGTCGCTCGCCCGGCTGGATGCTCCAGGTCGAGAACGGCAGTGCCGATCCGCTCCACTCGGACCTCGTGAACATCGCCGACGTGCTGGACGTCGACCTGTCGGCCCTCGTCGCGGACAAGAAGGACGACCAGAACGCCGGTCCCCAACCCCTGCCAGCCACGCCCACGAGACGTCCGGCAACCGACGTGCTGCTCGATGTCGAACGTCTTCATCACGCGCGCCGTCGGCCCGGCAGCGTCGATGGCGACCTCCTCGACCAGCTCGCGACTCTCATCGGCTCCCACTGGCAGAGCTACCACACGACCGATCCGACCCTGTTGCTGCCGGTCGTCGCCACGCAGGTCGCCCAGCTCCGGCCGCTGGCGGACGAGTCGATGGCTCCGGGAACTGCCCATCGGCTCCGGGTGCTGACGGCGGACGCTGCCTCACTCGCCGGCTGGCTGGCCCTGCGGCTGGAGGAGCGGGCAACCGCTTCGATCTACTGGGCGCTGGCAGAGTCGCTCGCGGCCGATGCCCGCGACCAGGTCCTCCGCAGCTTCGCCCTCGTCTCGCGCTCCAGCCTCTACTCAAGCACCTTGCGCGGCGACCTCAGCGGGGACAACGGCCTCGCCCTGGCGTACGTCACAGCCGGTGCCGAAGCGGCGTCCGACGCCGGGGCCGTGCAGGTCGCGTGGATGCTCGCCAGACGTGCCGAGGAACATGCCGTTCGGGGTGACACTCGCGCCGCCCACCGCGACCTCGGCGACGCGGCGGAGTGCCTCGGTCGGGCGCAGGGCACGCCGAGCGGCTACTTCGCAGCGTGGGACCAGGCCCAGCTCGACGGCTACCGGGGATCGTGCGCAACGGCGCTGGGATCGCCGGAAGCGGTGGCCATCCTCGAAGGCTCGCTCGCATCCACTGACACGTCCCTGATCTCGCAGCGCACGGCAATCCTGGCCAACCTCGGTGCCGCCCACGCCCGTCTCGGACACGTCGATGCGGCCTGCGAAGCCCTTGTGGAGGCAGTCACCGTCGCCGGACGCAGCAGCCTCGCGGTCGCGATCCGCCGGGCTCGCGGTGTCCGGGCCCGACTCGACCCGTGGGCCGCCGCACCGGCTGTCCGTCACCTGGACGAGCTGATCGCCAGCCTGCCCTACCGGCCCGCGACGTTGGCGTGCTGATCGAGCTGGCCCAGGCGGACGGCTGGGACGTCTGCTGCATCCTGACTCCTTCAGCCCGCAACTTCGTCGATGTGGCGGCGCTCGAGCGCCTGACCGGCCATCTCGTCCGCAGCGACTACAAGAGGCCGGAGGAACCCGACGTCCTCCCGCCGCCTGACGCCATCATCGTCGCGCCCGCGTCCTTCAACACGATCAACAAGTGGGCTGCCGGGATCAGCGACACCCTCGCCCTCGGCCTGGTGACCGAGGCGATCGGCAAGGGACTCCCGATCGCGACCATCCCTGCCATCAACGCCGCGCAGGCGAAGCACCCCGCGTGGGAGCGGAGCGTCGCAACACTTCGCGCGGCTGGCGTGCGGGTGCTGCACGGCGAGGACGTCTACCCGGTGCACCCGCCCGGCGAAGGCGGCCAGTACCTGCATCTCTTCCCGTGGCAGCGCGCCCTGACTGCCGTAACGGACTCCAGCTGTAGCAAGTGACCGGCAAGCACAGCCGGCGGCCTGCCGACCGAGGCGTGTAGCGAGCCGGCGTCGCCCAGCGCTCCGCCATACTCTCGCCGAACCAATCACCACCATCTCGACCGTCATCACCACCATCGCGACGTTTCCTCCACGTCAGTCCGTCACGACCACCATCACCGATGCCCCAAATCACGGAGGCGGAGTTGCATCATCGATGCGAAGGGGCTGAGCGGCCGGCGGGGCGCCTCTTGGAGAACCCAGCCGGTAGCAGCCCGGTCGTGCAGCCCGGTCGCTCGTGTGCATCAGATCGTGTCCGCCGTCGTGCCCTGGGACGACCGGGAGGCCGAGCAGAAGGCCGACATCCTGGACTGGCTCGCCACCGAGGACGACGTATTCCGGCGCGTCCGGCCCGCCACGCCTCCCAGGCACCTGGTGTCGTACGTCGTACTGGTGGATGCGGCCCGGCAATCGATGCTGCTCGTCGAGCACCGCGACGCGGGCCGGCACCTGCCGGCGGGCGGTCACGTCGATCCCGGAGAGGACCCAGCGGTTACCGCGCTGCGGGAGGCGGGGGAGGAGCTCGACATCGCAGCCTCCTTCCTGCCGGGGATCGGGGCACGCCCGTTGCACTCAGGTGACGACTGTCGGCGTCTCGGCCGGGCACACCGACGTCAACCTCTGGTACGTGCTGAACGGCGACGCGGACGCGCCGGTCGCGGGTGATGCCCGAGAATTCGCCGGGTGCCGCTGGTGGACGTTCGGGGAGGTGCTGGCCGCGGACCCGGACATCCTCGACCCGCATCTCCAGCGGTTCACGGCCAAGCTCGCCGACCGCCTGACAGCCGGTCGTCGACGCGAGTCCGACGAAAAGCCTTAGTTGCTAAGTTTCATGGGTAGGCAGGGTCGCGCATTTCCTCGCGTCGAGGCGAAGATCCTCTCCGGCATCAGCGTGCCGTGCGCGGAGGCGGCCTGCTCGTTTCACGCCCCGTGACGACAGCTTGAGAACCGTTCTCAGCGGCTGTCGATCGCCGCGCCCACTCCTCGCGGCGCGTTCGCACGCGTTCGCGCAGCGCGCTCGCCTGCCAGCGCAGGAGCGACTCGCGTTCTCGCGTCTCGCGAGCGGATGGTCGCCGGCCACTGCGGTCAGCGCCGTCGAGCACCTCCAGGCGGACGTCCAGCGCGTGTGCCGGCCGCGCGGCCGGCGGCTGCCGCAGCTCGCGCTCGGCGCGATCCACGACCCGTGCCGCCTCCTCGGCGTCGGCGCCGTTCTCGCGCAGCCAGCTCCTCGCCCGCTGGCCCGGCGGCGTCCCGGCCACCCGGTCGATCAGCAGCGACGCCTGGACCCACGTGAGGTCCCGGGTCGGCACCTCGCCGCGCCGGGCCAGGGTCGCGACCTGGGCCTCGGTCATCGGCGCGTCCGTCCAGTGGACCGCCGGCACGCCGGTCGTGCCCGACGTCGAGGGTGAACCCTCCAGGAAGTCCAGTGCCATCACCTGGGCGCGGGAGCGTCCGGCCGCCGCCACCAGGCTCTCGAACTCGGGCTCGGCGATCTCCGCCGCGTGGTGGTCCTCGTCGGGCGGCGGCTCGCCCACGTAGTAGAGATGGTTGGCCGCCGTGCCTCGGCTCAGGGCCACGTGCAGCGCCTCCAGGTGGATCGTGTCGTCGCCGGCCAGCGTGAAGCTGGCGCCTCGGTACGTGGAGCCCTGGGCCTTGAAGATGGTCCGGCAGTATGCGAGCGCGAGCCGTCGCCGGCCTGCGGCATTCCAGAAGGTGGCCGGCAGCCGCACCTCGCGCGGTTCCGACTCGATCGTCTGCATGCGGATGTCGCCGCGGTCGCGGTCGATCGCGGTGACCGTCCCCAGGGTGCCGTTGATGACGCCCAGTGCGTAGGCGTTGCGGAGGACGATCACCTGGTCGCCCGCGCCCGCTCGTTCAGCTCGGTGACGTCGCGCCAGCCCGACGCCTGCATGACGGCCTCGCCGCTGGCGCGGGCGTCCCACCACTCGTCCACCATCGTCCGGACCAGCTCCTCGCGGTCGCCCAGGTGCAGCCGGCCGTGGGCGGCGTAGGCGATCATCGCCGGCCGCACGCGGCCCTCGCGAAGGTCGCCCAGCGCCTCGCGTTCCCACTGCTCGACCTGGCGCCGGTTCTCCAGCAGCCGGTGGGCGCCGAGGCGCGCGACCAGGCCCCGGAAGCCGCCGCCGGCGTCCACCGATGAGAGCTGCTTCGTGTCGCCGACCAGGACCAGCTTGGACCGGCTCGCCGCCGCGTGGTCGAGGAGCCGCGCCAGCTTGCGACTGCCACACATCGACGCCTCGTCGAGGACGATCGTCGAGCGCGGCTCCAGGGGCGAGCGGTCGAGGTCGAGGAGGAGCCTGGCCACCGTGTCGCAGGCGTCGATCCGGGCGCCCAGGCGGAGCTCGTCGCGGGCGCGGGCGCTGGGCGCGCAGCCGACCACCCGGATGCCGGCTCGCCGGCAGGCCGCCACGTAAACGCCGAGGGCCGTGGTCTTGCCGGTGCCGGGCGCCGCCTCCACGCACTCGACGCCGGCGCCCGAGCTTGCCAGCCGGGCGGCCATCTCGACCTGGTCCGCACCCAGGCTTGGCAGGCGCCCCAGCGCGGACCGCAGCGTCTGGTCGAGCACGTCCACCGGCACGACGGCAACCCCGTCCTGTTGACGGCGCAGCGCGCTCGCCACCAGGCGTTCCTCGACGGCCAGCATCTCCGGCGTCGACCAGCGTCGCTCGCCTGTCGGCACCGACGCCACCACGCCGTCGCCGCGCCGGATCACGTCCTGGTCGCGGACCGCGCCGACGACCGGGAGCACGTCCGGCGATGCCAGCAGCGCGGTGGTCCGCTCGAGTACCTCGGTCACCGGGAGCCCGCGCCGGGCGTCCGCCGCCATCGCCTGCACGGCATCCCGGCGACCGAAGGTGGACGCCTGCTCGGTCAACGCGACGGAGACCCGCCGGTGGAGGTCGTCGTCGGACGCCACCGGGGGCACGCCCGCCCGGTAGAGCACGTCGGTGAGCTGGTCGGGGTCGAGGCCGGCCGCCGCCGCCTCCGCGCGCCAGCTGGCCCGCAGTTCCGATGAGGCGACGTGCTGGAGCTTGGCAGCTCGCGTCTCGCGCGCCGCGATGTCGAGCGCGTCCTGGGAGTCGGCTTCGACCGGCGCCAGGCCCAGGCGCTCGCGCTCGTCGTTGATCCGCTCGGTCACCTCGTCCAGCCGCTCGCGGATCTCCCTCGACCTCTTGGAGAACCGCTCGATCATCGCCTCGGGCACGCCGGCCACGTCGGCGATCCCGTTCTCCACGTCGGTCCAGTTCACGCCCAGATCGACCCTCAGCCGGTGGCGGAGATGCGACTCGTAGAGGTAGCCCGCCGACTTCGCGTACGCGTAGATCAGCCGGGCGTCCAGCGCGCCCCAGCGGCCGTCGTCGCCGCGGCACATGTTCGCGATCAGGACGTGGCTGTGCAGGTGGGGGTCGTTGGCCCGCGACGTGCGCTGCCGGTCTCCAGGTAGGCCATCGCCTCGCGCACCGCCTCGTCGTGCGCGTGCTCCACGACTTGGTCCAGGGTCCGCCCGCCGACCTGGATGCGGTCGCCGAAGGCCCACAGCAGGCTGACCGACTTGGGCGCCTTCCAGCAGGCGTCGAACCCGGGCGTCCGGGTGCCCGCGCTCGGCGGCGCGACCAGCCGTTGACCGATCCAGCCGGCACCTTCGGGCTGGGCTTCCGGCTGGTAGCCGGCCAGCACGGCGAGGAGGGCCTGATCTCCGACGCGGCCAGTCAGGTCCAGTGATTCGGACCCGCCGCCCAGCCAGAGGCCGGCCACCTCGCCGCGCTCCGAGTAGTACGTGGAGGCGTCAGCGCCGACCGATCGGAGGTGGTAGTCCTCGCGTCCGCGCCCGATCCTGGCGAGGCTCAGCATGGTGCCGCATCCCGGCCGGGCGGCAGGCGACGAGGGCCGCTACGGCTCCTCGTTGGCCGCCAGGTCCTCGGCTCCGGGGATGACGTCGACCCTGGCCAGGTGGGCGACGATCTTCCGGAAGGAGCTCGGGTGGAGGCGCCGGCCCGCCAGCGCATGCGAGATGGTCGCGTCCGAGAGCCCGGACATGCGCGCCAGGTCGCTGCCGGTCAGCCCGCGCAGCCGCATCTGGCGGCGCAGCACGTCGCCCTTGACGGCGACGCCGAACGAACCGGCCCCTCGCCTGCCGCCGGACCCTCCGCCATCTGACCGAACGCCGGTAACCATCGATGACACGATAATGGAGAATGGCCGTCATTGTCAATGACGCAAACCGCCTGATATAAACTTGGATGACCGATGACCACCGACCTCCGCGCCGTCGTCCAGACCCTGATCGCCGAGGCTGACCGGCGAGCCGCCGCGGACCTGGACGAGAAGGTCCACAAGGGCGAGGCGCTCGCCCGGCTGCTGGCCGACCGCGAGGGTCTGCAGTACAAGCCGCCGTCGGTCCGAGCCTGGATGCGGGGCGACGCGATGCCGCCAGCGGACGTGCTGCTGGCGGTGGCGCGGAGCGTCGGCATGTCGATCGATGAGCAGGCCAGCCAGCCGCCAGCCGACGCGGAGCCGGCGGCCAGCGACCGGCTGGAGGCCCTGGAGAGTCAGGTGGCGACGCTGTCGGAGATCGTCAAGCGTCTGGACGCAGAGGCGGTGAAGAGCGAGGTGCGAGCGCGCCGGCGTGACTGGGCACGCCAGTCAGAGCCGTCCGCCCCGCCCGAGCAGCCGATCCCCGGCAGCCGTCCGGCCAGCCGCGGCCGGGGGATGTGATCGATTCGGGCTGCGCCTCGATACCCTCGACCGAGTCCCCGGGCAAATCGCGGAGAATGAGTCCGTGGCCACCACGGGAGTCCGCCGCGTCCGACCGCTGACCCTGAGCCGGCTCCGGCACCGCCGGGCGGCGATCCTGCGCGTCCTCGACCGGCACGGCCTCGCCAACCCCCGGGTGTTCGGGTCTGTGGCCACCGGAGAGGCGGGCGACGGGAGCGACGTGGACCTCGCCGTCGACTGGGCGCCCGGCCGCCGGCCGCGAGGCTTCGAGTACTACTCGGCCGTGGCCGATGCGCAGCGCGAGCTGAGCGAGCTGCTCGGCGTGCCCGTCGACGTCGTGCCGGTCGAGCAGGCCAAGCCGCGCCTGGCGGCCGCGATCGAGCGCGGGGCGCCGCCTCTGTGAGCCGCGGGCTCTACGAGCGCCTCTGCGACATCAAGGAGCGGTGCGAGCAGCTCGTCGAGGACATCCACGGCGACCCGGGCTCCGTCGCGAACGACCGGGTGCTCGCCAAGGCGGTGCTCTACGACCTGCACGTGATCGGCGAGGCGTGCGGCATGCTGCCGCCTGACCTCAAGGCCAGGCACCCGGACGTGACCTGGAGCGACGGGATCGCCGCCCCGGTCGGTGGTGGTGCGTGGTGCGCGGCGCTCGCAGACTCCTGCCCACCGTTCAGGATCCCGAGCGTATCCGACAGCTGGACCATCGCCGTCCGTCCGGCCTCGGCGATGATGTCGAAGCTGTGCACGGCCCGGTCCGGATCCGTGGCGAGCGCCGCGGGCCCTGCCTCCGCCTGCACGACCATGACGCAGACCGCGTGGGCGAGGATGTCGTGCATGTCGCGAGCGATGCGGTTGCGTTCCTCCGCCGCCGCGCGCGCGGCGGCGGCCTCCCGCCCCCGCTCCAGCTCGACGGCCCGGTCGGCGAGCGCCGCCAGCCGGGCCCGGTTGGTGCGTGCGAGCGGGCCGAGCAGGTAGGCGGTCAGCGGGAGCAGCAGGGTGAACATGAGCTCCGCGGCCGTGTTGTGCGTGATCAGCAGCGCCGCCGGCGGAAAGGTCACCAGGATCACCCAGAGAAAGAATCGCCGCTGCCAGCGTCCACCCAGGTCGGCGATGGTGTAGACGGCGACCAGCCCGCCGTACTGCAGCACCTGGCCGGGCCGGTTGTAGATCGAGACCAGGGCGGCGAAGACGAAGACGGCGGCCATGACCGCGAACGGCCACCGCCGCCGCCAGATCAGCGGCACCACCGTGCCGGCGTTGAGCACGGCGCCCGTGAGGGTCACCTGCCCGGGCGGGTCGGTCAGGAACGGCACCACCACCGGTACCGCGACGGCGACCGCCAGCGCGACGTCCACGACGTACGGGCTGGTCGCGCGCAGCCGCGCGGCGGCGGCCGTCACCCACCGCGAGGACGACACGGACATGGCGCCAGTCTACTGAGCGGTCGCGGCCATTCCTGTCGCGACCGGCGGCCTCCGGAGGCGCCTCACATCGGCGCCGGCAGCGCCTTGCGGTCCAGCTTGCCATTCGCCGTCAGCGGCATCTCGTCCAGGGTCACCACCGCCGCCGGCACCATGTAGGACGGCAGCTTCGCCGCCACGTGTTCGCGGACGGACTGTGCGAGGTGGTCGGGCGATTGGTCCGGGGTTCTCGGGACCACGTATGCCACCAGTCGCTTCTCGCCCCTTGCTTCGCCAATGGCCTGGACCACTGCTTCCCAGACTTCCGGGTGGCTGCCGATCGCGGCCTCGATCTCACCCAGCTCGATTCGGTAGCCGTGGATCTTGACCTGGAAGTCCTGCCGGCCCAGGAACTCGATGTTGCCGTCCGGCAGGTATCTGCCCAGGTCCCCGCACCGGTACAGGCGCTGGCCTGTCTCGGGATGGGTGATGAACGCCGCCCGGGTCTTCTCCTCGTCGTGCCAGTACCCCATCGCCAGTCCCAGGCCGCTGATGTAGAGGTCGCCCGGGACCCATTCGGGGCGGCGTCTGAGCGCCCTGTCCAGCACCTCGAATCCCTGGTTCGCAAGCGGCTTGCCATACGGGATGCTCGTCCACGAGGGATCGACCTCCCCGATCGTGTACGCGATCGACCAGATGGACCCCTCTGTCGCGCCGCCCAGCGCGATCAGCTCGACGTCGCCCCGTGCCAGCTCTCGGAGCCGGGCGGGCAGCGACACCGGGATCCAGTCCCCGCTCAGCAGCGCCAGCCGCAGCGAGTCCGGCAGTCGCCGCCGCCGCCGCCTCACGTACTCCATGAGCATCTGCATCAGCGCCGGCACGCTGTTCCACGTCGTGACGCCGTGCCGGTCCATCAGGTCCGCCCAGTGCCACGGCGCCCGGCCGGTCCCTGGCTCCGGCATCACGACGGTGCCCCCGACCTGGAAGAGGCCGAAGAGGTCGTGGACGGACAGGTCGAAGCTCAGCGGGGTCAGCGCGACCACGCTGTCATCGGGGCCGTAGCCGTAGCGCCGGTTCATGTCGAGCACCGTGTTGACCGCTCCCAGGTGGCGGATCATCACGCCCTTCGGCAGGCCGGTGGACCCCGACGTGTAGATCACGTACGCGAGGTCGGCGGGCTGCTGGAGCGCGCCCGGTTCGGCGTCGGCCGCTCCGCGCAGCACCGTCTCCTCCACCACCAGCGGCCGGACGTCCCGTGGCCAGGGCAGTGTGTCCCGCAGCCCGGGCTGCGTCAGCGCGATCTCCACCTCCGCGTGGCGGAGCAGGTACTGGAACCGCTCGGCCGGCAGGTCCGCCTCGATCGGGACGTACGCGGCGCCCGCGTGGAGGACACCCAGCACGGCCGCGGCCTGCTCCCACCCCTTGTCCATCGCCACCGCGACCAGGCGATGCGGCCGCGCGCCGAGCTGGCGCAGGGTGCGGGCGATGGATGACGCCGCGACCTGGAGCTCGCCGTACGTCACGCCGCGATCGGCGGCGATCACCGCCGCCCGGTCGGGGTGTTCGCGCGCCGTCGCCCAGAACAGGTCGTGCAGGCGGAGGTCGGCGACCGGGACGGCGGTCGCGTTGACCTCCTGGCGGCGCCGGCGCTGCGCCTCGGGCAGGTGCCCTCCCGCCGGCTCGCGCCAGGCGCCCGCTCCGGTCGCGAGCCGCCGCACCAGGGCGACGTAGCAGGCGAACATGTCCTCCGGGACCCGCCGTGGGAACAGCGAGCAGGCGACCGACCACACCAGCACCGTCTCGCCGTCGAGCTCCTCCACCGTGCTGCTGAGCAGGACCCTCGCCCCCGCCCGGACCTGGATCTCGCACACCTCGTCAGGCAGCTGGAGCGCGGCGGCGTGAGAGCCGAACGTCCGGTCAGGCTCGGCGTGAACCTCCAGCGTTGCGGCGCCCCCCTCTCGCGCGGCGACGTGGAGGGTGAACGCAGCGTCGCTGCTCCACGTGGCGACGACGTCGGCGACGGCAGCAACGAGCGCGGTCGGAACCGGCAGGCCCGCGCCCGACGCGAGGTCGCTCAGTCGCGACCACTCGTCGCGCGACAGCCTCGCCTCCAACCGCTCGGCCCGCGGCACCTCCGACTCCGCCGGCTCCCCGGTGATCGGCAGCTGCGGATCGGGTGACCGGCTCATGCCGGCTCGACCCCCTTGCGCGCCAGCGCGGCGCGGATGTCGCCGAGCGAGCGGAGCGCGATCATCTCGGAGTTGGAGAACTGGACGTCGTACGCGCTCTCGATCTCCATGAGCAGCGTGATGTGCATGAGACTCGTCCACTTGAAGACGGTCTCGGGTGTCGAGTCCTCGTCGAACCGGTCCACAGGCTCCTCGAACACGTCGGCGAAGACCTCTTCGAGCCGCATCGCAGTCACCTCGTGCTCAGAACTGGTAGTACAGGAACGGCGACGGGCCGCCCAGCGAGGTCAGCGCGACGCCGCCCAACACGGCCATGGTCGCCGCCCAGCGCAGGCTGGGCCGCCAGTCGATCCGGGGCGGGCGCTCCGGCTCGACCGGGGAGGCCAGGCTGGGGAGCGCCACGGCGTAGCTGCCCAGGATCTGCTGCGAGTTGCGAGGGAAGAGGACGGCGATGGCCGCCAGGAGTACCAGCCAGACAACCGCCGGCGCCACGGTGAAGGTGCCCAGGAGCGTCGCCGTGCCGTAGAACTGCGCCGCGGTCGTCGGCGCCGCGGACGTCAGGCCCAGCATCGTTCCGAGGATGCGCACGGCCGACTGGACCGTGTCGGCGCGCAGGAAGACGTTGGCGACGACGACCACCAGCATCGTCAGTGCCCAGCCCAGCGGGCCGGGCAGGCCCGGCAGCACGGCGAATCTCGCCCGCAGCTCTCGCCACGACAGGTTGACAGCCAGCGCCACGCCGTGGATC
>VBJR01000040.1:11707-17702 GCA_005880175.1 Chloroflexota bacterium
TCCGGCGCATGACCGAGACCGTGATCGGCGTGTACACGTGGCTGGTGAAGAACCTGACCATCGTCATGTGCCACCGCCGCCAGAAGTCGATCATGCTCGTCGCCTTCAGCGGTGAGTTGAAGTTCACCGGCAGGCGCAGCCCGAACATGCAGCCCAGCCCGAGCGCCATGTCGCTGTAGCCGGAGAAGTCGAAATAGAGCTCCAGCGTGTACGACAGCGCGCCGATCCAGGCGTTCAGCGGGCCGGTCGCGGCGCCGGTGGCGACCGCCCCGAACAGCGTCGTCACGTACGGCGCGATGTTGTCCGCCAGGACGACCTTCTTGAACAGGCCCATCGCGAACAGCGTCAGCCCGATCGCGATCGGCGTCCGTCCGGTCCGCTCGCCGGCCGGCAGCTCCAACTGGCGGAAGATCTCCGACTGGCGAACGATCGGCCCGGCCGTGACATAGGGGAAGAACGAGCCGAACAGCGCGTACTTCACGAACGACAGGCCCTGCACCTGGCCGGTGTACGCCTCGACCAGGCACCCGATCTGGATGAACGTGAAGAACGACATGCCCGTCGGGTACGTCGGCCTGAACACGTCGAGATGCGTGCCCGCCAGTCCGTTGATCGAGTCGACGACGAACCCCGTGTACTTGAAGTAGCCGAGGAAGAGCAGGTTCCCGAGGACCGCCGCCACGAAGACCCGCCGGCGTCGGGGGTCCTCCATCGACGTGCGGGCCAGGTGGGCGACGGCCAGGAAGTTGAGGCCCACCGAGACGACGAGGATGACGAGGTAGCGCGGATCCAGCGAGGCGTAGAAGACCAGGGACGCCGCGATCAGCCACAGGAACGCGGGCGTCCGGCTGGCGAAGCTCCGCTGGAGGACGTAGTACCCGGCCAGCACGATCGGGAGGAAGGCGAGCAGGAACGCGTAGGAGTTGAACGTCACGGCAGCGGCACCTGGGCCATCACGTGGTCGAGGCACTCGGCGGTGGGGTGGAGGATGTCCCGGAACTGGTCCGGCCGGCAGCCCAGCTGGAGCGCGTCGTAGCTGCCCAGGAGCGGGACGCCGAGCTGGCGGCTCCAGCCCTCGGCCACCGTCTCGATCTGGTGCAGCGACCGGGCGTACGGGTGGCCCTGGACCGCCGCGTAGAAGTCCGGCTGGTAGGGCGTCAGCGCCATGACGACCCGCACGCCGCGTGACTGCAGGAACACGATCAGCTTCGTCATCGCGGCGACCATCCCGGCGTCGACGATCGGTGCCGTGTCCTCCAGCAGAGCCAGCTGTGAGCGGATGTTGTTCTTCAGGAAGGCGGGGCTGAACGCGGCGACGTTCTGCCGCGACCAGTGCAGGGACCCGTCGGCGGCGAAGATGTCGAGGTCGTCCAGCTGCGTGGCGGTGGTCGCCTGCGGGGCGTCGCGCTTCACCACCACCTGCCGGACCCGGTCGAACAGGGCCGGCGCGGAGAAGACGCCGGCGACCTGCGCGGTCGGCAGCGTCTGCAGGATCGGGTCCTGCGGGATGCCGAGCCGCTGCGCCATGCGCCGGTACTCCGGCGCCCAGGCGATCCACTCCTGAGAGTCGCGCTGTGACAGCGGCTCGAACGTCGCGAACCGCTCGCTGAGGATCAGCGTGCGCGGCAGGCGGCCCGCCTCGTCCAGGAGCTCGACCAGCGCGAGCGCGTCCTCCGTGTAGTCGTTGTGCACGTGGGCGTTGAAGAACGTCCGGCTGCCGGTCAGCGCGTTCGCCCGCGCCTCCTGCCAGCGACTCCCGCCCAGCACGACGACGTCCGGAGAGGCCGTCATCGTCCGGATCTCCTCGGCCCGGAGCGCCCGGATGTTGATGTTGGGGTCGTAGTTCGCGAAGTTCCTGCCAGCGGCGAGGTCCAGCGCCACCTGGTGCGTGTACTGCTCGCTGTAGTCGAGCGGATTCAGCAGGTAGTTGGCGAGGCCGATGCCGACGAAGACGACCGCGATGACACCGACCATGGCCGTCAGGTACCGAACTGTCGTCCCGCTGGAGCGTTCGAGCGGCGCGACCGCGGTCTCGGTGACGCTGCTCTGATCGGCGACGACGAAGGGCGCGCCTGCGCGATCCACGCTTTCTCCTCCCTCCCTGACGTTGCGAACAGTGGCCTGTCGCGCTGAGAGCCGGGATGAAACGTCAGACGATCACTGGATAGTATTAGCCGCCGTCGAGAAGGGTGTCAAGCAACTAACGTTGCAAAAATGAGATCAGTCCGAAGCAGTACCATGGTGTCGTGTCAGCCCCGGTTGCCAGGTGGCTCGTCCTGACCTGGCGGCTCCCCACCGGCTCCAGCTCCCCGCGCGTGATGGCGTGGCGGACGCTGCGCCGGCTCGGCGCCGCGGTCCTCACGCCAGGCGCCGCGATCCTGCCCTTCACCGACGAGCTGCAGGAGCAGCTGGACTGGCTGGCCCAGGAGATCGAGGAGCTGGGCGGCGACGCCTGGGTCCTGCCGGTCACCGAGCTGCGGGCCCAGGAGGAGGCGCGAGTGTGCCAGCGGGTGCGCGACGATCGCACGGTCGAATACCGCCAGCTCATCGGCGACGCGCAGGAGTTCCTGCGCCGCGCGCCGGAGCACCCGATGCCGGATGGCGACTACGCCGCGCGCCTGCGCACCGAGAAGGAGCTGCTCGCGCTGCAGAGGCGGTTTCGGAAGATCCGGGCTCGCGACTACTTCGGCGCCCCCGGCCGCGTCGAGGCGGCCCAGACGATCGATCGCTGCCTCGCGTTCCGGCAGGGCATCAGCTCGAAGCTGAGCGTCGCCACCGACGACCACGCCGAGTAGGAGGGGACGGCATGCCGCTGCACTTCATCACCCGCGAGCGCATCCACGTCGACCGGATCTCGACCGCGTGGGCGATCCGCAAGTTCGTCGATCCGGAGGCGACGTTCGAGTTCGTGCCGCGCACCGCGGACGTGACGGCCATGGCCGGGATCCCCTTCGACGTCCGCGGCGCCGAGCTGGGCCACCACCGTGGCCGGTGCACCCTCGAGGCCCTGATCGACAAGTACGGGCTCGACGACGAGCCGCTCCGGCGGATGAGCCGGGTCGTCCGGGCTGCCGACCTGCCCCACGACGAGCCGAGCCCCGCCGTGACCGCCGGGGTGCTGGCGATCTTCGACGGCGTCCGGGACGGCTCGACGTCGGACGAGCAGCGCCTGGAGCGGGGCTTCGTCGTCTGCGACGCGCTCTACGCCTGGTGCCAGCGGACCGCGTCGGCGCTCATCGAGGACTAGGGGCCTGACAATCGCATCCTAGGTTACGATTTATCTGGATGCCCGGGCCCCCACGCTGAGGCCCGGGCCAGGCGTCGGATTCGGTGCGAGGTGTGTGAGATGAAATGGGTCACCCGCAAGAACGCGAACGTGGACCGGGTCGCCTGTCCGTGGCTCATCCGCCGGTTCGTCGATCGGGATGCCGAGTTCCTCTACGTGCCGGCCGAGGAGGTCGCGGCCGTCGCCGAGCGCGAGTCGGCCATCCCGTACGACGTGCAGGGGGTCGAGCTCGGCCACGTGGACGGGCGCTGCAGCTTCGAGTCGATCATGGTCAAGTACGGCCTCACCGACCCCGGCCTGGAGCGGCTGGCGCGGATCGTCCACGGCGCCGACGTCGCCGCCGACATCGACGTCGTCCCGGAGGCCCGGGGCCTGAAGGCGATCGCCTACGGCTTCGCCCTGGTGCACGGGGAGGACGACCACGAGAAGATCCGGCTGGAGACGCCGATGTACGACGCGCTGTACGCCTGGTGCCAGGGCCAGGCGGCCGGTGGCTCGTAGCGCCTCGTGGCGCTGACCCCCGCCGGGTCCGTCGCGCTCCCCCCGGAGGCCGGCGGCTCGGCGTTCGACCACGGCGACGTGGACCTGGCCACCGGGCACATCTTCGTGGCGCACACGTCGGCGGGATCGGTCGAGGTGGTGGACCCCGATCGCCTGCTGCACGCGAGGACCATCCCGGCCTGCCCCGAGGCGAGCGGCGTCCTGTGCGCGCAGGCCGAGGGCCTGGTCTTCGCGGCGGCGCGCGGCGGCGGCCGCGTGCTGGTGATCGACATGGCCACGCTGCGGACCCGCCGCGCGGTGGCGTCCGGGCCCCGGCCCAACGGGCTGGCCTGGGACGACCGCCGCGGCCGCCTGCTCGTGGCCGACGTCGAGGACTCCCGGGCCCGCCTGCTCGACCCGTCGTCCGGCGCCACCGAGGGCATCGTGACGCTCCCCGGACGGCCCCGCTGGTGCGCATACGACCGCGAGCGCGACCGGTTCCTGGTCAACGTCCGCGATCCGGCCGGCGTCGCGGTGCTGGCCGCCGAGCCGTTCGACCCCGCCGGGTGGTGGCCGGTCTCGTCGGCGGGGCCGCACGGCCTGGACCTCGACGTCGCCGGCGGCCGCGCGTTCGTGGCGGCGGACGGCGGCACCCTGTGCGCACTCGACCTGGCCTCCGGGCGCGAGCTGGCCGCGGCGCCGATCGCGGGCGTGCCGGACGCCATCTGGTACCACGCCGCGGCGCGAGTCGTGTACGTCGCGATCGGGGAGCCGGGCCTGGTCGAGGTGATCGACACCGAGACCATGACGCGGCGGGAGCGGATCACGACCGCGCCGGGCGCCCACACGACCGCCTTCGACCGGGAGCGGCAGCGGCTGGCCGTCTTCGTGCCCGGCGCCGGCCGCGTCGACCTGTACCGCGAGACCGGAGCCGCGCGCTGAGCCGGATTCCACCGCCGACACGCGGATCAGGCCCGTCTTCCCGCTCGCGCGGTGGAACCCGGCTGAGCTGGCTGGAGCCCGACGGGAAGCGGCTCCTCGCCGCCCGGGCGCTGCGCACGTTCGGCTACGGCTACCTGGCCGTCGTCCTCGGCCTCTACCTCCAGCAGCTCGGCCTGAGCGCCTTCGAGGTGGGGCTCGTCCTGACCGCGGCGGTGGCCGGGTCGGCGCTGATGAACGTCTCCTGGGCGGTGCTCGCCGACCGCTTCGGACGCCGCCGGACCGTGGCCACGATGGCGGTGCTGATGATCGCCGGCGGCCTGCTGTTCACGTTCACCGACCGCCTGGGCCTGCTCGTCCTCGGCGCCCTGACCGGCACGATCAGCGCCAGCAGCGCGGAGGTCGGCCCGTTCGTCACCGTGGAGCAGGCGATCCTCCCGCAGACCGCTCCCGCCGATCGCCGGACGTGGCTGTTCTCGATCTACGACGCCCTGGGCACCCTGGCCGGGGCGGCGGGCGCGCTCTGCACCGGCGCCGTCGGGCTGTTCGCCCGGCTCGGCCTGGCCGGCGCCGCCGCGTACCGGCCGCTGTTCCTCCTCTACGCGGCGATCGGGCTGGGCAACCTCGTGCTGTTCCGCGGCCTGTCCTATCGCGTGGAGGCCGCCCGCGTCGAGGGCGCGCGGCGGTTCATCGGGCTGCACCGCTCGCGGGGCACCGTGGCGGGGCTGTCGGCGCTGTTCGGGCTCGACGCGCTGGCGGGCGGGTTCGTCCTCCAGTCGATCGTCGCCTACTGGTTCCACCTGCGGTGGGGCCTGTCCCCGGCGGCGCTCGGCCTGCTCTTCTTCTGGGTGGGGGTGCTGTCGGGCCTGTCGCTGCTGGCCGCCGGCCGGATGGCGCGGCGCTTCGGCCTGCTGAACACGATGGTGTTCACGCACCTGCCCTCCAACCTGCTGCTGGTCCTGGTGCCGCTGGCGCCGGCGGCGTGGCTCGCCGTGCTCCTGTTCCTCGCGCGGATGAGCGTGTCACAGATGGACGTCCCGACCCGCAAGTCCTACACGATGGCCGTGGTGGACCCCGAGGAGCGCACGGCCGCGGCGGGGATCACCAACGTCGCCCGGACGGCGGCGGCCGCGCTCTCGCCGGTCCTCAGCGGTATCGCGCTGGGAGCCGGCGCGCTCGCCCTGCCCTTCCTGGTCGCCGGCGGGCTGAAGGTGCTGTACGACGGGCTGATCTACGTGGCGTTCCGGGGCGTCCGCCCCCCGGAGGAGCGGCCGGATTCGGCCAGCGCCG
>VBJR01000040.1:17786-21335 GCA_005880175.1 Chloroflexota bacterium
AGGGTGATCACGCGGTCGAAGGACTGGCCGGCGAACACGTCCACGTGCTCGACCCGGTGGCCGGAGATGTCCACGCCGTGCTCGGCCATGGCGGCGACCGCGAGCGGGTGCAGCGACGTGGGGGCCGTGCCGCCACTGGCCGCCACGACGTCCGGCCTGCCCAGGTGCCTGAGCCAGGCCTCGGCCATCTGGGACCGTGAGCTGTTGCCGGAGCAGATGAACAGCACGCGGCCCGGTCCGCCGCCCGCCCCGCCCGCCGCCCGGAGCCCCGGGTGGATGTCCCGCGCGACGCCCGCCATGGCCGCTGCGACGGCGTCCAGGTCCAGGGCGTAGTAGCTGTCGCGGCCGTCGGCCGCGCTCCGCCGTGCCCAGACCAGGCCGGCGGCCTTCAGCTGGGCCAGGTGGTACGTGACCAGGTTGGGCGCCTCGCCCGTCGCGGCGACCATCTCGCGCACCCGCAGGTCGCCCCGGGCCAGCAGGCGGACGATCGCCCAGCGCAGGTCGTGGGCCAGGACGCGGAGCAGGGCGGGCGACCGATCGGCGACAACCATGGACCAATTATGGCAAACTGATTTGAACAATCCAAGTGTGATTGCTCGATATGCGCAATTGGAGGTCACGTGACATGTCCGAGGATCTGGTCAGCGTCCGCTACCTGGTGGACGACGTGGATGCCGCCGTCGCCTTCTACACGTCCAACCTCGGCTTCACAGTCCGCTTCGCGGCCGGCCCGGCGTTCGCTGACGTGCAGCGCGGTGGCCTGCGGCTACTCCTGAGCGGTCCGGCCAGCTCGGCCGGCCGGTCGATGCCCGATGGCCGGCGACCCGGACCCGGCGGGTGGAACCGGATCCACCTCATCGTCCCCGGTCGGCCCCGGCGGCTCCCAGATCGTGTTCGACGACCCGTCCGGCAACCCCGTCGAGCTGTTCCAGCCCGCCGGCGCCTGACGCCCGGCGCAGGGCGGCCACGACCTGGTCCTCGGCCGGCAGATCGAGGCGGCAGAGGGGAAGCCGGGCCGCCGGCAGCCCGGTGACCACGTCGAGGCCGTCGACGAGCAGCGTGGGCGACGGGTACTCGCCCACTAGCTCCTCGACGGTCGCCGGGCAGCCGGCACGGGCCAGGGCCGACCGCACGGTCGCCCGGACGCGGTCCACCAGCGGACAGTCCGCCACCTGCAGGATCTGGACCCGCGGGCCCGGGCCCTCGCTCACGAAGGCGAGCCGCGCTCGGCGTCGGCCTCGATCGAGCGGATCAGCGGGCACTCGCGGTCGCTCCGCGGCCGGTGGCACGTGGCCACCAGCCGCTGGAGGGACCGCCGCATCGCCTGCAGGTCCGCGATCCGGCGGTCGAGCTCGGCGATCCGCTCGCCGGTCAGCCGCTGGACGGCCTCGCACGCCTCCGGCCCGCCGCCGGCCAGGTCGAGCAGCGCGTCCACCTCGTCCAGGCTGAAGCCGAGCTCCTGCGCGCGCTTGACGAACCGCACCATCCGCACCGCCTCCGAGCCGTACGAGCGGTAGCCCGACGGCTCCCGCGGCGGCGGCGGCAGCAGGCCGCGCCGCTCGTAGTAGCGCAGGGTCTCCACGTTCACTCCGGCCTGGCTGGCCACCTGCCCGCTTCTCATAGCCCCAGGCTAGACCTCGTATCCGAGTACGGGGTCAAGCGGGCCGCCAGGTCAGCCGAGCAGGCCGCCGATCGTGAGCCAGTAGTACGCGGCGTAGGCGCCGCCGAGGAGCAGCAGCGCAGCCGCCGCGGCCCCGACGAACCGGCCGGCCCGGCGCGTCCACGACAGGGCCGCCGTGCCCAGCAGGACGGCGGCCAGGCCCAGGCCGACGAGCACCGCGCTGAGCCCGAGCCCGAACAGCGTCACCGCCACCAGGGCCGACGTCGGGCTCGCCGCCGTCAGCGAGGCGCCCAGCACGGAGAGGAAGAGCGGCAGCGTGCAGCCGAGGGAGGTCAGCGCGAACCCCAGCCCGAAGGCCGCCGCGCCGGCCACCCCGGGACCCGCGGCGACCCGGCCCAGCCGGTCCGCGGCGCCCGCCAGGCCGGCGCCGCCCGGCACGGCGCCGCCGGTCAGCGCGTGGGCGCCGAGCGCGACCATCAGGGCGGCGACGGCCAGCCCGATCCACGGGAACCACCTCGCCAGCGTCGCCCCGACCGCCGCGAGCGCGAGGCCGCCGGCGGCGAACAGGAGCACGATCGTCACGCTGACGACGACCCCGAAGCGCGCCGCGTCGCGCACGCGGCCCCTGCCGAGATGCAGGCCGACGTACGCCGGCACGAGCCCGAACCCGCACGGGTTGCAGGCGGCGAGCATGCCGGCGCCGAACGCGTAGCCGAACGGCAGGGCCGCGGCGAGCGCCCGGAGCCGGTCGCCGGTCGCGGCGGCCAGCGCGGTCGAGCGGACCACCACCGCGCCGCCGGTGGGACCGCCCAGGAGGGCCAGGAGCACGACCGCGGCCAGCGTGATGCCGGTCAGGAGCATGCCCACGGTGCGCCGCTCCGCCGTGCTCACTCGCGGAGGAAGGGCCGCACCGCCGCCGTGAGCTCGTCGCTGGAGCCGATGACGGGACCACCCGAGCTGAGCTCGGGCGCCGGCGCGTCCGACCAGCGGGCGTCCGGGCCGTACAGGAAGTACGCGTCCCACGTCACGTCGGTGTCGCCGGCCTGCCGGGCGTAGAAGCTGCCCACCGTCTTCCCGGCGTCCCAGTAGTTGGTCACCCGGGGGTCGTTCAGGACCTGCAGGTCGGTCCAGCGCCGGTCGTCACCGGGCAGCATGTCGAACCAGACCGCGTACACGCGCAGGCGCGCGGACGGATGGGCGTCCAGGACGTTCGTGCGCACCCAACGGGCGCCGCCGTGGCAGACGGGTCAGGTGGGCGAGAACAGCAGGACCAGGCGGGGCGTGCCGGCGTCCCGGTTGAACGCGTCGCGAAGCTGGGCGGTGCCGCTCAGGTCGGTCAGCGAGGCGGCCGGACCGAGGTGGGTGAGCCGGTCGGCGACCTCGGACGGGTAGCTGCCATGACGGCTCGCGGCCAGCAGGGCGACGGCCGCGACCAGGACGATCAGCAGGACGCTGAGCGAGGCGATCGTGATCTTGACACGGCGCATGGCCGAGACCATAGACCCCGGACCCGGGTCCGGGGTCAAGCGGCATGCTGCCGAACCGGTGACCTCGTCGTGGTTCCGGTAGCGTGCCCTGTCGGGAGGACGAACCATGCCGCCGCGGAACTCGACACCCGAGCCGTTTCCCGCTGCGATGGCGTGGCTGCTGGACAACCCGCTCACGCGGGTGACGGCGGCCCGCCTGGTCCGGCGCCTGGGCATCGAGCCCGGCATGCGCGTCGTGGACGTCGGCTGCGGGCCCGGCCGCCTGGCCCTGCCCGCGGCGCGCGCGGCCGGCGACCAGGGCGAGGTGCTGGCCGTGGACCTGCAGCGGGCGATGCTGGACATCGTCGAGCGGCGCGCGGCCGCCGCGGGCCTCCGGAACGTGCGGACCCTGGAGGCGGCGGCCGGCAGCGGCGCGCTCCCGGCCGGGCGCCACGACGTGGC
>VBJR01000040.1:21375-31266 GCA_005880175.1 Chloroflexota bacterium
CCAGGCGGCGCGCGGGCCGTGGCCGAGGGACTGTTCGACCCGCACCACCGGCGCCCCGAGGCGGTGGTCGCGCTGGCGGAGTCGGAGGGCCTGCGCCTGGAGCGCCGCCACCGGACGCTCACCACGTCGCTGCTCGTCTTCCGCACGTCGCCCGGGCAGTGATGCCCGATCCCCCCGTTCTTTAACCGACTTTTCATGACGACTTCGCCATATGACGTGAAGCTATAGGCAGCGCGTTCCGAATCGTTGGACCGTTCGCGCCTGGACAACGCGTGAGGAGGGGGGACCCATGGGACGATCCGACGTCGCTCGAGCAGGACGCTGGGAGCTGCCGCAGGGGTCGCGGCGATGGCGCTGAGGTCGCGGATCGCCGTCGTGCTGGTGGCCATGCTGGCGTGGGTGGTCTCGTCGAGCCCGGTCCACGCGGCGACGGACCTGCACCCGGCCACCGGCGTGGGCTCGTGCACGCTCAAGGGCTGGAACCCGAGCACTGACCCGGCCGACGCCACCGACCTGCCCGAGGGCGACCGCATCCAGACGTACAGGCAGGACGACTACAACTGCAACGGCGCCACGTTCGCCCAGCCGGGCGTCGAGTTCACGCAGTTCAAGCAGCCGCGCAACTTCCAGCCCGACAACCAGCCGGCGCTCCAGGAGCTGCGGACGGCTACCGGGAGAACCACACCTTCGACGACTACCTCGGCGACTGCGCCACCACGGTCCAGAGCGGCTGCAACGGCGTCGTCGAGAGCACGAACCACATCAGCTCGGTGCCCAACCTGCACACGCTGGCCAGGAGCAACGCGCTCCTGGACGCGTACAGCACCGGCACGCAGCCGCCGAGCGGCCCCAACCACTGGTGGCTGTTCTCCGGCCAGTCGGCGTCCAGCTCCCAGCAGCAGTCCTATCCGGCCGCCACGGGGACGCAGTTCGACCGCTTCCTGAAGGGCCCGGGCGGCGGCTACCCGTTCGTCATGAACGGCGACTTCTACTGGATGCTGAACAACGGCAGCGGCTACTGGCGCAACCCGGCGACGAACGCCGTCGAGGTCCTGCCGGTCAACCGTCCCGGGACGAGCATCCCCGAAGAGATCAACTTCAACCACTTCACGTGCTGCGGCCAGAACGACGACGACCAGACGATCGCGAGCGACTTCGAGAGCTTCGTCACCGCGAACGGCCTGCCCGACTACTCCTACGTCGAGCTGTTCAACGACCACCCGGGCACGTTCCAGGACATCCCGAAGAACGACGCGGTCACGAAGCAGGTGGTCGACTTCATCATGGGCAACGCCGCCTTCAAGGACAACACGATGATCGTCGTCACCGAGGACGACACGCAGAACGGCAACAACGGCCCCGACCACGTCAGCAACACGTTCCGCGTGCCGATGGTCGTCGTGGCCTCGCCGACGTTCATGAAGACCGGCTTCGTCAGCCACGTCGCGTACACCACGAACAACGTGCTGGCCGCGATGGAGCGGGTGATGGAGAACAACCACCCGGGGGTCATCGACCCCAACGACGCGATCGGCCTGTCGACGTTCCCGATGACGACCAACGACCAGGCCGGCCTCGGCGACCCGCTCGAGGACCTGTGGATCCAGGGCACCACGCCGCTCTCGGCCCGTGCCTCCGCCACCCCGCTCACGGGCAACGCGCCGCTGAACGTGTCCTTCACCGGCTCGGTCACGGGCGGCAAGGCGCCGTACTCGTTCAGCTGGAGCTTCGGCGACGGCTCCTCGGCGAGCACGACCCAGAGCCCGACCCACACGTACACGGCGGCCGGCAACTTCACCGCCACGCTCACGGTGACGGACGCGTCCTCGCCGGTGAAGACGACCACGTCGAGCGTCGCCGTCACGGTCAGCGCCGTCGGCAACCCGCTGGCGGCCACCGTCTCCGCCACGCCGACGTCCGGCCAGATCCCGCTCGGCATCGCCTTCTCCGGCACCGGCACGGGCGGGACGCCGCCGTACAGCTTCAGCTGGAACTTCGGGGACGGGTCCGCGACCAGCACGGCCCAGAACCCGAGCCACACCTACAACACCGCCGGCACGTTCACCGCGACGCTCACGGTCTCGGACAGCGCGTCGCCGGTGAAGACGGCGTCGGCGAACGTCAGCATCACCGCGACGCCCGTGATGGGGACGCCGCCGGGCGCGCCGACCGGACTGACTGCGACCGGCGGGAGCGGACAGGTCGCCCTGAGCTGGACGGCGCCCGCCAGCAACGGCGGCGTGGACGTCAACGCGTACCGGGTGTACCGCGGCACGTCCAGCGGCTCCGAGACGTTGCTCACGACCGGCGGCTGCAGCGGCCTCGGCAACGTGCTCTCGTGCACGGACACCGGCCTCACCAACGGCCAGACGTACTTCTACAGGGTCAGCGCCGTGAACGCGATCGGCGAGGGCGCGCAGAGCACCGAGACGAGCGTCCGGCCGGGCGGCTGCGCGGCGTCGCAGCTGCTGGGCAACCCCGGCTTCGAGACGGGGACGGCGGCGCCTTGGAGCGCCAGCACGGGCGTGGTCAGCAACCATTCGCAGGAACCGCCGCGCAGCGGGACGTGGGACGCCTGGATGGACGGCTACGGCACGACCCACACGGACACGCTGTCGCAGAACGTCTCGATCCCGTCCTCGTGCGCGAACGCGAACCTGTCGTTCTGGCTGCACGTCGACACGGCCGAGACGACGACCACGGCCAGGTTCGACACCCTCCAGGTCCAGGTGCTGAACTCCAGCGGCACCGTCCTGGGCACGCTCGCGACGTACTCGAACCTCGACCACAACACCGGCTACGCGCAGCGCACGTTCAGCCTGTCTCCGTACGTCGGCCAGACGATCACGGTGAAGCTCACCGGCGCCGAGGACTTCGAGAAGCAGACCTCGTTCGTCGTGGACGACGCCGCGATCAACGTGAGATCTCGGGGGCTAGCGCCGGGCCGGGACGTCTGTGGGCAGGGCCACGGCGGGCGCGTCGGTCGGGAGCGCCCGGGCAGGGGCGTCCGTGGATACGGCGACGGCCGGAGCATCGGTCGGCAGCGCCCGGGGGAACGCGGCCGTGGCCGCGCCCGGCCCGGCGGTCGCCACGGCCAGCGTCACTGCGAGCGCCACCCCGAACAGCGCTCCGACGACGTGGATGGCACGAACGTGACGCATGGATGGGACTCCTCGGCAATGTGCCGGTCGCGGCCGGCGGGTGGGGAAAGCACCGCGACGTGCGTGTGCAGCCTATTCCGGCGCCGGCCAGGAGACCACGGACATCCGTACAGCGCGACCCGTACGTTCACGGCCGCGGGTTGTACGGGTCGGCGCCCGGGCCGCGGTACCCTGCTCGGACGTGACCACCACCCGCCCCAGCGTCCTGTTCGTGTGCGTGCACAACGCCGGCCGCAGCCAGATGGCCGCCGGGCTGCTGGCGCACCTCGCCGGCGACCGGGTCGCGGTGCGGTCGGCCGGCAGCGCGCCGGCGGACGAGATCAACCCCGCGGCGGTCGAGGTGATGGCGGAGCTGGGCGTCGACCTGAGCCGGGAGTTCCCCAAGCCGCTGACCGACCAGTTCGTGCAGGCGGCCGACGTGGTCGTCACGATGGGCTGCGGGGACGCCTGCACCATCTATCCGGGCAAGCGGTACGAGGACTGGCAGGTCGAGCCGGCCTGACCGCCCGTTCTGCGCGAGTGATTCAGAACTCGACGCGGTGGCGAGGGACGCCGACTGTGGAACGGGTTGCCGCGGGCGACCTCGTCTGAGCGGATCGAAGCACGAAGCCACGGAGGACACGAAGACGCGCGAAGCGCCTGGTGCCCCGGCGTCGTGTCCTATCCGGAGCGACCCAGACGCGGTCATCGCCGGTCGTTGGTCACCATCTCGCCGAGCCCTTCGTGCGTCTCCGTGGTCTTCGTGCCTTCGTGCTTCAGCTCACTCGGGCAGATCACCGGCGACGTCTCGGCTTCCGAACGTCGCCGGTTTGGAATCAATCGTCTACGCGCCCGGCTTGCGCGCCCGGATCGAGGCGCTGCCGATCGCCCCGTCGTGGCCCTGCACGCCCTGCTCCGAGGTGATCTCGATCTCGGGCGACTCGAAGCCGGCCTCGACGAGCAGCCGCCGGTAGTCGTCGACCGGGATCGTGCCCGAGATGCAGCCGGCCCGGAGCTCGAGGTCCTGCTTCGCCGCGGCCGGCAGCGGCCGCAGCTCGACCATGTCCGACACCGCCAGCCGGCCGCCCGGCCTGAGCACCCGGAACGCCTCGCGGATCACGGCGCCCTTGTCGTCGGCGAGGTTGATGACGCAGTTGGAGATGACGACGTCCACCGCGGCGTCGGGCAGCGGCACCTGCTCGATCGTGCCCTTCAGGAACGTGGCGTTGGCGACGCCGGCCTGCTCCCGGTTCCGGTTGGCCACGGCCAGCATCTCGTCGGTCATGTCCACGCCGTACGCGTGGCCGCCGGGCGCCACCCGGCGCGCCGACAGCAGCACGTCGAGGCCGCCGCCGCTGCCCAGGTCGAGCACCAGCTCGCCCGGGTGCAGCTCGGCGAGCAGCAGCGGGTTGCCGCAGCCCAGGCTGACGGACGAGTCGAGGCCGACCTGCGCCAGCTCCTCGGCGGTGTAGCCCGTCCCGCACGACTCGCCCTCGGCCGCCGGCGCGCAGCAGTCGGTGCCGCAGCAGCTCGCGTCCTGGCCGATCATCCGCAGGGCGGCGGAGCGGTAGCGCTCGTGGACGGCGTCTCGGGTTGCGCTCATGTTCGGGGTCTCCATGAATCGAAGAACGTCGATGTGGTAGAGGCTAGGACAGTCCATCGATGGATGTCAATGCGGCGTCGTACAATGCGGTCGATGGCGACGATCGAGCTGCCGGTCCGGCAGCGGGGGACGTGCTGCGAGCTGGAGGTGCCGGCCGACCGCGACTGGGCGGCCGGGCACGCGCGCCTGCTCAAGGCGCTGGCCGATCCCACGCGCCTGGCGATGGTCTGGTGCCTGCGTCGCGCGGACGGGCCGGTCTGCATCTGCGACTTCACGGCGACGTTCGACCTGGGGCAGCCGACCATCTCCCATCACATGGGCAAGCTGCGGGCGGCCGGCCTCGTGGAGTCCGAGAAGCGCGGGCTGTGGGTCTACTACCGGCTGCGCGGCGACCTGGCGCCCGCGACGGCGCGGCTGATCGAGGTGCTCGTCACGGCGCCTCCGCCTCCAGGCCCGTAGCCGAGCGCTTGAGCACGACCTCGAGCGCGCGCTCCCGCGGCAGCGTGCGCTCACCGGTCCCCTCGATCCGGAGCCCGGCGTCCTCGATCATCGCGACGTCGGCCGGCGCCGGCTGGCCGCGCGTCGTCAGGTAGTCGCCCGCGAAGATCGAGTTGGCCACGAAGAGGCCGAGCGGCTGGAGCGAGCGCAGGTGCACCTCGCGGCCGCCGGCGATACGGACCTCGACGTCCGGGAAGACCAGGCGGAAGAGGGCGAGGATGCGCAGGCAGCGGAGCGGCGTCAGCTCGCGGCGGCCGGCCAGCGGCGTCCCCTCGATCGGGATCAGGAAGTTGACCGGCACCGAGTCCGGCCCCAGCTCGCGCAGCGCGTGGGCGACGTCCACGACGTCCTCGTCCGTCTCGCCCATGCCGAACAGGGCGCCCGAGCAGGGCGAGAGCCCGGCCGCTGCCGCCCTGCGCACGGTGTCCTGCCGGTCGGCGAGCGTGTGCGTGTCGCAGATCTCGCCGTAGTGGCCCTCGCTGGTGTTGGGCAGGCGCAGATCTCCAGCTGCGGCAGCTCCGACCGCACCGCGCGCACGCCGGCGACGAACCGGTCGAGCTCGCGGGGCGTCGGCCCCCGCCCGCTGGCCACCATGCAGAAGCGCTTGGCGCCGGTGCCGGCGGCGGCGCGGGCGGCCTCCAGCACCTGGTCCGGGCCGAGCATCCGGTAGCGCGGGATGGGGGCCGTGGACACCTTCGACTGGGAGCAGTAGGCGCAGTCCTCGGGGCAGAGCCCGCTCTTGACGTTGAGCAGGAAGTTCAGCTTGACGCGGTCGCCGAAGTACCGGAACCGGACGCGGGCGACCTCGGAGACCAGCCAGAGCGTGTCCCGGTCGGGGACCCGCAGGACGGCCAGCGCCTCGTCGCGGGTGGGCGGCTCCAGGCGCAGCGCCTTTCCCACCGCGCTCGCCACGACCCGCTCGTGCTCAGCCACCACTGCCATTCGCCCCCCTCCTGTTGCCGCGCCACCCCGGAGCCGGGCCAGCATACCAGCCGCCGGGCATGCCGTCCGGACCATCCGGCGAACTGTTGACGTGTCGGCTGTCTTTTGCGTAAGCTTTTGCGGTCCGCTGCGCGATGCCCCGTTGCGGTGCGGCGGAAACGGGAGTCCGGGGTGAGTGATTCGTGGTGGCGGGCATGGAGCCCACGCGCATGGCATGCCGCTGTCGCGGCCGGATCGCCGTAGATCGAGCACGCACGCCCCGGCCGAGACGCGAGACGGGCGGCAATCCCTTTCCCACCAGTGACGGTGGCCGGCGCACGGGCGCCGGCCGCCGTCCTACCCACCAGGGCCGAAGGTCCCGAGATCTCCCGGACGTCCCGGACGGTCCCGGGCCCGGCGGGCCGTTCGCCTCTGGGTGCCCGGCCATCCCGGGGCGTAGCCTGAAATCCTGACGACAGCGACCAAATCCCCCCAAGAGAGCCTCGCCTCCGGTCGAGGCTCTCTGCCGTTTGGGGAGGTCGCGCGTCTCGTTGAGAGGAGGAGGAGCAGAGGGATGGCCGAGTTCATCGAGCGGTTGGCCCACCTCGGGGAGGGCCCCAAGATCGCGCGTCTCAGCAAGGTGCCCCTGTTCGAGCACGTGCCCAGGCGCCAGCTCGCCGTCATCGCCGCCAACCTGGACGAGGTCCGGATCGAGGCCGGCCAGACGCTGGTCCGCGAGGGCCACCACAACGACACCTTCTGGATCGTCCTGGAGGGCGAGGTGGACATGGTCATCGGCGGCGACCGGCACCAGACGATCGGGCCCGACGGGTTCTTCGGCGTGACCAGCATGCTCGACGGCCACCCCGCCGTCGGCACGGTGGTGACCAGGACGCCGGTCCGCGCCTTCGTCGCCAGCGCCGCTCAGTTCCGGGCGATCGAGAGCAGCGAGTCACGCGCCGGCGGACCGGCTCACCCCCGGCGTAAAGCGGGCGGCCACCAGTCACGTCCGGAGCCATGGGGCGGCTGTGCTGAGTCCTCAGTGAGGTGAAGCACGAAGCCACGGAGGACACGAAGACGCACGAAGGGCCAGGTGTCGAACTGGCGCGTCGATCTCGGCGGGCCCTTCGTGCGTCTCTGTGATCTTCGTGCCTCCGTGCTTCAACAGCTCGAGACAGATCGCGCGACTCAACGTATTCCGGACAGGACCTCTGGAGACCGGCCTGGCGCGAGGCCGGCCGCCGCGACCCCGGTCACTCCGGCGGTCCGGGCGCTCAGCGTCACGATCGCCAGGTCCTCCGCCGTCTCCCGGAACCCCAGCCGCCGGAGCACGTGCAGCATGTGCCGGTTGTCGGAGCGGACCTGGGCCTCGACGATCGCGATGCCGCGGCCGGCCGCGATCTCCAGCAGCTGCCGGATCAGCGCCGGCCCCAGCCCGAGGCACTGGTGGTCGTCCGCGACCGCGACGGCGAGCTCCGCCGGCAGACCCTCGTCCGTGTCGAGCCGGCAGTCGGCCACGACGGCCTCCTCGCCCTCCCGCCCTACGGTCGCGACCAGGGCGTAGTGGTGCGCGAAGTCCACGCTGGTCATGGCGAGCGCCTGCTCCGACGTCAGCCGCGGCATCCGGCCCTGGTACCGGAACCGGTGGCTGAGCGCCCGTCGCGCAGCCGGAGCGTCCGCGGCGCGGGGGGGAGGGGGGCGATGGCCATGTCCCCAGTCAAGTCGCCGGCCGCCGGCCCGAACAGCGCCGCCCGGCCCTCCACGACCGGGCCCTGGTCCCGTCGCGGGAGGACCCTCCAGGGCGGGTCCCGCGCGCGATGGGCCCTTCGGCCCTGTCGCGCCGCGTCGTTCGGCCCTATCGTCGCCGTCCGTGACGCGGCGGCTGCGTGAGCTGGGCACGGAGGAGTCGATCCGGCTGCTCGGAACGGTGTCGTACGGCCGCGTGGTGTTCACGATGCGAGCGCTGCCGGCGATCCACACGGTCAACCACCTCGTGGAGGGCAGCGACGTCTTCATCCGCACGCACCACGGCGAGGAGCTCGTGCCGCCGGCCCGCGGCAGCGTGGTCGTCGCCTTCGAGGCCGACGACATCGACCCCGTCCACCACGTCGGCTGGTCCGTGGTCGTGACGGGCCGCACGGAGCTGGTGGGGAGCGAGGAGGAGGCCGCCCGCCTCCGCGCCCGGCTCCGGCCGTGGGTCAGCGGGACGACCGAGCTGATCGTCCGGATCCGGCCCGAGATCGTGCGCGGCTTCGCGCTGGTGGACGACGGCCGTCAGCGCAGGATCACGAACGCGATCGCGCCCACCGCGAGGCAGTAGTAGCCGTACGGGTCGAGCCGGCCCGAGCGGAAGTACCGGACCAGGAAGCGCGCGCTGAGGTACGCCGCGATCCCACCCAGGATGGCCGCCACCACGTACGTGCCGAGCGGGGCGCCGCTGCCCGCGAGCTTCGGCACCTCGACCAGGCCGGCACCCGCGATCGCGGGCGTGGCCAGCAGGAACGAGAACTTGGCCGCCGCGTCGTGCCTGAGCCCCGCGAACAGGCCGCCGGAGATCGTCACGCCGGAGCGGGAGATGCCGGGCAGGAACGCCAGGCTCTGGGCGATGCCGATGATCGCCGCGGCCCGGAAGCTGATCTCGCCGGCCTGCTTGAACTCCGCCTCGCGCTCGTCAGCGGCCGCGTGCGAGCGCTCCCGGCGCCGGCGCAGCCACTCGGTGGCCAGGAGGATCAGGCCGTTCACGAACAGGAACACTGCCGCGTACACGGGCCGGGCGAACAGGCCCTCGATCGGGGTCTGCAGGAACGTGCCCAGGATGGCCAGCGGCACGGTGCCGACCAGCAGCAGCATCGCCATGCGCTCGTTCGGGTGCTCGATCCGGCCGCGCAGCGCGCTGGCGAAGAAGCCGCGGATGATGTCCACCCACTCGCGCCAGAACAGGATGAGGAGGCCGGTGGCCGTCCCCAGGTGGAGCAGGGTCAGGAAGGGGACGAACTGTGGGTCCTTCTCGTTGAAGTTCCAGTGGAGGATGGCGGGGAGGAGGACCGCGTGTCCCAGCGAGGAGACCGGGAACAGCTCCGTCGCGCCCTGCAGGAGACCGATGAAGAGGGACTGCCAGGTGGTCACAGGCCGCACAGCAAACCACATCCGAGCGGCCCATCGCCTGGGCGCAATGGCCGCCCCGGCCACGCCAGTACCAGGCGCCCGCCAGGCCCGCGGCCGCGAAGGCAGAATCGACATACGCATGAACACGCTGCTCGACCGTGCGCAGCACGTACTGGACGCCAACTGGACCGGCGAGGCCACCGTCGCGTCCCGGAACCTCTACCCGCACCAGTGGAGCTGGGACACCGCGTTCGTCGCCATCGGGCGCTCGTGGCGGGAACCCGACCGCGCCGCGCGGGAGCTGGAGACGATGTTCACGGCCCAGTGGACGAACGGGATGCTCCCGCACATCCGCTTCGATCCCCGCACGCAGGACTACTTCCCGGGGCCCCAGTTCTGGGCCAGCGAGCGCGTGCCCCAGGCGCCCGCCGGCCTGCGCACGTCGGGCCTGACCCAGCCGCCCCTCCACGCCCGGGCCGCGCTCGAGGTCTCGCGCCATCTGGGCGGGTCGGGCGCGGGAGAGGCGTTCCTGCGCCGCCTGTTCCCGAAGCTGGCCGCCCAGCACCACTACCTGGAGCGCCGCCGCGACGCCGGCGGCCACGGGCTGGCGGCCATCGTCCACCC
>VBJR01000040.1:31285-46932 GCA_005880175.1 Chloroflexota bacterium
CCGTGCCGCCCTACCGCCGCTACGACCTGGCCCACGCCAACCCGGCCGACCGGCCGACCCAGGCCACGTACGACCGCTACGTCTACCTGGCGACGCGCTACCGGGACTCTGGCTACGACGACACGAACCTGCTGGCGAACAGCCCGTTCCTGGTCGAGGACGTGCTCTTCAACGCGATCTACCTCTGGTCGGCGCACGCGCTGGTCGAGATCGCGACCGTCCTGGGCGAGCCGCGTGACGCCCTGCGGGCGGCGGCCCGCCGCATCCACGACGGGCTGCTGGCGCGCCTGTGGGACCCGGACGCCCGGCGGTTCTTCTCGTACGACCTCCGCGCCCGCCGCCCCATTCGCAAGGTGTCCATCGACTCGGCGACCTCCCTGCTCGACCCCGACCTGCCGGGCGACATCGTGGCCTCGATCGCCGCCGACCTCATGTCGGCGCACTTCGAGCTGGCGACCGGGCAGCACTACCTGTTCCCGAGCTACGACCTGGGTGCGGCGGACTTCGACCGCCGCCGCTACTGGCGCGGGCCCGTGTGGATGAACACGGACTGGATGGTGTGGCGCGGCCTGCGCCAGCACGGGTGGCCGGCGTTCGCGCGCGAGCTGGAGCAGAGCATGGTGGCGCTGGTCGAGCGGTCGGGCTTCCGCGAGTACTTCGATCCGTTCACCGGCGAGGGCTACGGGAGCACGGACCTGAGCTGGACGGCGGCGCTCCTGATCGACGTGCTGCGCACCCGCCAGGGGGCCGCGGAGGGCTGAAGGTCCCGGACCCGGCCGACCGGGGGCCCTCTCGGGGCGGGCCGGTCCGCCCTGTGCCGCGGGCGGCCGGCCGGCCGACCATCGGGGACATGCCACACACACCGGCCGCCGGACCGGAGGCGGAGGGCGACGTCGAACGCAAGCTGGAGCGCGTGCGTCGCGCCATCGCCCACTCCGAGGCCACGCTCGCTCAGCTGCGGACGCTCGAGGCCAGGGCGACGGCCGCCCTGGAGCGCGCCCGGACGGCGGCGGCGCGCGGCGCGCGCCCCCGCCTCAGTAGCTCATGAGGCCCGGGAGGACGCTGGCCAGCCCCGCCGCAGGCACGATCACGAGGTCGATCGGGCCGGCCAGCTCGCCGGAGGGTTGATCAGCTCGACTGACAGCGCCAGGCCGGCGCTGCCGGGCCGGGCGCGCACCGCGACCGCCCAGCCCGACCGCGCACAGAGGACCACGCCTGGGCTGATCGAGGCCGTCCCCATGCGCGGACGCGCGGCCCCGCGGCGCCGGCCGATGGCTGTCGTGGTGAACGTGACGCAGCGAGAAATGCCCGTCACGACGGGTCCGCTGTGCACGAGAGAGCACCCCCCGAGCACAGAGAGCGCAAGTTCATCCATGTTGGGAGAGCCTCGCCCCCCGGAGGGGCGAGGCTCCTTCGTCCGCACGGCACGGGCGGATCCGACATCTCCGATCGGCGGATCGTGACCTGGTCCTGGTCGCGGTCGGCATCGGAGCTGGCGCTGGCCCGAGACCTCGAGCGGCCGGTGCTCGGCGGGCGGCGTCGCGGGCGCCAGGGACAGTCGCCGGTTCTCTGTCTACTCTCTGCGCGGGCGCGTCGAGGCGGTGCTGGCGGATGAGTGGAGCGACCCACCGGAGCTGGTCCGATCTCTGTGAACGCGGTGTGACGACGCGGCGTCGTGGTTCCCACACTTGGCCTGTGGCGCGATTGTGATACAGTCGGCCGCAGTTCCATCTTTCTGTGAGGTCGAGAAACATGCCCAGGACACCTTCACCAAACGGCACCACCGCGCGGCGCAGACGGCGGACTGCCCGGGGATCGGAGACCGCGCTCGTCGTCACGCAGATCACGCAGCTCGTCCAGGCCAACGAGGCGCTGCAGCGCGCGAACAAGGAGCTGACTGACGAGAACCAGCGGCTGCGCAGCGAGCTGACGGAGATCGGATCGGCGCTGGGCCGACTGACGGGCGCGCCCGGCGGGCGGCGGCGGCGCGGCGCGCCGGCGCTCGGTCTGCCAGAGGCGCCGGTGCGGCGCAAGCGCAAGCCGGTCACGGATCCCGAGGTGCTGGCGAAGCGCAACGAGGCCCTGGTGAAGGCGCGCGCGGCGCGAGCCGAGCGCCTGGCCGCCGCCCGCGCGGCAGAGGCCGCCGCCAGCGGTTCGTAGCCAGTTCCCAGCGGAGCACCGCTCACGTCCGCGGCGACTGGGCACGCGGACGTGAGTGCTTCCGTTACCCCGGTGCACTGCCAGTGCTCTTGACGTCGCTTGACCACCGGCCGGGCGCGCTCCCTCTGAGAGGCTCAGCACGTGACCGCGGTAGTACGAGGCCCGGCGTGCGCACGTGACGGCAACCCCCGTGTACCTCGAGGTCGGCAAGAAGCACGTCTTCGCGTCCGCGCTGGACTGGCCCGGCTGGAGCCGCCGGGGCCCGGGCGAGGAGGGGGCGTTGCGAGCGCTGGCCGCGTGCCTGCCTCGCTACGCGGCCGTCGCCGAGCTGGCGGGACTGGCGCTGCCGCCCGGCGCGGCCGAGTCGTTCACCGTCACGGAGCGCGTGGCGAGCACGGGCGGCTACGCCGACTTCGGGGCCCCCGGGCACCCCGCGGTGAGCGACGCCCGGCCGATCGACGCGGCGGAGGCGGGCCGGCTCGTCGCGCTCCTGCGCGCCGCCTGGATCGCGTTCGACCGCACCGTCGAGCGGGTGCCCGAGGAGCTGCGCAAGGGACCGCGTGGCGGCGGCCGCGACCGCACGAAGATGGTCGAGCACGTGCTCGCCGCGGAGGCGTCCTACGCGCGCCTGGTCGGGGTGAAGGTCCGCCAGCCCGCGCCCGGCGACGGCCCGGCGATGGCCGCGGCCCGGGACGCGATCGCCGCGGCGCTGGACCGGCCCTCGGACGGCGCCCCGTTCACGGCCAGGGGCTGGGTCCCGCGCTACGCGGCTCGCCGCATCGCGTGGCACGTCCTCGACCACGCCTGGGAGATGGAGGACCGCGCCGCCCCGCCCGGCTGACCGCGCGATGGACGACGCCGTTCGGGAGTACGTGGACGCGATCCCGGCCCAGCACCGGCCGTTGTTCGACCGCGTCCACCGGCTGGTGCTGGAGGTGCACCCCGACGCCGAGGTCGTGCTCTCGTACCAGATGCCGGCGTACCGGGTCGGCCGCCGGCGCCTCTTCGTCGGCGCCTGGCGGCACGGGGTGTCGATCTACGGCTGGGGGGAGGGCGGCGACGCCGGCTTCACCGCCCGCCACCCCGAAGCTCCGCGACCTGGTGCGCGCCGCGCTGGGCGGGTAGGTCGCCCTTCTAGCCAGACCGTCCGTTCAGCACGGCGGCGGCCAGCACGGCGGGGTCGCAGCCCAGCGCCGGCCGGACGTCGTCGCCGACCACGACGGTCCACATCGGCTGGGCCACGTCGCTCTGCGCGATCAGCGCCGCGTCGAGGCCGCCGTTCGCGCTCGCGCCCACGACGGCCACGGGCTTGCCGGCCCGCAGCTGGTCCAGGCTCTCGGTCTGGCTGGCGATCACCCGCGTGCCCGCCGTCGTGGTGACCGGCACCGCGGCGCCCGACCGGGTGACCACGGCGAAGCTGCCGTCATGCGCGTCCCGGACCGTGCCCACCGCGAAGCCCGTGGGCAGGCCGGGGGGCGGCGTGCCGGCCGGACCCGTCGCGTCCGGCGGACCGGGGGGCAGGTTCAGCATGACCTGACGCGCCGCGATGCTGCCGTCCGCCGACCGCGGTCCCGTCACCAGGACCCGGTCGCCGTCGTGGACCGCGCCCGGCCCGGCGTCCACCTCGTGGATCACCCGGGTCGAGGCGGACGTGGCCACGGTCAGCGGCTGCCCCGTCGGCGCGGACGTGACGACCAGCGATGAGCGAGGGCGACGCCGGCGGAGCGCGAGCCGCCGGCCGGCCGGGGCAGGCTGCTCAGCGAGACGGCGACCGTCCCGGCCACGCCGGCCACGATGAGCGCCGCCGCGGCGGCGGGGGCGACAAACGCCCACCGCGGTCGGGCGACCGGCCGGGGGGGCGGGACGTCCCGCTGTGCGGCAAGCAGCTGGACGCCCGCCGCGACGGCGCTCCAGGCGTGGACCTCGGCGCGGCACGCGGGGCAGGCCGACAGGTGCGGATCCGCCCCCGCCGGCCCGCCGATGCGTGCGATGAGCTCTTCCAGTGCGGGATGCTCGGTCATCGTTCGGTCGCTCCTCGTTGCTCCAGCCGGCGGGCGAGCGCGGCTCGCGCCGCGAACAGCCGGCTCTTCACGGTTCCCAGCGGCACGTCCAGCACCCCGGCCGCCTCGGCCAGGGTCAGGCCGGTGCCGAAGACCAGCCCCAGCACCTCCTGGTGGGCGCGGCTCAGCCCGGTGATGGACTCGGCGACGGCGGCCGCCTCCGCCCGCTCCAATGCCAGTGACTCCGGTCCCGGCTGCGTGTCGGCGGTGTTCTCCAGCGCCGCGTAGTCGTCGGTGTCGAGCCGCCCGCGGCGCAGCCGGTCCCGGGCCCTGCGGCGGGCGATGGCGATGATCCACGAGCGGGCCCGGGACCGGCCCTCGAACGTGGCGGCGCCGTGCCAGACGGCCAGCATCGTGTCCTGGAGGACCTCCTCGCTGAGCGCGCGGTCGCCGGCCATGCGATCGATCTGGGCCAGGACGATCCGGCCGTACCGCTCGTACAGCGCCGCCAGCGCCTGGCGGTCGCGGCGGGCGATGCGGCGCAGCAGCTCGCCGTCCTCGTCGCGCGCCGGGTCCTGACGGCCGGGCCGCCAGCTGGCGCCCATCACGCGGGGGCGGTCGATTCGTTCCTCCACACCTGATAGGTAGCGGCCGGCGGGCGAACGGTTCGGGTCACGCGGCGGCGCGCCGGGCGGCGGCCGCCAGCAGGCCGGCGCTCAGCGCGACCAGCAGCCCGGCGAGCACGTGCAGGGAGGCGGTGGTCGTGCCGCCGCGCTCGTAGACGACGCCGATGAACCCGCCGGCCAGCATCGCGCCGACGTAGCGGCACGTCTGGAGCAGCCCGCCGGCCGCGCCCATCGCGTCGGCCGGGGCCGCCTCGTACAGGGCCGACTGGAGGCCGAGCGTGTTCATCGTGCTGGGCATGCCGAACACCATGCCGGCGGCCGCGATCGCCCACAGCGGCGTGGTCGGGCCGAGCACCAGGAGGAGCAGCGAGCCGGCGAGCAGGGCGGCGGCGCCGAGGACGAGCACGGGCCGGTTGCCGGACCGGTTGATCGACCAGGCGGCCGGCGGCGCGACCAGCATGCCCAGCCCGGCGACCGGGAGGAGCAGCAGCCCGGCCTCGTACGGCGGCAGCCCGCGCGCCTGCTGGAGCCAGAGCGGCAGGGCCAGGAAGATCGAGTAGAAGACCAGGTTGACGCCGGCGAACTGGAGGTAGATGCCGGCCAGCCGGCGGTTGGTGACCAGGGCCCGCACGTTCGGGCGGGGCCGCTCCGCGGCGGCGGGGCGGGCTGGTGTGGCCGGTGTGGCCGGTGGGTCGTGGGGCAGCCAGCGGACGCCGGTCAGCACCCCGAGCGCGGCCATGGGCACGTTGACCAGGAAGATCGCCTGCCAGCCGGCGAACGCGACCAGGAAGCCGGCCAGCGTCGGCCCCAGCGCGGCGCCGGCGCTGTTGGCGACGTTGATCGCGCCCAGCGAGGCCGCCGGCGCCCGGCCGCCGGGCGCGCTGGCGCGGATCATGGCCAGGCCGGAGGGGAACGCGACCGAGCCGCCGCACGCCTGGATCACGCGGACGAGCACGAGCCAGCCGAAGCCCGGCGCCAGCGGCGCCAGCGCGCAGACGGCCGCGACCAGGACCAGGCCGGCCAGGAACACCCGGCGGGGGCCGAGCCGGTCGGCCAGGCGGCCGGTCATCGGCTGGGCGATGGCCGACGCCAGGTAGAAGCCGGAGACCAGCCAGGTCACGGTCCCCACGCCGACGGCGAAGTCGCGCTGCAGGCTGGCCAGGGCCACCGCCACCATGGACGAGTTCAGCGGCGTCAGCAGGGTGCCCAGCGTCACCGACGCCACCATCCGTCGCCGGCCGGCGATGTCCACCGCTCCCCATTCTGAGCGGCCGCGGCGACCTCCCATGCGGACCCGCTCCGCGGGGACCGCTCGCGCGGACCAACCCCCCGGGGGCCGGTCCCGGGCTGCCGCTAGTCCGGCCTCCGGCCCGGCAGGCGCGGCCACCAGCCCGGCACCTCGCGCAGGTACCGCTCGTACCGCTCGCCGAATCGCCGGCGCAGCGCCGGCTCCTCGACGAAGTGGACGAACGCGAACGAGGCGGCGCCCACGATGGCGCCGTAGGGCAGGAGGCCGAGCTGGCCGAGCAGCAGGGCCTGGCCGGCGATGGTGGCCAGGCCGGCCAGGTACATCGGGTTGCGGACGTAGCGGTACATGCCGCCGACCACCAGCTGGTCGGGCGCCGCGACCGGCGCCGGCGTGCCCAGGCCCTCCACGACGAACCGCACGAACGCCTGGACCAGCACGAGCGCCCCGGCGACCACCAGCACGGCGCCCACCACGCGCAGGGGCGCCCAGGCGGGGAGCGGGTCGCGCAGCCGCCACCCGGTCAGCAGCCAGGGGACCAGGCCCATGACGACGCCGGGCGCCAGGACGAAGAACACCGCGCTGCCGATCGCCGCTCCGGCCCGGCTCACGCCACCGGGCTCCGCTCGGGGTCGGGGACGCGGGTCAGCTCCAGGAACTCGGAGACCCCCACGAGACCCAGGACCACCCGGACGTGCGCCGGCATCGCCGACCGGCGCTCGTCGCGGTACAGCCGCGGAGTGGTCAGCCGCACCCGCCGGCCCCGCGTGACGAGCTCGCAGCCGCCCGCGGCCAGCACGTTCTTGACCCACTCCGCGCTCGACCCGTACGTGAGAGCGAACACGTACCCGCCCGGCGTCCGGAACGCGTTGACCGGCGTGCGATAGTGCCGGCCCGAGCGCCTGCCGACGTGGTGCACGACCCCGAACCCGGGGAGGCGGTTCGCGGGTCCGCCCAGCACCCGGTTGGTCACGTACCGGTTCACGGTGGCCATCCGTCGTCCCATCGCCATATCGCCTGCTCCCACTCAATTGACCGCCCGTTGAATTCTCTTTCAGCATAGCCGCCGGCAGCCAAGAATTCAACGCTCGTACAATTCTGGGGCGATGGCACGTCCAGGACGCCGGCCCGGGACCACGGTCACCCGCGAGGCGATCCTGGACGCCGCCCGGCGGCGGTTCGCGGGGACCGGCTACGAGCAGGCCTCGATCCGCGCGATCGCCGCCGACGCCGGGGTCACGCCGGCGCTCGTGATGCACTTCTTCGGCTCCAAGGAGGCGCTGTTCCAGGCCGCGGTCGCGTGGCCGTTCGACCCGGCGGAGCTGGCCGCGCAGATGCTCAGCCCGGGCCGGGACGGCCTGGGCGTCCGCCTGGCCCGCGCCTTCCTCACGCTCTGGGACGCGCCCGAGACGTCCCGGCCGCTGCTGGCGGTGCTGCGGTCGGCGATGAACGACGAGGGCTTCGCGCGCCTGCTGATGGAGTTCCTGGTGACGCGCCTCTTCCGGCACGTGGCGGACCTGATCGAGGGCCCGGACCGGGAGCTCCGCGTCGAGCTGTGCGCGGGCCACCTCCTCGGCGTCGCGATCATGCGGCACGTGCTCCGCGCCGAGCCGGTGGCCTCGGCCTCCATCGACCAGCTCGTCGGGCGGGTGGGCCCGGTGCTCGAGGGCTACCTCCAGCCGCCCGCCCACTGAAGACGCGCGTGACGGCGACACTTGTGCAAACATGTGTTCGTGACGGGCCTGGCGACGATTCTCCACGCCGACCTCGACGCGTTCTACGCCTCGGTCGAGCAGCGCGACGACCCGCGGCTGCGCGGCCGGCCCGTGATCGTCGGCGCCGGCGTGGTGCTCGCGGCCAGCTACGAGGCCAAGGCCCGCGGCGTCCGGACCGCGATGGGCGGGGCGCAGGCGCTCCGGCTCTGCCCCGAGGCGGTCGTGGTCGAGCCCCGCATGCCGGCGTACTCGGACGCGAGCAGAGCGGTGTTCGCCGTGTTCGACGAGACGACGCCGGTCGTCGAGGGGCTCTCCATCGACGAGGCGTTCCTCGACGTGGGCGGGATGGAGCGGCTCTCGGGCACGCCGGTGGAGATCGCGAAGCGCCTCCGGGTCGAGGTCCGGCGCCGGGTCGGCCTGCCCATCACCGTCGGCGTGGCCCGCACCAAGTTCCTGGCCAAGGTCGCGAGCGGGGTGGCCAAGCCCGACGGCCTGCTCCTGGTGCCGCCCGACCGCGAGCTGGCCTTCCTCCACCCGCTGCCGGTGGAGCGGCTCTGGGGAGTCGGAGCGGTGACGGCCGGCAAGCTCCACAGGTACGGCATCAGGCGGGTCGGCGACGTCGACCGCCTGGAAGAGGCGGCGCTGGTGGCGATGCTCGGCGTGGCGTCGGGCCGGCACCTCCACGCCCTCGCGCACAATCGCGATCCGCGGCCCGTGGAGGTGGGCCGGCGCCGGCGCTCGATCGGGGCCCAGCGTGCCCTGGGCCGCGCGCCCAAGTCGCGCGACACGATCGACGCGGTGGCGCTGGAGCTGGTCGACCGGGTCACTCGCCGGATGCGGGCCGCCGGCCGGGCCGGGCGCACGGTGATGCTCCGTCTGCGCTTCGGCGACTTCTCGCGCGCGAGCCGCTCGCACACCCTGGCCAGGGCGACGGCACAGACGCAGACGGTGCTCGGCGCGATCCGGGCGCTGCTGGAGGCGGCCATGCCGATGATCGACCGCCGGGGCCTGACCCTCGTGGGCGTCGCCGTCGGCAACTTCGACGACGACGGCGCCGCGCAGCTCGCGCTGCCGCTGGATCGGCGCAGCCCCACGGCGCTCGACGCCGCCGTGGACGAGGTGCGCGCGCGGTTCGGCTCGGCCGCGATCGTGCGCGCGGCGCTGCTCGGCCGCGACCCGGGCCTGACGATGCCGATGCTGCCCGACTGACCCGGCCGGCGAACCCGCACAGCGACAGGCGTTGGTGCGCGGCGTCCACCAGCGGTGTAAGTAATCGGGATGTGGACGATCACACCTTCACCCACGGAGAGGAGGAGTCCCGGACCCCGCGCGTCGCCATCGTGGCGAAGGGCGCGACCGAGGTCCGGGCGGACGTGCTGGCGGTGCCGGTCGTGTCCGGGGCGCCGCCCGACCCCGCGCTCGCGGCGCTGAGCGAGACGGCGGCGGGGTTCGTCACCTCGGGCGAGTACCGGGGCCGGCTGCACGAGACGCTGCTGATCCCGTCCGCCGCGGGCACCGCGACCCCGCGCATCCTGCTCTACGGCCTGGGCGCCGAGCGCGACCTGGACGCCCAGCGCCTCCACTTCGCCCACCAGCAGATGGTGTCGGCCGCCCGCGCCTACGGCCACCGGCGGATCGCCGTGCTCCGGGCCGGCCCGCTGCGCGACCGGGACGTGACCGCCGTGGTGGCCGGCTGCGTGGCGGGCGGCTGGGAGCGCCGCCAGCGCGCCACCGGCGACCGGGCGGCGGCCCTGGAGGAGCTGAGCCTGGTCGGCTTCGGCGGCTCGCCGGCGTCGGTCGAGCTGGCACGCCAGCTGGGCGCCGCGACGGCCCGGGCCCGCCACTGGCAGAACACGCCCGCGAACGAGATGGGGCCGCAGCAGCTCGCCGGTATCGCGGCGGACCTGGCCGAACGGCTGAACCTGGAGCTGGAGGTGCTCGGCCCGGAGGAGCTGGCGGCGGGCGGCTACGCGCTGTTGTCGGGCGTCGCGGCGGGGTCCGACCGCCCGCCCCGCCTGATCCGGCTCCAGCACCGCGGCGGCCGCGGCGGCGACAACCTGGCGCTGGTGGGCAAGGGGATCACGTTCGACAGCGGCGGCCTGTCGCTGAAGACGGCGGACGGGATGGTCCGGATGCGCGGCGACATGGGCGGCGCGGCGGCCGTGCTGGCCGCGATCGAGGTGATCGCCGCCAACCGCCTGCCGCTGGACGTCATAGCCGTCGTGGCGGCGACGGACAACATGCCCGGCCCGGCGGCCCAGCGCCCGGGCGACGTGTGGACCAGCGCCTCGGGCCGGACCGTCGAGGTCCTCAACACGGACGCGGAGGGCCGGCTGGTCCTGGCCGACGCGATCACGTTCGCGATCCGCGCCGGGGCCACGCACATCGTCGACCTGGCGACGCTGACCGGCTCGGCCGTGACGGCGCTGGGCCACGCGGCCACGCTCGCGATCGGCAACGACGACGACCTGTGGGGCCACGTGGCCGCGGCGGCGGAGACGGCCGGCGAGCGGGTGTGGCGGCTGCCCATCTACCCGGACTTCCGCGAGCTCCTGAGGAGCCAGAACGCGGACCTGAGGAACGCCCACTACGGGGAGGCGGGGGCGATCGCGGCGGGGATGTTCATCGGCGAGTTCACCGAGGGCCGGCCGTGGGTGCACCTGGACATCGCGGGCAGCCACTGGAACGAGAACGTCTGGCTGCGCGACGTGCCCCGGGGCCCGCTGGGCACGGGCGCGCGCCTGTGCTACCGGACCGCGGAGCGGCTGGCGGGGGTGGCGGTGCCGGCCGGCTGACGGGCGGCCGCCCGGGCCGCCGCGTGCAACACTCTGGTCGATGAAAGCCGTCGTCTGGCGAGGAATCGACCGCATGGTGCTGGACGAGTGGGCGCGGCCCGACCTGGAGGCCGGCTGGGTCGCCGTCCGGCCCGAGGCGGCGGGCATCTGCGGCTCCGAGGTCGAGGGCTACCTGGGCCGGCAGCCCAACCGGCAGCCGCCGCTGGTGATGGGCCACGAGTTCGCGGGCGTCGTGGTGGAAACCGGGCCCGACGTGGACGCGGGGTGGCTCGGGCGCCGGGTGGCCGTCAACCCGATCGTCTCGTGCCGAGTCTGCCCGCTCTGCGCCGGCGGCTGGCGGAACCTGTGCGCGCGGCGCAGCCTGATCGGCGTGCACCGGCCGGGCGGCTTCGCGGAGCTGGTCGCGGCGCCGGAGGCGAACCTGGTGCCGCTGCCCGAGGGCGTGGGGCCGCGCCTGGGCGCGCTGGTGGAGCCCCTGGCCAACGGCGTGCACGCCGCGGCCCTGGCGGCGGGGGCGCCCTCGGTGACCGGCGCCGCGGCCGTGATCGGGGCCGGCGCCATCGGGCTGCTGGCGCTGCAGGCGGCCGCGACCGCGTCGGGCTCGCGGCTGCACGTGCTGGAGCTCGACCCGGGCCGGCGCGCGCGGGCGGCGGCGCTGGGCGGGGCCGCCGGCCACGGCTCGCCGGACGAGCTGCTGACGGCGGTCCAGGCGGACACGGGCGGGCTCGGCGCCGACTTCGTCATCGACGCGGTGGGCCGCGAGTCCACCCGCCGGCTGGCCGTGGAGGCGGTCAGGCCGGGGGGCAGGGTGGTCCTGCTCGGCCTGCACGACGACGTGACCGGCCTCAGCGGGCACGACCTGGTCCGGCGCGAGGTCCTGGTCACCGGCTCGTACGCGTACACCGACGCGGACTTCGCGACCGCGCTGGCGCTGCTCGCGAGCCGCCGGGCCGGCATCGGCGAGCTGGCGGCGGTGCAGCCGCTCGAGGCCACGCCGGCCCTGTTCGCGCGGCTGGCGGCGGGGCCGACGCCCGAGGTCAAGCTGTTCGTGGCGCCCGGCGCGTGACCGACCTGCGGGGCCGGCGAGCGCTGGTCACCGGCGCGTCGAGCGGCATCGGGCTGGCCACCGCGCTGGCGCTGGCCCGGGCCGGCGCGGAGGTCCACGGCGCCGCCCGCCGGGTGGACGCGATGGAGCGGGCCGCTGGGGGCCTGTTCGCGGCCCACAGGGCCGACGTCACGGCGCCGGGCGACCTGGCCGAGCTGGCGGCGGCGCTGGGCGCGCTGGACGTGGCGGTCTTCGCCGCCGGCACGAACATCCCGGAGCGGCGGCTGCGCCAGCTGACGCCGGAGTCGTGGGACCTGCTCGTGACGACCAACCTGTCGTCGGCCTTCTACGGCCTGCGCGCGGTGCTGCCCGCGCTGCGCCGGCCGGGCGGCCTGGCGGTGTTCGTGTCCAGCGTCTCGGCGGCCTGGCCGGACGCGTCCGGGCCCGCCTACCAGGCGGCGAAGGCGGGCGTGGTGGCGCTGGCCCGCGGCGCGGCGCTGGAGGAGCTGGGTGAGGGGCTGCGCTTCTCGACGGTCCTGCCCGGCACGGTGGACACGCCGCTGCTGGACCGGCGGCCGGCGCCCCCTGACGCCGCGACCCGGGCCCGGATGCTGCGCCCCGAGGACGTGGCGGCGGTGTGCGTGTTCCTGGCCGGCCTCCCCGACCACGTCCACGTCCCGGAGCTGACGGTGCTGCCGGCCGGCCTGCAGGCCCTCGGCCGGTCGGGCTGAGCGGCGCCGCCGGTTACGGCCAATGCTGGTGAGTTAGAGCCGGCATGGCTCTTGCTTCGGGGCCTGGGGAGCTTCGCCGAGGGGGACGGCCAATGGGCTAGCACTGTGCTGCCTTTGGGTGGCAAGTGGTTCACGACGGTGCCTTGCCGTACGCCTGCCACCCCTCAGCCCGGTCGAGACGTGGCGCTCCTACGGCAAGGCCCGTTCGTGGCATAGTTGTCACCCAGACGTGGCCCGATGCTAGCCCACCGGAGGCCCCCTTCGTTGAACTCCCACGCCTCGACGACGCCCGTCTCGAGACGCGCCCGGCCGATCGTCCAGGCAACGACTTCGTCTCGGGCTCGAACAGGGGGCCTGCTGGCGGGCCGGGGCAGGGGCGCGTGAGGCGGGCGACAGCCCGGCTTGCCAGCAGGCGGGGCTATCGACGGGCCGGGATGCCCCCGCATGCCGGCAAGCGGGGCTCTCAAAACCTGTCCTAACTCACCGGCGCCGCCGGTTACGGCACCGCGACGCCCTGGATCGTCACCGGGCCCCGGGTCGGGTCCAGCTCCGTGGCCTGGTCCACGCCCGCTGGCGTCAGGACGTCCATCGCCTTCGGCACCGTGGCCGGGTCGGCCGCGCAGACCGCCGCCGTGCCGTCCGGCGCGCAGACCCCGAACAGGAACGGCTGCGCGGTCGGCGCGAAGCCGCGTGCCTGGTCGCCGCTGAACCCGTCCTGGCCGGTCAGCACCACCGTGAAGATCCAGCCCGGTGCCGGCTGGCCCAGCGCCGCCTTGGGCACGATCACCGTGATGAAGCGGGAGACCGCGCTGGCCGACACGGACACCGCGCCCAGCGACGCGCCGCCCGCGTCCACGAACACCGGCGCCGCGAACCCCTGGACCTCCAGCCGGCTGGTCCAGGCGGAGCCCGGCGCGATCGAGTAGCTGCGCGAGGCGAACGGCGGCGCGGTTGACGTGGCCGTCTTCGCCGGGTCGCGCACGAACACGTCCACCAGCTGCGCGCCCAGCGGCGAGCCGAACGTGGGCGAGAGGTCGCGCACCTGCAGCCGCAGGAACACGCTGGTCCCCGCGTCGATCACCTGGAACCGCTGGATGTCGAAGGCGCCCGCGTGGAAGTCGGCCGCGGTCGGGTACGCGTACGTGCCGGGCCCGTTGTCGTCGCCGCTGGGATCGGTCAGGTCCAGCACCGTCGTGCCCGCCACGAAGTCCGAGACGACCGTCACCTGGGCGTGGCCGGTGGCGCCGGCGGCGGTGGTGGCCGCGACGGTGATCGCGTCCGTGCCGAACGGCGTCGGCGCGCTGACGGAGAACGCGCCGGACGCGTCGGCGGTCGTCTCGACCACCGCCGTCGGGCCGCCGGTCTCGGTCGGGCTCGACGCCACGTCCACGGTCGCGCCGGGCGCGGTGGTCCCGCCCACGGTCGTGGTGGCGCCGGCCACCTCGGTGCCGCCCGCCGGCGCGGTGACGGTCAGCGGCGCCGCGGCCGGCGGCCCGTGCGTCACGTACCGGTCGCGGACGGCCGCCGGCTGCTCGATCACCCGGCCGGTGCCCACGTCCTGGATCAGCCGCGCGGTGGCGGCCTGGGCCCACGTCAGCGGATCGGCCGAGCCGGCGGGCTGGCCGTCGACGAAGCCGATCGACGCCGTGGTCGGGTCGGTCCCGAACGGGGACGCGGCCAGGGCGGGGTCCTCCCAGTCCTGCTCCGGCACCAGGCCGACGCCGCCGGCGAACCCGAGCATCGCGGCCAGCTGCGCCGCCGCGCCGCCCCGGTCCCCGGTCTGGAGCTGCTGCTCGCCCCGCTCGCTGGAGAGCAGCGGCCAGGGGTGGCCCGAGCCCACGTTGCCGGTCGGCCACGGCTTGCCGTCGGGCGCGCAGCTCGTCGAGTCCGCGACCCAGCAGTCGCCGTAGCCGTCCTCGCTGCCGGGCGCGGACGTGCCGTACCGGTAGTACCCGGTCCCGCTCGGCGTGCCCCGGGCGATCACGGCGTCCACGACCGGCAGCGACCCGACCACGTCGGCGTCGCCGGCGGGCAGCTCGCCCAGCCGGGTCAGCTCCAGGAAGCCCGCGTCCACGACCGCGCGCTGGTCGGCGGCGATGCTGCCGTTGCCCAGGTTGTACGAGATCGCGGCATCGGGGTCGCCGGTCTTGGCCACGCGGATGAAGTAGCGGCCGGTGCCGTACGGGCCGGAGGTGGTCACGGTCCAGCCCCGGACGCTGCGCTGGAAGTCGTCGGCGGTGGCGCGGTAGATGCGGGCGCGGGCCGGGTCGCCGTTCTGGTCGGCGATCCGGGCCGCCGCCACCAGGCCGGCGATCTCGGCCGCGATGGTGGAGGGCGAGAACCCGCTCTGCTCCTCCCAGCGCTCCACCCCGAACGACGGGCCGTGCGCGACGACGAAGTCGGCGGCCGGCCGGACGTGGTCGCGGTACAGGGCGGCGTCGCGGTCGAGGCCCGACTGGAGCGCCATCAGGATCGGGTACGAGGACTCGTCGAGCTGGTCGCCGCCGGTGTCGGGCGCGCTCCTGCCGTTGACCAGCGAGTTGCGCGGGATCTCGCCCGACGGCAGCTGCTGGCGCTCGAACAGGAAGCGGGTGGCCGCCCGGGCCGTGGCCACGTCGCCGTCCGCGAGCAGGCCGGTGAACGCCTCGTACAGGTCGCGCGCGAACACCTCCCGGTACGAGCCGAAGTACACGGGCAGGCCGCCAGGGGCGTCGCCCGCGCTGACGGCCTGGCCCCACGGGCTGGCCAGCCCGGCCACGATGGCGCCGGGGAACGTCTTGTCCTCGCTGGCCTTCACGACGTTGGCCGACAGCCAGTACGCGCTCCGGACGGCGGCGGGGGACTGGCCGGGCACGCGGAGGTCGTCAGGCGGCGGCCGGAGGCTCGCGTCGTAGGCGCGCCACGTGTCCAGGTACCGCGCCCGGGTCCGCTCGAAGGGCGCGCGGGCGCTGGCGGTCGCGGTCCCGACGGCGGCCTGGAGCGTCTGGCCGAAGCCGAGCGCCAGCGTGAACCGGCCGCCGCGGGACGTGTCCACGAGCGCGGTCTGGACCACGTTGCCGTTCGGCGCGTCCTGGCTGGCGGCCGTGAGCCGGTGGCTGGCGTCGAGCTGGGCCAGGCCGTCGCTGGGCTGACCGGCGAAGCCGCTCTCGGTCGCCGCGAACGGCCGGTCCGCCACCAGCGCGCCGAACAGGGGGACGCCGTAGTCGCGGTTGGCCGCCTGGCTGCGCGTGCTGACGTCGGACGAGACGAGGGCCGTCGTGGCCGGATCGACGGTGGCCGAGTCGGCGCCTCCGTTGGCGGCGCCGCCGCCGCCGTTCCCGTTGATCGAG
>VBJR01000271.1 GCA_005880175.1 Chloroflexota bacterium
GCGCAGCCGCCCGTTGCCGCTCGGGAACTCGCCCGCCCCCAGCTCGTCGCCGACCCGGTCGAGCAGTGGGCCCTGGTCGAGCCAGCGGGCCAGCGTGGGCACGAAGCGCTCCGGCGTGCGCCGGCTGTCGAAGTAGCGGTCGAGACTGGCCAGGACCTCCTCCGACGGCGCGTGCAGCGCCTCCATCACGTCGAGGAGCGCCGCCAGCGGGCTCCCCGGCTGGACCGCGCGCCGGAAGTTGGCCGGCAGGAGCGACTCGATCCCGGTCCGGTTCAATAGCCCACCACCTCGATCCGGTGCTCGCCCGAGCACAGCAGCCACGTGTCGGGCACGGTCACGTCCTGCGTGGTCAGCACTCGCCGGCACACGTCGTACGTGGCGCCCCGGTCCACCGTCAGCGCGACGCCGCGGGGGCCGCCGGCCATCACCAGCGGCCCGCCCGGCGCCACGTCGACGCTGGTCAGGCGGTCGAACCGGCCCGCGTCGCGCAGCGCCAGCCCGGCGTTCACGTCCGGCGCCCGCCAGCGCGCCCCCGCCTCCCGCGACTCCAGCCACAGCACGCCGCCGTGGTGCGACGCGGCCACGATGCTGGCGCCCGAGAACGCGATCTCGTAGCAGGAGCCGGCGCTCCAGCCGTCCCCGTGGGCGATCCAGGCGTCGGGCCGGTCCTCCTCCCCGAGCTCCCACGAGAAGCAGCCGAGGCCGGGGTCGTGCGCGTACTGGACCCACGCGCCCGCCCACAGGAAGCCGCGCGGCCCCTCGCGCTGGATCGCCAGGGTCCGGATGTCCTCGCCGCGCAGCCCGACCCGGCGGAACGTGCCCGTCCGGCCGGCCTGGCCGGAGACGTGGACGCCGCCCTCGTCGCGCCCGGCCACCGTACGCCGGGTCGACCAGGACCGGCACGGGCGTCGCGCCGGGCTGGAGCGCCACCTCGAACAGGCCCTCGCCGGTCGCCAGCAGCAGGTGGTGCACGCCCTCCCGGGCGACCCAGGCCAGGTCGGCGACCTCCGCGTCCACCAGGCGGGCGACCTGCCGCCAGGTGTCGCCGCAGTCCTCGGAGACGTGGACCTCGGAGCCGCCGCCCGCCAGGTCCGTGCTCGCCGCGACCAGGCCGGCGACGGCGGGGTGGGGCCGCACCCGGCGGATCGCCTGGTCCGGGAACCGGGCCGCCGGCTCCCAGCCCGCCCCGTCGTTGCGCGACGTGAACAGGACCGGGCCGTTGGCCGCGTACCAGAGCCGGGGCTGGAACCGGTCGGCCGCGACCGTCGCCACGTCCTGGTCGGGCGCCTCGTCCAGCTCCAGGCGCACGTCGTCCACGTAGCGGACGCCGGGCTCGCGCTGGGCCACGTAGTACACATCGGACACGCGCAGCGGCTGCCCGAAGGCCCAGCCCTGCGCGCTCTCGCCGCTGGGCAGCGGGCTGATCGTCTCGTACAGGCCGCGCCGCACCCGCTCGCGCACGCGCTCGGCGTCCTCGCCCCGGCGCACGTGCAGCCGGGCAGAGACGGTCACCGTCTTGTACCGGCTCCACGTGACCCGGCACTGGGTCCCGAGCTGGCGGCGCTCGTCGAGCAGGGCCGCCACCTGGCTCCGCGCCTCCCCGGTCTCGCGGGCGTGCAGCGCGGCCGCGGTGACCCGGCCGCCCGGCCGCTCCTCCGGGGGCAGGTCGGGGACCAGCGCCACCTCCACCTCGCCCGGGGCCGCGAACGTCCACAGGCCGGCCCGGGCGATGGCCCGCGCCCGCGCCACGGAGCCGACGCCGGTCGCCGCCACCTCGAAGTCTCGGGACGTGACCACGCGGTTGAGCGCGTGCAGCTCCTGCGGCCCGCGGACCAGGGCGTTGTCGATCGTCTCCGCGGCCCGGCCGCCGGCCGCGGCCTCCGGGTTGGTCACGGCCACGCCCGGGATCGGGTCCTTGAGCACCGTCAGCACGCCGGCCGGCACGTTGCCCTTGGGCCCGCCGCCGTGGCGGTACCACAGCCGGATCTCGCGGCCGACCGCCGGCGCCGCCGCCAGCGCCCGGGGGACGTCGATCAGGTTGCCGGTGGCCGGGTCGGTCAGCCGGGCGGCCGGCGCGAACGTGACCACGCCCTCGCGCCGGTCCACGACGAAGACGTGGTCGCCCGGGCCCACGTTGGCGAAGCTCTCGACCTCGTCCCAGATCCGGAACACGCGGTCGCCGAAGCGGACCGCCGTGACCCGCTCGCCGAGCTCGTCCGGCGCGGCGAGGACGCCGACCATCAGGTCCCGCGGGTCGCCGGTGGGCGCCACCAGCGGCGGCCGCCGCGCCGTCACGACCAGGCCCGGCTGGCCGGTGCCCAGGCCGGCCAGCTCGGCCTCCACGACCTCGCAGTCGTACGCTGTGACGCGGGTGCTCGTCGCGCCGGCGGGGATCGTGGCGACCTCCGCGGTCACGAACGCCGGCGGCTCGGCGCCCGAGGCGCTGACGCCGACCGTCACGCGCGTGCCGAGCGGGATCTCGACCGGCTGGGGCGCCGGCCGCTCGGTCGAGAACTCCAGCGTCACGCTGGCCGCGCCGGGCGGCAGCAGGCGCACGCCGATCAGGCGCAGGAACTCGACGTACGCCTTCTCCGGCAGCCGGTTGAGCCGGTACAGCATCACGTCGGTGAGGTGGGCGAAGAGCTCGACCAGCACGATGCCGGGGTCGGACGGGGTCAGGTCGGTCCAGTCCGGGCAGCGCTGCCGGATGATCCGCTGGGCCTCGTCCACCAGGTCGGCGAACGTGCGGTCGTCCAGGTCGGGCGTGGGGATGGGCATCAGGTCGGCTCTCCCTGCAGGCTGATCGAGACCGTGAGCTGGCCGTCCTGCTGCGTGGCCCGGACCCGGTAGTCGAGGGTCACGTCCAGGCGGCCCGGGTCGTCCGGGTTCGCGCCGGCGTCCACGCGCACGACCTCGGCCCGCGGCTCGAACTGGTCCAGCGCCCGCCGCACGTAGTGGATGGCCAGCCCGGCGGTCGTCTCGTCGTTCGGCGAGAAGACGAGCTGGTGCAGGTCGCAGCCGTAGTCGGGCCGCATGACGCGCTCGCCGGGGATCGTCGTCAGGAGCAGGAAGATCGCCTGGCGGACGGACTCGCCGACGTCCACCATCGCCAGGTCGCCGCGGCCCCGGACCTGGAGGCCGGGGCCGGCGGGCCCGGCGATGTCCGGGTGCTGGAACGCGAACGTGCGGTACAGGGGCGCGGTCACGTGTCGGACCCCACCAGGCGCTGCCCGGGGTCGCGGACCAGGTAGTGGAAGATCGGGGGCACGCCGTCGGTGCGCCCGGTCACCGGGTCGAGGCAGACGCGGCGGCCGTCGATCCGGAGCAGGTCCGAGTAGCCGGCCTCCACGGGCCGGGTGGTGCGGCAGGGCAGGATGCCGACCAGCGGGCTGGTGTTGGGGCAGCCCTTGATCGGCCGCCTCTCCGGGTCGTCGTCCACCAGCACCCGCTCGCCGTCGATCCGGACCAGCCGCTGGCGTGGCGCGAGCCGGACGTGGCCGAGCTCGTGGTCGCAGACGAGCAGCGCCTTCTCGGTCAGGAACCTCACAGCGGCGCGCTCTCGAAGTCGATCGCGCGGCCGCGGATCACGACCCGGTGGCCGGGGGCGGCGATCTCCAGGTCGGCGGCCGCGTGCAGCGTCACCCGGCCCGGCGCCAGCTCCAGGCGGCTGCCGCCGCGGTCCTCGACCAGCACGCTGCCCCGCTCGTCGTCGAGGCGCACCACCTGGCCGCCCGGCGTGCGGAGCTGGAAGCGCCGGACCGCGCCGCCCACGACCCCGCCTCCGTCGGGCACGTCGCGCATGCCGTACAGGCCGCCGAGCACGATGCCCTCGGCCGGGTCCTCGTGGGCCAGCAGCACCAGCACGGTGTCGTCCACGTCCGGCTGGACCTGGAGCCCCTTGCCGCTGCCGGCGCCCAGCGTCACGACCGGCATCCAGTCGGTCTCGACGTCGAAGTAGCCGGGCAGGCGGGCCTTGACGCGCCCCCGCCGCTCGGGGTCGTGGACCTGCGTCACGATCGCCTCGGTCACGACGGCCGCGGTGCGCCGGGCGCCGAGCCGGGGCGGCTCGGTCTCGATCGTCGAGACGAACCCGCTCCGGTCGTCGATGGTGTGCGTGACGCGGGTCAGCACGTGGCGGCCGGTGAACGCCTCGCCGACGCCGGCCAGCGTCACCCCGGCGCCCGGCCGAGCTGGTCGTGCGCCGCCTGGTCCACGAACGAGCGGCGCTCGGCGCCGGCCAGCCGGCCCGGGATCTCGCGCCCGCTGCGGGCGGCCGCCGCCCGGCCCAGGTACGTCTGCGCCCTGACCGGGTCCCAGCCGGCGACCTGGACGTCGCGGCAGGCGCCGTCCGCGTTCATCTCCAGCCGCGCCTCCAGGAGCGTGCGCCCCAGCTCGAGCGGGAGCGGGTCGCCCAGACCGTCCAGCGTGAGCAGGTGCATCACGCCGTCGCGGACCGTGTAGAAGAGGCCGCAGCGCTCCAGCGCCTCGACCAGCATCGCCAGGTCGCTGTCGTGGTGCTGGACGATCCACTCGTGCTGGGGGCCGTCCGCGGCCGCCTCGACGGCCAGGCCGACCTCGCGGGCCAGCTCGGCGGCCAGCTCGCGGGCGGTGACGCGGACGTGGACCCGGATCGTCTGCCGCTTGCGCAGCCGGTGGCTCGGGTCGTAGGCGCGGAGCCGCACCTCGCGGCCGGCATCCGCCTCGAAGACGTGCTCGACGGCCGTCACCTCGCCCTGGAACAGGGCGGCGGCGTGGCCCTCCACCGCCAGGTCCAGGCGGGCGCCGGGCCGCGCGCGCAGCGGGTCGGCGAGGCCGCCCGGCGGGTCCCGGAACACCAGCTCGCACTGGCCCGGCAGCGAGAGCGCCTGGCTGACCCGGACCTCGCTCAGCGCGGCCTCGCCCAGCGCCTCCCCGTCGAGCGCCAGGCGCAGGCGGGGCAGCGTCTGCAGCGGCCTCACCGGGCGCCTCCCGGCAGCCGCAGGGACGCGGTCGGCCGCATGCGGTGGGGGTCGTCGATGCCGTTCAGGGCCGCGACCGCCTTCCAGTTCGCGGGCGAGACGCCGTTCCGGGCCAGGAAGTTGTCGAGGCGCTCCGTGCCGCCGGGTCCGTCGCCGCCGCCCAGCGTGCGGATGGCGAGGGCGTCGGGCGGCATCGCGGCCAGGGCGGACGCGTCCAGGGGCGGGCCCGGGTCGGCGGGCCGCGGGGGCGCCTCCCCCACCCGCCACAGGCGCAGGCGCAGCCAGGAGCGGCGGGCGACGCCCTGGGCGGTGAAGTTCTCCAGGCGCTCGGCGACCGAGACGACGACCCCGGGGATGTTCCATGTCTTGCCCCAGACGAAGCGGACCTGCGTGCCGGCGCCAGCCGGGTTCTCGGCCAGGTTCCAGAACGGCCGGGTCAGGTCGCGGACGTCGTCGGCCACGACGGTGCCGCCGCCCAGCGCGACGTCGAAGAGCAGGTCGAGGTCGATCTCGGTGCGGCCGCCGCCGGTGTGCAGGAGGGGATCGTCGCTGAGCTCGACGCCGGTCAGCGCCCCCGCGGCCGTGCGCCGGGGGCGGACGCCGGCGACGCGGCGGACGGCCAGCGTCTCGGGGTTGAGCAGGCACGGCAGCCGCGCGCCGGTCGCCTCGACGAGGAAGGACACGCGCTCCACGTCAGGCTCCCCGCTGCTCGGCGTCCAGCCGGCGCTCGTGCGCCCAGCGGCGGAGCTGGCGGCCGGCGTCCCCCTGGTCGTCGAGCGCGGGCTCGGTGAGGGCGGGCCAGCGGTCGGGCGGCGGCGGGGCCGCCTCGGGCGCCGGCGCGGCGCGGC
>VBJR01000272.1:0-3360 GCA_005880175.1 Chloroflexota bacterium
GGAGCACTTCGGCCCGTTCGCCGTGATCGTCCGCTGCGAGACGCCGGCCCGGATGGCCGAGGCGGCGCGGGCGCTGGAGGGCAGCCTGACGGCCACCGTCCACGCCGAGCCGGCCGACCTCGACGCCGTCCGCCCGCTGGTCGACGAGCTGCGCCGGCGGGCCGGCCGCCTGGTCTGGAACGGCTACCCGACCGGCGTCGCCGTGACCGCTGCCATGATGCACGGCGGCCCGTACCCGGCCACCACGTCGTCTCTGCACACGTCCGTCGGGACGGCCGCGATCGCGCGCTGGCTGCGGCCGGTGGCGTTCCAGTCCTACCCGGCCGGGCTGCTGCCGCCCGCGCTCCACGATGAGAACCCGCTGGGCCTCATGCGCCTGGTGGACGGCGACTGGACGCGGGGCGCGGCGAGCTGAGCCGTTCCGTTCGGCGCTTGCGGTCGCCGCCGACTCGGCGCATTGTTGACCCGCTCGGGACGCATGGCCGGGCCTGCTGGTGTGCGGTGTGAAAGGAGGAGCGGCTCCCGATGAGGACGTCCACCCGGTGGCTTCGCGCCGCCCTGCCGGCGCTGGCCCTGTCGCTCGGATCGTCGCTGGCCCCCGCTGCCCACGTGATCGCGCGCGCGGCCTCGTGCCCGGCGACCGTCGCGTTCAGCTCGCTGCCGGTGTTCGCGCACGTCAACGGGGCGGATGACATCACGGTGGCGTCGGACGGCACCGTCTGGGTGACCAACGTGGACGGTGGCCAGATCACCGAGCTCAACGCCAGCGGCGGCCTGGTCCGGACGTTCGCCGACTCGCGCAGCCCGGAGGGCATCGTCCAGCTCCCGACCGGCAAGTTCGCGCTGGCCGAGCAGTCGGCGGACCGGGTGGTTGTGTTCGACCCCGTCGCCAACACCCGGCGGGTCTGGGTGCGGCTGACCGCCAACGGCAACCTGGGCGTGGACGGCCTGGGGATGGAGTCCCGCAAGCTCCTCCTCCCGGACGCCGCGCAGGGCGCGCTGGACACGGTGCCGCTGCCGCCGTTCAGCGGGGGCCGGACCGTGGTTGCCACGGGCCTCGGGCGACCCGTCGCGGCGACGCCCGCCGGCGACGGCACGATCCTGGTCGCGGTGGAGAACGCGCCCGGCCTCGACCGGGTCGACCCGGCCACGGGGCACGTGACCGGGATCGGGAGCTTCGGCTCGCTGGACGAGGTGCTGGTGCGGGGCGGTCTGGCGTACGTTGCCGACCTGAGCACCGGCCAGGTGGACGCGGTCGACCCGGCGACGGGCGCCGTCAGCGTGCTCGTGACGGGGGCCGGGGCGCCGCAGGGCCTCACTTTCCTGCCCAACGGCGGCCTGCTGGTGGTCGACGAGAGCTCGGGCACGATCGCCGTCGCGCAGCCCTGCGCCTGAACGCCTGCGGTTCGGGCGAGATCCTTCGCGGCGCGGGAGCGGTGATGGGCGATATGGTGTGCCGGTGGACCGTGACGATCTGGTGCGGCTTCGGCGCGCGCGGGATCAGATGGATCGCGAGTACGCGCGCCCGCTCGACGTGGAGGCCCTGGCCGGCACCGCCTGCATGTCCTCCGGCCACTTCTCCCGCAGCTTCCGCGCCGCCTACGGCGAGACCCCGTACAGCTACCTGATGACCCGGCGCATCGAGCGCGCCATGACCCTGCTGAGGCGCGGCGACCTCTCGGTGACCGAGGTCTGCTTCGAGGTCGGCTGCTCGTCGCTGGGCACCTTCAGCACCCGGTTCACGGAGCTCGTCGGCGAGAGCCCGAGCGCCTATCGGGCTCGGGACCATTCCTGGACCCAGCCCCTCCCCGGCTGCCTGCTGCGGACGGCGTTGAGACCGGTCAGGAATCGAGAAGCGGACCCGACACGGGCTGGCTAAGCTCGGGCGCATGGACATCAAGCTGCAGAACTGCTACCTCTGCGTGGACGACCACGAGAGAGCGATCGGGTTCTATCGCGATGCGATGGGCTTCGAGGTGCGCATGGACGTGGGTGCCAACACGATGCGCTGGGTCACCGTGGGGCCGCCCTCCCAGCCCGACGTCAACATCGTGCTCGGGCCCGCGGCGCCGGAGAGCGGCACCTCGCCATCGGACCGGGCGGCGATCAGCGACCTGCTGGCCAAGGGTCTGCTGGGGTTCCTCGTGTTCACGACCGATGACTGCGACGCCGCCTTCGAGCGCATCCAGGCAACCGGCGCCGACGTGATCCAGGAGCCGATGGACCAGGCCTACGGCGTCCGCGACTGCGCCTTCCGCGATCCCGCCGGCAACCACATCCGCATCAACCAGCCCCGCGGCTGACCCCCGCCGCGGCCGGCCTTCCGGGCCGGCCGCGCGGTGTCAGCTCATCGCTCCAGGCTCACTGCTCGGCCAGTTTCCGGTTCTCCTCGTACAGCGCGAGCGCGCGCTCGACGATCAGGCCGCACAGCGAGTCCGGCCGCGCCGCGCGTCGTGTACATGGAATTCTCAGCCGTGTCTACTACCAGCCCGGCGACCGCTGGTGGCGTTTCAAACAATCGAGATGGCGATCTTCGCGGCCCTGGCTTCGCTGTGCATCGGGCTGACCGTCTACCGGGTGAGCCGCCGGCTCACGTAAGTGATCGACGGGGCGCGGATCGGACCTTTCCCGTTCGCGTTTGACGCGTCGATCCGGGTCTGGTTACGATCGCTGGCAGTTGCCAATTGGCTGCGGTGCCCCTGAACGCATGGACCAGGGGCGAAGGAGAGATGATGCCCAGACGGCTGTTTTTCGCCACTGTCATCGTGCCACTGGTCGCGGTGCTGATGGCTCCGGTCGCCAACGCGAGCGCGCCCGGGCCCGCGGCCACGAGCTGTACCGCCATCAAGGCGAATCACCCGCAGGTCCCGCTGCGCTGCGCCACCACGGCGGCGGGCGCCTCCACAGTGTTCCTGATGCTGCAGCGTACGGGAGCCGGTGAGAACTTCTCCCAGTTCACAGCGGGCGGGACGATCTCCGGCACCGACGTCGTGACGAGCTACAGGGCGCTGCGTCTCGACCCGACACCGGCCTCTCTGAACCCGCTCACGTTCCGCGTGAACATCGCCGACCAGACCTTCGCGACCACGACGGGCGGCGGCTGCTGCATCGGGCCGGAGCCGATCAAGTCGATGCCGTACGGCGTGGCGGCCGACTGCAACACCCCGGGCTCCGCCTTGGGCGTCGCGAACATCGACCTCAGCGGTACCGGTTTCATGGTCGCCTCCGGTTTCGCCGTGCAGGGTTTCGCGGCGGGTGGGTCCATGATCAAGCTCACGCCGCAGATCGTGGACCTGTCGGGCGGCGGCTTCTGCGGCTGGAACTCGCCACCAGGCCTCTTCAACCCGATCAACACCGACC
>VBJR01000272.1:3365-4101 GCA_005880175.1 Chloroflexota bacterium
GCGGCGCCGCCGCCTCGACCCGACCGTGCTCGAAGCACCGGCCGCCAGTCAGGACCGCTGTTCCGCCCGGGCCTGAGCCGCCGACGCGCCGACGATGTCGCCGCGACCGCGCAGGAGGGCGCTGAGTCTGTAGGCGCCCTCGCGGCTGCCACGCTGGTCCGCCCGGCGGTACGCCGCCTCGGCCGCCGCCACCTCGCCGCGGGCGCTCAGGATCTCGCCCATGAGCCACGCGGCCCTGGCGTCGCCACGCGCGTCGGCCCGGCGCAGCGGCCCCTCGGCCCCGCGCGCGTCGCCGCGCCGGTGACGCAGCTCGCCGAGGATGCGCCCCGCCTCGGCGTCGCCGCGCTCCTCCGCGCGGTTGAACGCGGCCTCGGCCGCCTCGCGATCGCCCCGGTCGAGCAGGAGCCGGCCGAGGTCGCGCGCCGCCTCGCGGCTGCCGCGTTCATCCGCTCGATGGAGCGCCCCCACCGCGCCCTGGAGGTCGCCGCGCCAGGCGAGCAGCGACGCGAGGCCGGCCGCGCCCTCCGCGCTGCCGCGCTCGTCCGCTCTTCGGCACGCCGCCTCGGCGCCCGCCATGTCGCCGCGCTCCCACAGGAGTACCCCGAGGGATGCCGCGCCCCGCGCGCTCCCGCGCTCGTCGGCGCGGCGGTACGCGGCCTCGGCCTCCAGGAGGTCGCCCTTCTCCTGCATCACGGCGCCCACGCTCCAGGCGCCCTCGGCGCTGCCGCGCCCGTCC
>VBJR01000272.1:4126-4923 GCA_005880175.1 Chloroflexota bacterium
CGCCGCGCTGGTGGAGGAGGAGGCCCAGCGCCAGCGCCGCCTCGGCACTGCCCAGCGCGTCGGCCTCGCGAATCGAGGTCTCGTCGTCCGAGAGCCAGTCCGGTTCGTCCCACCGGACCTCGTCGTCGAGCGGTCCGTGGCGGCCCAACGGTGGCATGGCAGTAACTATGCCTGGCGCGCTCGGCGCCACCGGCGCCACGACGGCGGCGGCTCGGACCGGAGGTCCTGCCGGTCCGCGGCGAGGTCGGGCGGGAGCTGCGCGGCTACGAGCGGACGGGTGCCCTGACGGTGCAGCAGTTCCTGGCCACCTACTGGGATCCGGCTGCCAACGGTGGTCAGGGCGCCTTCATCTTCCCGCCCGACAACGGCTACGTGATCGGCCCGGACGGCCAGCCCGAGGTGATGTGGCTCGTGAACAACGGCTTCCTCACGCGGGTGGACTGACTCAGGCGATGAGCTCGACCTGGCCGGAGATCAGGCCGTATCGCCCGCCGACGACCATCAGGCCCTCGTTCCGGATCAGCTCTGCGATCAGCGGGTCGTTCTGCAGCCGCTGCACCGTCAGGACGACCTGCGCCCGGACCATCTTCTCCACCAGGTCGTCCCCGGGCTGCGAGATGGCCACGTCGTAGGCCGGACGCAGAGCGTGGACCACTGCCTGGATGTGGCCAGGCGCCGGGACGCCGGTCTGGATGGACTGGATCGCCGCCGTGATCGCCCCGCATCCTTCGTGGCCGAGCACCAAGATCAGCCGTGCCGACCTGTAGCCGTTCGGGCCGAACTCGACACTGCCGAGC
>VBJR01000273.1 GCA_005880175.1 Chloroflexota bacterium
ACAAGCAGGCGGCCAGGGACACCCGGCAGCGCCTGGCGGACGAGCTGCACAAGGCGCTGCTCGCGCTGCCGACCTTCCCGCCGGCGGTCGTCGCCCAGCTGGAGGACGACGAGCGCAGGGGCTTCGACCGGACGGCGCGCCGGGTCGCGCGGTGGTTCGGAGACCTGATGGCGGAGCTGCGACGAGGCGCCGTCACGCAGCAGGGAAGCGAGTCGATCGAGATCGAAACCGTCTACGTGTCCGTCCACGACCTCCACTCGCTGTGCGCCGGCCCGACCGCTGTCCGTGCCGATTCGCTGGTGGACGCGGTCGAGGAGGACGAGCGGCCCCAGCTGCTCAGTGCCGTCCGTGCCGTGAGCGAGTGGCTGGCCGACCTGGAGGGCGAGCTGATCCGCCAGGGGGTCATCGACGAGCTGACGGACGACAAGGTCCTGGAGCAGCAGCGATGACCGACGAGGTCGAGCTGACGTGGGGAGCGGCGTCCCTCCGGGCTGGAGAGCGGACCCATGGCCTACTTCCACGACGAGCACGGATACGCCGTGTTCCCGGTCCGCGGTTCGCGGCAGTGGGAGCTCTGCTGGATGCCGCCCGACGAGGGCTACGAGGTCCTCGACTGGTTCTCCTCGGTGGCCTCGGCCAAGCGTGCGGCGGCTCGGGAGGTCGAGCGAGAGCAGCAGCTTCGTGCTGAGCGCGAGGCGGAGCGATGAGTCGGACCGTCAGCAAGCGCCCCCGCGCCGCGGTCCGCGACCTGGAGGGGCGATACGCCGGCCGGGGGCTGCCACCCCCGAGCCGGCCGGAGAGGAGTCCGGAATGAGCAAGGCAAGCGTGATTCGGTGGCTGGAGGCGGTCGAGCGGGCCACGGCGTGGGAGCTGTTCGACACGCGCCAGCTGCCCCCCTTCCCGCGCTGGGCGCAGACCGCGATCGGGGCGACGTTCCTCGTGCTGGGGATCGCCAGCCTGATCGGCGTGCTCTGGGGCGGCCGGTCGTGAACGAGAAGTACCCGGGGCTGCCGATCTTCCCCGACCCCAAGCTCGACGCCCTCGTCGAGATCATCGCCGAGGCGGCGCAGGCCGGCGAGCTGCCCGCCCACCAGGCGGGCGTCATGGTCGAGCTGATCGAGCGCTACGACCACCTGCGCGAGCACGGCGGCCTGCCCGGGCCGCGGGGCGTGGCCGCGCCGGCCGAGCGCCCGCCGGAGCTGGTCGCCGAGGCGGAGCGGATCGCCGCGCGCTGGCGGGAGCTGGCGGCCCAGGTGAGGGCCGGGAACCCGCCCAAGACCGACTGGATCGGGCTCTCCGAGGCCGACCGGCGGCTGATCGACGAGCTGCACGGCTACCGCCCGAACGCCGACATCCAGCAGGAGGCGGAGGCATGCTGAGGGTTCCCGGCCCCGGCTGGCTCGCCGCCCTGGTCCTGCTGACGCTGGTGCTGCTGGCCGTCCGCCACCTGCGCTGCGCCGGACCCTACGGCCTGACGCGGGTGCTGCCCTGGCGGCTCTCGAAGCGGCCGGCCGTGCTCTGGCGCGAGCGCCTGTTCTTCGGCTGGGGCCGCGGGCGCCTCGGTCAGACCCGCTGGGCCTTCGGCCGGGCGGAGGACTCGGTCGCCGTGATCGGACCGCCGCGCGTCGGCAAGACGGCCGGCGTGCTGATTCCCCAGCTGGCGATGTGGGACGGCCCTGCCATCGTCACCAGCACCAAGCCCGACGTGCTCCGCGCCACCATCGGCCGCCGTCTCGATCTGGCGCGCCAGCACGGCGGAGGGGTGTACGTCTACTCCCCCGGCTCGACCGGGACCGTCGAAGGCCTGCGGCCGATCCGGTGGTCGCCGCTGGCCGGCTGCAAGGACCCGCTCGTCGCCGAGCTCCGGGCGTCCGTGCTCGTGACCGTCGCCGACGTCGGCAAGAACGTCGAGAACGCCGACCACTGGCGGGCAGGCGCCGGCCGCATCCTGGCCGCGTACTTCCTGGCCGCGGCCAATCACCCGGAGCGGCCGGGCGACATGCGGGTCGCGAAGGAGTGGCTGAGCCTGCAGGAGTTCCGCCAGCCGGCCGCCATCCTGGCCGGCCTCGGGACGCCGGGCGCGCTGGAGTGGGCGCACGACCTGATCGGGATCGCCGAGCGGACGAACGACAAGGAGCGTTCCAGCTTCGTCGCCGCCGCGCACACCGCGCTCAAGGCGATGCGGGTGCCGGTGGTCATGGAGTCCTGCACGGGGACCGACATCGACCCGGAGGAGTTCCTGCGCACGCGCTCGACGGTCTACATCGTCTCGCCGTCGACGCTGCAGGCGATCCTGGCGCCGCTGATCTCGGCCTTCGTCGAGGCCATCGTGGGCACCGCCTACGAGCTGCACGGCGCCCACCCGCCGCGGCAGGAGAACCCGCTCGCCCGGCTCGCCGACACCGGCTGGCGCTTCGTGACCGGCCAGGAGCCGGCCCGGCCGGAGCCGGACGGCGAGCGCCCCCGCCGGCTGCTGCTCCAGCTCGACGAGCTGACCAACATCGCGCCGCTGCCGAGCCTGGAGTCGATCGTCAGCCAGGGCGCCGGCCAGGGCGTGCTCACCAGCTGGGCCGTCCAGTCGCAGGCCCAGCTGCGCAACCGCTACGGCGACCACGTCGCCGAGGCGATCTGGTCGGCGACCAGGTGCAAGGTCGTCTTCGGCGGGCTGGCTGACGGCCCGTCGCTCGACCACCTGAGCCGGGTGATCGGCGATCACCGGGTGCAGACCCGCTCGTGGTCCACGGACCCCGACGGCAGGCGGCGGGAGACGCGCGGGTTCGAGTGGCGGCCCCGGCTCTCGCCGGCCGAGCTGCGCGGCCTGCGCCCGAAGTGGGCGCTGCTGCTCTACCACCACCACGCCCCGGTCATGCTCCGGGCGCCTGTCGCCGCTCAGCGCTGGAGGATGCGCCGGGGCTTGGTCGAGTGGACGGGTACCTCGGTACTGCGATCGCCGGTCCGCACGGCAGCGGCGATGGAGGCGACGCCGGCCGCGTGGACGGAGGCGCGGCCCCACATCGTGCACCTGGAGCCGCCGGCCGCGACCGCCAACAGCGCGAACGGCGGAAGCGCGGAGGCCGAGGGATGAACGTTCGCGAAGCCATCGACCGCGCCGCCGCCGTCTGCTCCGCGAACCCGAACTGGAGGGCCGTCCTGCCGGACCCGCTGAGCGAGTCGAAGGGGCGAAGTACGCACGAGCACATCGCGAGCTTTCCGGCCGTCCACAGAGGCGATGACTACTGCGTGTGCACCGGATGCATGGCCGACCTCCACTACGCGTTCGCAAAGAACGCCTCCGAGCGGCCGGACCATGGCGCCGAGGCGAAGTGGAACCAGGAGTTCGCCGACGCGCTGTTCCTGCTCCACGAGGCCCAGCGCCGCGAGAACGCCGGCCGGCCCGGTGCCGAGCTGGAGGCGGAGCGATGAAGCTGCTACGCGACGTCTTCTGGACCCTCGTGTTCTTCATGGACCACGAGGCGGACAAGGCCGGGCCCCCGATCCTGCCCCTGCTGGTGGCCTTGGTCCTGGTGGTGGTCGTGGTCGTCGCCTGGACTCCGCTCTCGCAGACGATCCCGTGGGGCTGGCTGTACCTCCACTGGTGGTGCATCCCCGTCCTGCTCGTGGTCGGTCTGGCCCTCGGCCAGGCCGGCCGGCGGTGAGACGCGAGATGGCTCGGGCGCTGAGCGACTACCCGGAGCTGGCCAGGTACATGGACGGCCCCGGCCGCGACCCGCGGGACGTCCATCGGATCGCGACGAGCGCGCCCCCGCGCCGCGGTCCGCGACCTGGAGGGGCGACCAGCGGGCCCGGGACTGCCACTCCGGCCGCAGAGGAGGAGTCCATCACGAACGAGGAGATGCGCCAGAACCTGCTCCCCGACTGGAAGCGCGCCGCCGAGTGGATGGCCAGGGAAGCGGTCGAGGGCTATCGCCATGACGCCGGCGAGCGCGGTGTCCAGGCCGAGCACTTCGGCCGGATCGTGCGTGGACGGCACGTGCACGACGCCGCCCACGCGCGCCAGGCGTACGAGCGCGAGGAGGCCGAGGCCGAGCGGTAGGACGAGTCGGACCGTAGCGAGCGCGCCCCCGCGCCGCGGTCCGCGACCCGGAGGGGCGATACGCCGGGTCCGGGGCTGCCACCCCGGCCCGGCCAACGAGGAGGAGTCCGAGATGTCCTGGTACGCGGTCCCGACCGGATCGACGGGAAGCCCGGTCGAGCTGTACGCCGACTCGTACGACGCGGCGGTCCGGCTGTGGGCCCGGCTGCAGGAGGGCCCCGCGACTCGGGGAGAACCGGTCGAGGTGGGCAACCCGCAGCCGGTCTTCGCCGCCTTCGCCGACCTGGCTGGCCCCTACCTGTCCGCCGACGACTTCACGCCCTACCCGGAGGAACCGGCCCCGTTCCTGGCCGAGGTCACCGAGGCCGAGCGATAGGACGAGTCGGACCGCGGCGAGCACGCCCCCGCGCCGCGGTCCGCGACCTGGAGGGGCGACACGCCGGGTCCGGGGCTGCCACCCCGGTCCGGCCGAGGAGGAGTCCGGAAATGACCGACCACGTTGGCGACACGATCAACGCCAACAACACGACCCCGGGTCACGCCGCGGAGCGCTTCACCGTCGAGGAAGGCTGGAGTCGATTCATGGCGGACGAGGGGTGGGTGAACGGCTGGGCGGTGGTCGACACCGCCCAACAGCAGGCCCTCCGCTGGTGGCCGCAGCGGGGGGAGGCGGAGCGCCAGGCCCGCGAACTCGGCGGCCAGGCGGACCTGGAGGCGGAGCGGTGAGCGTCGAGGTCCGGTGGACGCCGGACGAAGTGCGGTCCATGTACGCAGCGGCCCTGCACGACATGGAGGCCGACCCCGCGGCGCCGTACGTGCCCAGCATCGAGCGCGACTGCGTGATGGCCGCGTGCAAGCGGTCGGCCGAGGGGCCGCCGCTGGTCGTCAACGTCCCGACCATGCCCGGACCGTTCGCGGTCGACCTGTGCCAGCCGTGCCGGGAGCCGTTCGAGTCCGGCATGGAGGCAGTCGAGCGCCTGGCGGCCGGCGACGACGAGGCCCGGCCGCACCGCTTCGTCGGCCGCCACGCCGTCCAGCTGGAGGCCGAGCGATGACGGACGAGCAGCTGCGACGGCTCCAGCAGGTCGCGGCGGAGGCGGGCGTTCAGGACGGTTCAAACATCATCCACCTGCCCAACGTCCGCCAGATGGCCGGATCGATCGAGCGGGCGGCCCTGCCCAGCGACAGCGGCATAGAGGCCATCGGGGACCCGCCACCCGAGACGAGCGACATCTGCGCAGTCCACGGGGAGCCGTCCGACGAGCGGGGCATCTGCGGGTCGTGCGGGTGGGAGGTGGCCGTGATGAAGGCCGCGATCGAGAGCTCTCTGAGCTGGCACCGCGAGCACCCCGGCACCGACCACCTCGACGCGGCCTTCGCCACCGCCGGATTCAACGCGGAGGTGGGGCAGTCGCGGTGGCCCGAGTTCGTCACGGCCGTCAAGGACGTCACGGAGGCGTCGGACGCCTTCCGGGCGGCCGGGCTGGAGGCGGAGCGATGACGACGATCATCCCGAGCCCGGGCGAGGACGGCTGGGCCATGCGCGACGAGGATTCGGCGGCCGAGGCCCTCGGCTACCGGTCGGCACCGCGCGGGCGCAGCGACCAGGACGACGAGCGCGAGTACTTCGAGCGGCACCCTGACGAGTTCCAGCGCCTGCTGGCGGAGGACGCCGGGAGCCCGGTCATCACGAACGA
>VBJR01000041.1:0-47621 GCA_005880175.1 Chloroflexota bacterium
CAGCGTCCACGAGGTGATCGGCGCGCCCAGGTTGACGATCGTGATGCCCTGGACCGTGAAGCCCGTGCTCCACTGCTGCGCGACGGTGTACGTGACCGAGCAGGCGCCCGCCGCGCTGGCGTGGTTGACCAGGGCGACGGTCGGGATGGAGCCCAGCGCGAGCGCCACCACGGCCATGATGCCGCGGCGCGCCTGCGCCCCCAGGGCCCCGACGAGAGGGATGGATCCCATACGGGCAGTCCTCCAGTTCTCCTTCCGGTTGTCGCCGGCGCGGTGCCGGCGCTTTCTCATCGCCGTTCCGATCGCGGATTCCACCGCTGGATATGAGAGCGCTCTCACCACCGATGCCATGCGGGTCGTTATCGAACGCTTCTTCGGCTCACGGGCCGTGGGCCGGCGGCCCTCGCCAGGGAGTTTCAGGCGGCACGGGCGACGCCCCGACCGTCACCGTTCGCGCTCGCGCGGCGAGCACCGGCGCCCGACTCCCCCAGTTCGGCGTCCTTCTCCCCATGGGTGTGAGATCGCTCCCACCGCGCACAATACCATCGAACTCCCGGGTGCGCCACATCGTCCCGAGACGGCCCCGGAAACGCTTCCGGTCTAGTCCGAGTGAGCTGAAGCACGAAGCCACGAAGCGCACGGAGACGCACGAAGGGCTCGGCGAGATGGCCACCTACGACTGCCGAGGACCACGCCCGGGTTGCAGCGGGAAGGAGGCGACGCGGCGGCACCCGGCGCTTCGTGCGTCTTCGTGTCCTCCGTGGCTTCGTGCTTCGATCCGCTTGGGCCAGATCGCGCACGCCACCTCAACCCCGGCGCGGGGCCGGGCGCCAGGGCGTCGAACCGGGAAAACGCTTCCGGTCTAGCGCCTGAGCTCGCGGAGCGTGCCGTCCCGCATCACCAGCACCCGGTCGGCCACCTCGGCCAGGACGGGGTACGTGGTGGCGAGCAGCACGGCGATGCCCGAGTCGGCCGCCTCCCGCAGCAGCTCGATGATGTCGGTGGACGTCAGGATGTCCAGCTGGGCCGTCGGCTCGTCGGCGATGATCAGCTTCGGGTAGCGGGCCAGGGCGCGCGCCAGCGCGACCCGGACCTGCTCGCCGCCGGACAGCTCGCCGATCGGCGCCGTGGCCCGCTCCTCGAGCCCCGTCGCCGCCAGCGCCGCCTTCGCCAGCCGGTTCGCCTCGTCCTCCGGCACCCCCGAGATGCGGGCGGCCAGCGTGACGCTCTCGGCCGCCGTCGTCTGCACCGGCGGCCGGGCGCCCATGACCCAGCCCAGGGAGCGCTGCAGCATCTCCTCGCGGGCCGGCCCGTCCAGGCCCGTGAGCTGCCGGCCGTCGATCGCGACCCGGCCCGCGTCCGGCTCGTCCAGGCCGCCGCACACGGCCAGCAGCGTGGACTTGCCCGAGCCCGAGACGCCGAGGATGGCCACCATCTCGCCCTCGCGAACGTGGAGCGACACGTCGCGCACGACCTCGACCGGCCCGGTCGGGCTGGGCAGGCGGCGCGAGATCGACTCGGCCACGAGCACCGTGCCGGGGGCGGGGAGGCCGTTGCTGTGCACCGGCGGCCGGCGCCGCGCCCGGCTGGACGTGTTGACCGGTCGCGGGTACGGCAGCGGGACGATGCGGTCCACGTGCCGGGGCAGGTGGCGGCCGTGGGCGACGACGATCGCGCTGGTGCCGAGGTGCTTGAGCAGGCCCATCAGGTCGCCCAGCAGCTGGTCGGCGGCCTCGTCGTCCACGCCGGCGGTCACCTCGTCGGCCAGGAGCAGGCGCGGGTGGTTGGCCAGCGAGACCGCCAGCGCCAGCCGCCGCCGCTCGCCGTACCCCAGCTGCTCGGGCAGCCGGGTGATGCGCCGCTCCATGCCGACCGCCTCCAGGAGCTCGACGGCGCGGTCGCGCCGCTGGCGCTCGCCGCGGACCACGCCCACCATCGGCAGCAGCACGTTCTCGAACACGGACAGGTGGGACCACACGCCGAGCTCCACCCGCTGGTACGCGTAGCCGACCTGGCGCTGGCGGTAGTCGTCGCGCTCGCGGTCGTCCAGGGTGGCCAGGTCGCGGCCGGCCACGTGCACCGCGCCGCGGCTGGGCGTCTCGAGGGCGGCGATGATGTTGAGCAGCGTGGTCTTGCCGCTGCCGCTGGGCCCGACGACCGCGATCCGCTCGCCCTCGGCCAGCTGCACGTTGAGGTCGTTGAGCGCCACCAGCTCGGCCGTCGACGTGTGGTAGACGTGCGTCAGCCGGCGCACGCTGACCAGCAGCTGATCGTTCGGCCGGCCGGCGGCGACGCTCACGTGGCGCGCCAGCCCTGCTCGACCAGGCGGAACCCGACGACGCCGCGCCGCACCATGCCGGCGATCATGAGGCCGCCGATCAGCCCCAGGGCCGCCGTCCCGCCGACACCGGCCACGACGGCCGCCGCGGCCGGCGGCATCGCCAGCACGCCGGCCTGCCCGCCGAGCCCGATGCCCGACGCCGTCGCCAGCAGCAGCAGCATGCCGATGACGACGCCGGCCGCCAGGCCGAGCACCAGCACCGCCTGCTGCTCGATCTCCACGCTCCGGCGGACCGTCGTCGCCGGCAGGCCGTCCACGAGCAGCGCCGCGTAGTAGTCCACGCGGGCGCGGCAGATGACGAGGAACAGCAGCCCGTACGCCAGCATCGCGGTCGCCAGGGCGGTGACCAGGCCGATGCCGAGGCTGACGGCGATGCCCACGCCGAGGGCGCCCCCGGGCCCGTCCAGCACCTGGTCCACCAGCGCGACGGCCGCGTACGACGTGATCGCGAAGGCCAGGACGACGAGGAAGCCGGGGGCGGCGTTCCGCTGCCACCAGCGCCGCAGTTGCAGGTTCGCGATCGTGCCCTCCAGCGCTCTGCGCCGGCCGCCGATCACCCCCGTCGCGCTCGACAGCAGGGGCAGGACCGCGATCACCAGCAGCACCAGGCCCACGACGCTGACCACGAGCGCGACCAGGTCGTCCAGCGGCCCGGGCAGCCGCCAGCCCTCGGCGCCGGCCACGCGCGGCACCAGCAGCAGCAGGGCGGCCGGGAGGACCAGCGCGCCGGCGCCGTCGCCGCCCCGCCAGAAGGGCAGGCCCACGGCCGCGGCGTCGCCGTCCTCCAGGCGCAGCACGCTCTGCCGGGCGGCCCAGCGGGCCAGGTCGAAGAACCGCGCCGCCGCGACGACCAGGACGGCCACCGCGACCGCGATCGCCAGCAGCTCGCCGCCGCTGAGGTTCGCGGGCCGGGTGCCGATGTGGCCGTCCGTCGCCTGCCAGAGCACCGACAGCATGCCCACGACCGCCACGAAGGCCGCGGGGGCGCCGAGGAGCGCCAGCTCCGCCAGCACCAGCCGCTGCACGCGCCGCCGCGACCAGCCGCGGGCGCGGAGGAGGGCCAGCTCCTGCAGCCGGGGCTCGACGTACCAGCGGGCCATCACCACCGCCAGCAGCGTCAGCAGCGGGACCAGGGCCGCCGCCAGCAGCTCGACCGGGAAGCTGGTCACGCTCGTCGTGGCGTAGCGGGCGAGGGCGGTGTCCAGCGTCGTGGTCACCTGGGCGGCGCCGGCCTTGCCTGTCGCCGTCCGCACCTCCTTCATCTGCTGCGCCACGGCGCCCGCGTTCTGCGGCGTGACGGCCCCGGCCCGCGGCGTGTACAGGCGCGCGGCCTGCACGTTCTCCGCGGGCTGCTTGCCGGCCGCCGTGAAGAAGTCGGCCCGCTCCACGAAGAGCCGGGTCTGCGCGTTGGGCGCCGTCCAGGCGGGGTCGGCCCCCGCCATCGGCCGCCACAGGCCGACGATGCGGGCGCACCACGGCGCCGCGGTCGGGTCGCCGTTCGGGACGGTCAGGCACACGACGTCGAACAGCTGGGCGCCCAGGCGGTCCGCGACCGGCACAGGCATCGTCACCATCGACTCCCCGCCGGCGCTGCCCGGCTTGGGGAACAGGCCCTGGACCACGTCGACGCGCTGCGAGAGGTCGGCGACGTACGTCACGGTCACGTTGGCCGTGGCGGTCGGGCCGGTGGGCTGGCGCGACGCCACCGACGCGAGGTGGAACGGCGCCGCGGTGCCCCGGGCGCTGCCGCCGTCCATGTACATGCCCAGCCGTGGCGCGACCAGCCCCTGGGCCTGGCGCTGGAACGCGTCGAACGTCTGCGTGTCCGCGACTCCGGCACGCTGGAGGGTGAGGCCGCCGGACGCGGCGATCACCGTCCGCAGGTCCGACCGCGCGCCCGAGCGATCCACCAGCACGAGTCCGGCCGGCAGCAGCGCCAGCAGCAGGGCCAGGGCGGCGCCGAGCGACGAATCCCACTGCGAGCCGAGATGCGCCCATGCCACGCGCAGGATGGAAAGTCGTGTGGACGGCGCGGACGTCATCGGACCCTTTATTGTCGCGGGCGCCCGCGACCAACCGCTGGCCGCATCGTCGGTCATCGGCCATCACAGTACCCTCCCCGGCCGTACCCTCGTCGGCTCACTCCTCTCAGGCCAGGTCGGAGTGAACTTGACACGGGCCGCGCGGAGGCGCTGTAGTGGGTGCTCGGTGCCGCCTGAGGGGCGGACTTTGACCATCCCCCAACCGCACGCGAAGAGGTGAAGGGGTACTTGGGAGAGGAGGTACTGCGCATGCGCGGACCCTGGTCTCGGTGGTTGGCGTGGGCGGGCGCGGGTGCGACCGCGATGGTGTTCAGCCTCAGCCCCACCGGCTCGTTCGCCGTCGGGCTGGGCTCGAGCGCCACCACGGCAGCCGGCGCCTCGGTGGCTCCGAAGTCGTCCACCAACATGCTCGACTGCAACGGCTTCAGTCCGCAGTTCACGGCCGTCAAGCGGATGGGCAGCCTGTGCGCCGACCCCGTCCAGGTCAACTCGAACGGGACCACGTCCCGGTTCGAGGACAACGGCCACTACATCGGCCACGACGAGCCGTCCGTCAAGTTCCTGTCGAACGCGGCGGGCACCGCGGCCAACCAGACGTACCTGATGAAGCTGGCCGTGGACCCGAAGGCCACGCCGACGGTCAACAGCCCGGCCGTCTCGAAGTACGCCCAGCTGTCGCCGGCGCCGTGGTTCGGCATCCCGATCTGCGACCCCAAGTCGTACCCGCAGAACGCCTGCGCGCCGGCCAGCGACGCCAACCTGGCCGCCGGCCCCAACGCCGCCGGGTCGGCCTTCATGGAGCTGCAGTTCTACGCGCCCGGGTTCGCGCCGTTCATCGACGGCCCGAGCTGCAGCGCGACCAAGTACTGCGCCGCGCTGACCATCGACAGCGTCGAGTGCACGTTCGGCTTCGCGGTCTGCAACAACAACTGCATCGAGCCGGTCAACTTCGGGTTCCTGCAGATGAACGGCGTGCCGGCCGGGCCCCCGAGCCCGCAGCTCGCGGACGTCAGCACGTTCACGCCGAACCGGCAGACGCTGGAGATGAACCAGGGCGACGTCCTGGCGGTCACGATCAAGGACACGCCGAACGGCCTGCTGACAGCCATACAGGACGTCAGCACCGGCCACTCCGGGTTCATGGTCGCCAGCGCCGCGAACGGGTTCATGAACACGAACATCGCGGACTGCAGCGGCACCCCGTTCACCTTCCACCCGGAGTACAGCACGGCCCTCGACCAGAACATCGTGCCCTGGACGGCCCTGAACGCCGGCGTGCTGATGCAGCAGGAGCTGGGCCACTTCGAGCCCTGCAACGCCGTCAGCAGCTCGTTCCCGGTCAACGACCAGTTCGCCAACGGGCAGAGCTTCTCGGACCCGAACGTCTTCCAGGTCTGCCAGGGCGGCCTCGAGGGCAAGGGCGCCATGGGTGAGGGTCCCTGCGACCCGACCACCGGCGTCTGCGTCAACGCGAGGACCCAGACCGGCGCGGCCTGCCCGAGCAACAACTTCGGCAGCGGGCTGAACTGCGAGTTCTCGGACGCCAACTGCATGCCCGCGGGCAACCGCACCATCGTGGTGAACGGCCACAACGAGACCACGCGGTGGCCGATCGCCGGCTGCCAGACGAACGTCTTCGAGAACGGCGACCTCGACTTCGAAGGGTCGTCGTACGTGGCCGACTTCCCGGACGGGAACCAGGGTCACCCGACCTCGTTCCAGTATCTCGGCCCGTTCGACAGCAGCGGCCACACGTTCCCGAACATCCGGTACGAGACCGACATCCCGGCCTCGGAGATCCTCTGCAACACCGCGACGGGGGCGGGCTGCACGGCGTTCCCCACGGGCGCCAACTTCTATCCGTTCTGGTCGCTGGGCCACAGCAGCCTGCTGCACGGCATCTGCGTCTGGAACTTCGGCAACGACATCCCGGGGACGACGGTCCTCGACTTCGGCAAGCAGGCGCAGTACGGCACCCCCGAGCTGACCCGCTTCGCCGGCAACGCGATCAGCCAGACGTTCCCGAACCCGCAGTTCAACGGGAGCTGCAGCTAGACCCGGTCGTCAGAGCGGCCGCCGGCTCCCGCCGGCGGCCGCTCGCGGCCGCTCCTCAGCCGGATTCCACCGAACAGTCGGCGACCCGGCGCCACGTCCGCCTCCGTCGGTGGAATCCGGCTCAGTCCTGGGGCCGCCCGCCCGGCGGCGCCGGGCGGCTCGCGTCCCGCGCGTGCTCCTCCAGGATCGGGAGGATGGCGTCCACCAGCTCCGCGTTGCGGCCCGAGCGGCGGCGCACCGCCGCCACCACCCGGCGCGGGGAGTCGTGCGGTTCCAGGCTCAGGCAGTGCATGCCCATCGCCAGGCCCCGGCGGGCCAGGGAGCGGGGCAGGATCGCCACGCCTACCCCGGTCGCGACCAGCTGCAGCATCACCTCGACCGCGCCCGTCTCCGCCGCCACGATCGGGGCGCAGCCGGCCGCGTGGAACCAGTCCTCCAGGATGGTCCGCAGGTTGTAGCCGGCCGGGAACGTGATCAGGTGCGTGTCCCGCAGGTCCTCCTGGCGCACGCTGGCCAGGTGCGCCAGCGAGTGGCCGTGCGGGACCAGCACCACGTGGTCCTCCTCGACCAGCACGATCTGCGACAGCTCGTGGTGCCGCGACCGCGCCGGCGCCGATGGCCGCAGGCTGACCACGCCCAGGTCGAGCTGGTCCCCCGCCACGCCGGCCAGGATGTCGTTGACCTTGCCGAAGTGGTTGATGTGCAGCTGGACGTGCGGCTCGCGCTGGACGAACTCGGCCAGCGCCGCCGGCATCCAGGACTGGAGCGGGCCGAGGATCGAGCCGATCCGCAGCCGGCTCTGGTAGCCGTGCCGGAACCCGGCCAGGCCCTCGCGCGTCTCCGACGCCTTCGCCAGCAGCCCCTCCGCCTGGTGCAAGAGGTACTCTCCGGCGGGCGTCAGCGTGATCCCCGAGTGGCGCCTGTTGAACAGCAGCGACCCACACTCGCGCTCGAGCTGCAGGATCTGCTCGCTCAGCGCCGACTGGGTCATGTTCAGCGACTCGGCGGCAGCGGTGAACGTCCCCCGCTTGGCGATCTCGACGAAGTACCGGTAATGACGCAGCTCGGCCATGACAGCTCAGGCTCTCCCCTTGGAAGTACCAGCATAGAGTCCGGTACCCCCGGTCGAGCCAGCCCATCGGCGCCGCCGATCGTGCTGATCGGTCTCCGTCGATTGAACCGGGCGCCGGGCCCGGCCTACGCTTGACGGTGTCGGTAGCGGTCGATCCCCGCGTTCCTGGCGACGATCGCCGCGTCCAGGGTCCAGCGGTCCCGAACCAGCTGGAGCGCGTCCGGGACGACGAAGCCCGCCTCCCGCCACTCCGCCGCCTCCTCGATCCCGAGTCCGGTCTCCTTCGCCTCCCACGCGTCCGAGGCATTGAAGCCGTGCTCCTCCCAGCGGTGCAGCTCCTGGATGCCGAGGCCGACCGCCACCGCCCTGACGGCGTCGCGGATCGGGACGCCCTCGCCGGCCCACCGCCGCGCCTCGGGCAGCGACAGGCCGTGCCGCCTGGCCCAGTGGATCTCGAGCGGACGGAACGGCGCCCACGTCAGCACGTCCTCGACCGTGAGGCGGAGGCCGATCGCATCGGCCACGTCGAGCGGGTCGAGCCCGGTCGCGGCCCAGTCGTCCGCGCGCACAGGGCGATCATAGGGGCGCACCGAGGAGGAGAGGTCCATTGCTGAGCGAGGAGAAGAACCGGCTGCTCTGCCAGACCGGGCCGGACACGCCGATGGGCGAGCTGCTCCGGCGCTACTGGCAGCCGATCGCGGGCGAGGCCGAGCTCGACGCGACGCCCTCCAGGCCCGTCCGGATCCTGGGCGAGGACCTCGTGCTCTACCGCGACCGCGCCGGCACGTACGGCCTGGTCGACCGGCACTGCCCGCACCGGCGCGCCGACCTCTCGTACGGCTTCGTCGAGGACTGCGGCCTCCGCTGCAACTACCACGGCTGGCTGTTCGACGAGACCGGTGCCTGCCTGCACCAGCCGTTCGAGGAGCGCGCCCACCCGCACGCCCGGTTCAAGGAGAAGATCGCGGTCAAGGCGTACCCGGTCCGGGCGCTCGCCGGCATCGTCTGGGCCTACCTGGGCCCGCCGCCCGCGCCGCAGCTGCCCGACTGGGACCGCTTCCACCACCGGGGCTACCGGCAGGTGGTGCTCGCCGAAGTGCCCTGCAACTGGTTCCAGTGCCAGGAGAACTCCATCGACCCGGTCCACTTCGAGTGGCTGCACTCGAACTGGTCGCAGGTCCTGCGCGGCGAGGACGGGCCGCGGGCGCCGACGCACACGCGCCTGGGCTTCGACGAGTTCGACTACGGCTTCGTGTACCGGCGCATCCGCGAGGACACCACCGAGGAGGACCCGCTCTGGACCACCGGGCGGGTGTGCCTGTGGCCCAACTGCCTGTACACGGGCCACTTCGAGTGGCGGGTGCCGATCGACGACGAGAACACGCTGAGCGTGGGCTGGTTCATCGACCCGCTGCCGGGCGACGAGCCGTTCGAGCAGGAGCGGATCCCGTGCTGGACCGCGCCGGTGGCCGATCCCGTCACCGGCCGCTGGCTCGACAGCCACGTCATGAACCAGGACTTCGTGGCCTGGGTCGGCCAGGGCCGGATCGCGGACCGCACCAGGGAGCACCTGGGCGAGAGCGACCGGGGCGTGCTGCTGATGCGCAAGAAGCTGTTCGAGCAGGTGGACGTCGTCGCGTCCGGGTCGGACCCGATCGCCGTGATCCGCGACCCCGAGCGGAACCATCGCCTCCACCTGCCGCTGATCGGCGACCGCCTGGCCTCCCCCGACGGCGGGCCGCCCCCGTTCCCCTTCCTGGCCGGCCAGCCGCCGGAGATCGTCGACGAGCTGCGCCGGGTCTGGGCGGCGTGCGCGCGCAAGGCGGTTCCCCCCACCCCGTACCTCCCCCGCGACGGCGGAGGGAGCTGAAGGAGCGCGTCGCCATGAGCACACCTCGAGCGGAGACCGTCGGCAGCCTGCTGCGGCCGTACGAGCTGCTGGCCGCCCGCCGCTGGCTGGCCGAGGGGACGGTCCCGCCCGAGCGGGTCCGCGAGCTGGAGGACGTCGCCGTGCTGGCCGCCATCCGGCTGCAGGAGGCGAGCGGTCTCGACGTCGTCACCGACGGCGAGATGCGGCGCGGCGGCTGGTCGGTGACCACCGAGCTGCTGGACGGGTTCGAGCCGCGGCCGGGCGGCCCCGGCCTGACGTGGCACGGCGAGGGCAAGGACCTGCGCATGGGCGGCGGCTACCCGACGGTGGTGCGCCCGCTCAGCCGGCGCCGCGGCCTGGCCGACGACTACCCGTTCGTGGCCGAGCACGCGCGGGTGCGGGCGAAGGTGTGCATGCCCGCGCCGAGCTACCACCGGCGGTTCTGGTACCAGAAGCACTCGGCCGCCGCGTACCCCACGTGCGAGGACTTCCTGGTGGCGGTCCGCGACCTGCTGCGCGAGGACGTGGCCCGGCTGGTCGAGCTCGGCTGCGACTACGTGCAGCTGGACGCCCCGAACTACGGATCGCTGTGCGACGTCGAGCACCGGCGCCGGCTGGAGGCGCAGGGCCACGACCTGGACGCGGAGCTGGCGTACGACGTGGCGCTGGACAGCTCGCTGTTCGAGGGCTTCACGGGGATCACGCGGGCGCTGCACGTCTGTCGCGGCAACGCCGCCGGCAGGTGGCACTCGACGGGCGGCTACGGCACGATCGCCAAGCAGCTGTTCCCGGGCCTGGACATGGACGTGCTGCTGCTGGAGTACGACAGCGAGCGGTCCGGCGACTTCGAGCCGCTGCGCTGCATCCGCGACGGCGTCGTTGCCGTGCTGGGCCTGGTCACGACCAAGACGGGCACGCTGGAGGACGCGGCCGCGATCGAGGAGCGGATCGCGGAGGCGGCCCGGATCAAGCCGCTCGCGGAGCTGGCGCTGAGCCCGCAGTGCGGCTTCGCGTCGGTCGCGGTCGGCAACCCGGTGACGCCGGACGAGCAGCGGGCGAAGCTGGAGCTGGTCGGCCGCGTCGCGCGGCGCGTCTGGGGTTGACGGCCGGACCGGCCGCCGGCGGGGCCTCGGCCGACACCAGGCCGAGCAGCCCGAGCGCGTCGAGCGACACGCGCGGTTGACGCGGGCCACTCCCTGGCCGACACTTCCAAAACCGCGGTTCCAACCGAACCGACCGACGTGAAGAGAGGGAGTGCCAATGCATCGTCGCTATCTCGTGGTCCTCGGCCTCGTGACCGTGCTGCTCGGCATGGTCTGGGCCGCGCCCACGACCGCATCCGCGCAGAGCACGATCGTCAAGGTCGCCCAGGGCAAGGTCCGGCGGCCCGCGCTCGTCCTGCCCGACGGCACGAGGAAGCTGGTCCCGACCATCTCGGGCGGCGCCGTCGCCGCGGCCGCGCCCATGCCGTCCGACCTGGACGACCCCAACGTGCGCGCCGACAACACCGCCGATCCGGGCGGCGCCAGGTCCGGCGTCACGATCGACACGGCGGGCTGCGCCAACCGCAACCCCGCCAACAACGTCCGCGTCAACCAGGACTGCACGTTCCGGCGCCAGGCCGAGGAGCTGATCAAGGCCAACCCGGTCAGCCCGCGCAACCTCGTCGCCGGCCAGAACGACAGCGCCGCCGGGTTCAACCACTGCGGCTTCGACTTCTCGTTCGACAGCGGCCAGCACTGGGGCACCGGCATCCCGCCCTTCTACCAGCACCTGAACGGCCCGGTCGCCGGCCACACCATCACGGGCGGACCCGGCACGGGGCACACGTACGACGCGGCCAGCGACCCGGCGCTCGCCTTCGACTCGCAGGGCCGCGCCTTCTTCAGCTGCATCGTGTTCGACATCAACACGCCGGCGTCCGCCGTGTTCGTCACGGCCTCCGTGCCCGGCGCGGGCGGCTCCTTCTACAACAACGTGCCGGCCGGCGGCACCTCGTTCGTGGCGGTCGAGGACAGCAGCCCGACGATCGCGCACGACAAGGAGTTCATCACCGCCGACGCCAACCCCCGCAGCCCGAACCGCGACAACGTCTACGTGACGTGGACCGTGTTCAAGTTCGGGACGACCTGCGGCGCGCCGGCCGACGGCACGCTCCAGTTCTGCTCGAACGCGATCTTCGGCGCACGTTCAACACGTGCGACCTGGACCAGGGCTCCGACCCGGTGACCCTGGCCAACGGCAACCTCGTGGCCGTCTTCAACAACAGCAACACGACCACGGCCAACAACCAGCAGCTGGCGGTCGTCTGCAAGCCGAGCGGCAGCTCGCCGGCCGGCACCGCCCACATGAACTGCGGCAGCCCGTCGAAGGTCGGCGACGACGCCTCCTCGGGCGCGCCCACGTGCAACTTCGGCCGCGGGCCCGAGCCGTGCATCCCGGGCGCGTTCATCCGCACGAACGACTTCCCGCGGCTGGCGGCTGATCCCGGCGGCCAGCTGGTCTCGGTCTGGCAGGACTTCCGCGGCGGCGAGCTGGACATCCAGGTCTCGCGCTCGAACGACGGCGGCCAGACGTGGACGACGGCGGCCAGGCCGGCCAACCCGGACACCGGGTTCGACCACTACATGCCCGCGGTGGACGTCGTGAAGGGCAGCAACGGTCGCTTCGGCGTCAGCTACTACCGCACGGCCCAGGTGCCGAACGAGGCAGCCAACGCGAGCACCACCGTCTTCGCGCCGGGCCAGCCCGGGGTGCAGGCGACCGCGTCGCAGTACGTGCTGGCCGGCGGGCGCGGCCTGAACACGCCGCTCGCCGCCCGCGCGATCTCGCCGATGTTCCCGCCGCCGAGCGGCAACCAGGCCGGCTTCAACGGGGACTACAGCAGCCTCGTCCTGGTCGGCGACACGGCTCACCCGCTCTGGTCGGACACGCGGAACACCGCTCCGGCCGGCCAGGTGGCCACAGTACCGGCCCCGGAGGAGGACATCTTCACCGACTCGCTCGACCTGCCCGGCAGGTAGACGCCAACGCCCGGGCCGCGCGCGTCGCGGCCCGGGCACCCGTCCTGTCATGCTGTGGCGCGATGACTTCTGGGGATCGCGCCTACGTCGAACAGAACACGCGGGAGCTGGAGCGGATGCGGGCCCTGGTGACCCGGCTGAGCGACGAGGACCTGCGCCGCCCGGTCAACGAGCATTGGACCGTCGCGGGAGTGCTGGGTCACATCGCGTTCTGGGACGCGCGGATCCTGTCGCTGGCTGACAAGCTGGAGCGGGTCCCGGCCTGGTCCCCGAGCGAAGAGGAGCCGGAGGACGTGGACTGGATCAACGACGCGTCGAGCCCCCTGATCCACGCGGTGGAGCCGCGGGCCCTGGCGGAGCTGGCCCTGCGCCTGGCCGAGCAGGCGGACCAGCGGGTGGTGTCGCTGCCCGTGGACCGGCTGTGGCCGGCGGACCCGCACAGCCCGCTGAACCCGCTGCGCGCCAGCCACCGTGGCGAGCACCTGGACGAGATCGAGGCCGCCCTGGGCGGCTGAGCCGGGATCCACCGCGCGAGCTGACCAGGTTCCGCCTCGAGCGGGGCCTGTCCGCTCGTCAGGGGCCGGCCAGCTCCGCGGCCACGTCGCGGCCGTCCAGCAGGATCGTCCAGCGCTCGATCGCGACGGGGGTCAGCATCCCGTTCCACGCCCACGGGTCCTCCGCCAGCCGCTCGCGGATCGCCGCCTCGGACTCGGCCCGGACCACGTGCAGCGTGTCCTCGCCGCCCTCCAGCGGGCCGCCCAGCACGATGAACCCGGCGTCCACCAGCCCGTCCATGAACCGCGCGTGCTCGTCCCAACCCGCCTGCTGGCGCATGTCGCGCGACCAGTCCCACGGGCCGCCGCGCCGGAGCCGGACCACGAAGACGGCCACGGTCAGAACTCGCTCACGAGGCGCGGCGTCAGCTGCTGGAACGCCTCGACGAACCGCGTGCCGGGACCCGCGCCGAAGTAGCGGGCCTGCACCGCGCGCTGCTCGCCCCGCTGCCGGTAGTGGTCGCGGAGGTACGACTGGGCGGCCATCGCGGCCATCGCCGCCTCCTTCCGCTCGATGACGGGCGTGCAGTCGAGGAACGTGTCGGGCCGGAACCCGCACTGCTCCGGGTGGTGGGGCTCGAAGACGTACACGCGAGGCGGCGGGATCGTGACGAACGCGCTGGCGACGCCGGCCGCGCCCATCGCGATCTTCCGCGCCCGGTCCGCCGTGGCGAACGCGACCGGGTGGTCCGGGTTGAACGGGTCGATCTGCGTGTGCGTCAGGAGGACGTCCGGCCGGACGTCGCGCATGACCTCGACCAGGCGCTCGACCGCGGCGGCGGGCACCTCCAGCGGGTAGTCGCCGAGATCGAACGGCACGAACTCCGCGCCGATCTCGGCCGCCGCCCGGGCGCACTCCCCGTGGCGGATGCGCTTGACGTTCTCGACGGTCTGCGACGGCTCCTTCCAGAGGTCTCCCGACTCACCGCGCTCGCCGTAGCTGAGCGCGACCACCGTGGCTCGCCAGCCCGCGGCCGTGTGCGTGGCGATCGCGCCCGCGGCTCGCCAGACGAAGTCGGCGGCGTGCGCGCCGACCACCAGCAATGACCCTCGGGGATCCGTCATGGCGACCATCATAGAGGTCGAAAATGAACGTCCCGTGACGATCGAAAGGTGCCATCGGTCGTGCCGATACCGGCAATCGGCGTGACCCATTGGACACCGCGCCGGGGCGTACTTAGCATGTGCCGAACGGAGCCCGCCGTCACACGGAGGAGGAGAGATTGGGCAGGCGACAGACACTCGAGGTGCCTGGTGTGTCACACGATGCGCCGATCCCGATGGGAGTCCGTGTCGGCAACATGGTGTTCTCCTCCGGCATCGCGGGGAAGGACCCGGCCGATGGGTCGCTCCCACCCGATCCGGCCAGGCAAGCCGAGCTGATGTTCCTGAACGTTCGCACGCTGCTCGAACGCGCGGGCGCGACGCTCGACGACGTGGCACATCTGACGGTGTGGGTGAAGGACAGCGCCTACCGCGAGCACCTGAACCATGAGTGGCTGAAGGCGTTCCCCGACGAGGACGACCGGCCCGCCCGCCACACGCTGGTGTCGGACCTTCGGGGCGGCATGCTGATCCAGTGTGAGCTGGTCGCAGTGCTGGAGGATTCCCAATGATCATCGACGCGCACGGGCACGTATCGGCCCCGCCCGAGCTCTATGCGTACAAGGCGGTGCTGCTGTCCAGCCGCGGCTACCACGGCAAGGGCAGCCCCGGCATCGGCGACGAGCGCCTGCACCAGGGCGTCAGGCGCCACCTGGAGCTGCTGCAGAGCGTGGGCACCGACGTGCAGTTCCTGTCCCCGCGTCCGTTCCACCTCATGCACTCCGAGAAGCCGGAGTCGATCGTGCGCTGGTGGGTCGAGGCCAACAACGACATCATCGCCAGGCAGTGCCGGGCGTATCCCGACGTCTTCCGCGGCGTGTGCGGGTTGCCGCAGTCGGGTGGCGGCGACATCCGGCCGTGCGTCGAGGAGCTGGAGCGCTGCGTCAGCGAGCTCGGGTTCATCGGCTGTCTGATCAATCCGGACCCCACCGAGGGCACGGGACTGATGCCCACCCTCGACGACGAGTACTGGTATCCGCTCTACGAGAAGATGGTCGAGCTCGACGTGCCCGGCCTGGTCCACTCGACGTCGTGCAAGCACTTCCGTGAGTCGTACAGCGCGCACTTCATCAGCGAGGAGAGCATCGCTGTGCTCAACCTGTGCAAGGCGGAGAGTCGCGTGTTCGCCGACTTTCCCGACCTGCGGCTCATCATCTCGCACGGCGGCGGCTCGGTCCCGTACCAGATCGGTCGCTGGCGGGCGCACCGATTCCGCGAACGGGAGTCGAACCCGTCACTGGAAACGTTCGACGACAGCATGCGCCGGCTCTATTACGACACGGTCCTGTACAATGTCGAGTCGCTCGACTTCCTGTTCCGGATCGTCGGCACGGACCGCTGCCTGTTCGGTACCGAGAACCCGGGCTCGGGTTCCTCGAAGGACCCGGCGACGGGCGCCTGGATGGACGATCTCAAACCCGTGATCGAGAGCATCCCGTGGCTGAGCGAAACGGACCGCGGCGCCATCTTCGAGAACAACGTGCGCGCCGTGTTCCCGCGCTTCCAGGTACCCGCGCAGGTGCCATAGACTGCCCCGATGACCGTCGTGCTCTCGGCGCGGGGTCTCACGATGCGCTTCGGCGGGTTCACCGCCGTGGACGACGTGGACCTCGACGTGGAGGAGGGAGAGCTGCACGCGCTGGTCGGTCCCAACGGCGCCGGCAAGAGCACGCTGCTCAACCTCCTCGGCGGGCAGCTGCTGCAGACGTCCGGCGACATCCGGTTCCTGGACCGCTCGCTCGGCGCGACGACGCCGCACGTGCGGGCGCGTCTCGGCATCGGGCGCTCGTTCCAGCTGACGTCGGTGGTGCCCGGCTTCACGTGCCTGGAGAACGTGCTGCTGGCCGTCGAGGCCCGGCACCCGATGGTGGCGATGCTCCGGCCGCGGGCGAGCGCCGCCGACACCGCCCAGGCGGCGGAGATCCTGGAGCTGGTCGGCCTCAGCGCCCGCGCGGACGTCCCGGTGGACTCGCTCGGGCACGGCCAGCAGAAGCAGCTCGAGGTGGCGATGGCGATGGGCCGGCGGCCCCGGGTGCTGCTGCTGGACGAGCCGACCTCGGGCCTGACGGAGCACGAGCGCGCCTCGCTCGGCGACCTGCTGCGGCAGGTGGCCGAGCGATCGACGATCGTCATGGCCGAGCACGACGTGGACTTCGTGCGCCGGATCGCCACGCGGGTCACGGCGTTCAACCTGGGCCGGAAGATCGCCGAGGGGAGCGCGCAGGAGGTGTTCGACAGCGCGATCGTCCGGCAGGTCTACCTGAGGAGCACGGTCGATGCTCGAGCTTAAGGACCTGCACAGCTACTACGGGCGCAGCCACGTGATCCGCGGCATCTCGCTGCGGGTCGGGCGCGGCGAGGGCGTCGGCCTGATCGGCCACAACGGGGTGGGGAAGACCACGACGCTGCGGTCGATCATGGGCATGGGCCCGCGCACGAAGGGCCAGATCGTGCTCGAGGACCGCGAGCTGCGCGGGCCGGCGCACGCCCGGGCCCGGCGCGGCCTGGGGTTCGTGCCCGACAGCGAGGCGCTCTTCCCCGAGATGACCGTCGAGGAGAACATCCGCGCCGGCGCGCTGCTCAAGGAGCGGGCGGCCCACCGGCGCTGCCTGGACAGCGCGTACGAGCTGTTCCCGGTGCTCGCGGAGCGCCGCGCCCAGCTCGGCGGGACGCTGAGCGGCGGCCAGCAGAAGATGCTGTCGCTGGCCCGCGGCCTGGCCCTGGAGCCGCGGCTGATCATGGTGGACGAGCCCAGCGAGGGCCTGATGCCGATCAACGTCGACCTGATCGGGACGGCGCTGCGCCGGGCCGTGGAGCAGGGCACCGGCGTCCTGGTCGTGGACGCGTCGTTCCAGCTGCTGAAGGCGGTGTGCAGCCGCGTGTACGTGATGAAGCAGGGACGGATCACCGGCGAGCACGAGCTCGACGACTTCGCGACGGCAGAGCGGCTCGTCGAGACGTACCTGCAGGAGGGGAGCTGAGCGAGTGGAGCACGTGGTGGTGGCCGCCCTCAACGGCCTGGTCGTGGGCGCCTCGCTGGCGCTGGTCGCGGCCGGGCTGGCGCTCCTGTTCGGCGTGCTCGGCATCCTCAACTTCGCCCAGGGCGACTTCTTCATGCTGGGTGCGTACGCGGCCTACTTCGCCGTGGCGGCCGGCCTGAGCTTCTGGCTGGGCGTGCTGGCGGCCGCGGTGGTGGTCGGCGTCGTCGGCGGCGTCGGGCTGATGCTGATGCTGTGGCCGCTGCGCGACCGCGCGCACGCGCTGGTCCTGCTGGCCACGCTGGCGCTGAGCCTGATCATCGAGCAGCTGGCGACCAACCGGTTCGGCGCCGACGCCAAGCCGATGGCGCCGCCCATCGCGGCCCGGCTGCCGATCGGGGGCACGCAGTACCCGGTGTACGACCTGGTGGTGGTGGTCGCCGCGATCGTGATCCTGGCCGGCGGCTACGTGTTCCTGCGCTACATGAAGTACGGTGTCTGGCTCCGGGCGGTGGCCCAGAACCAGCGCATGGCCAGCGTGCTGGGGGTGCCGGTCTCGCGGGTGTACGCGCTCGCGTTCGTCGTCAGCCTGGGCCTGGCCGCGGTCGCGGGCTCGCTGCTGGCGCCGCTGACGTCCGTGTACCCGACGGTGGGGCTGGACATCAACCTGAACGCGTTCATCGTCGTGATCGCCGGCGGCCTGGGCAACTTCCGGGGGGCGGCCATCCTGGCCCTCGGCCTGGGCGTGGTGGAGTCGCTGGGCTCGATCGTGATCCCGGGCCAGGCGGTCCAGCTGCTGGTCTTCGCCCTGGTCATCCTGCTGCTGATCGTGCGCTCGCGCCGCCAGCAGGTCCTGGTGCGCCTGTGACGGCGCCGCTGGCACCCCGGCACCCATCCTGGCCGGGCGCTGGGGCGCCCTGCCAGGATGGGACCCTGCCGGCTGGCGTCGGCCACGACGCCGGGTGGCCAGGCGATTCCCCTGAAAGGTCCGCAGGGGGTGGAACCGTTGAACTATCGACACTTGCACGTGTCCGGATCCGGGGAGACGTTGAACTGTCGATACTTCAACGTTTCCCCGCACGTCTACGGGCCGATAGCGGCACACCTGCGATCGCGGCACGCCCCAGTCCACTCCCCGGCGTGCATCACGACGCCATCCGGCCGGGCCCCATCGTCCGCAGCCGCCGAGCGGCTGCGGACGATGGGTGCCGGGGTATCAGCGGCTCTGCCTTCCCGCATGGCGACGGGGAGGCGCATGAGCCGGAGGGGAGAAGCGCGTGGACGGCCGACGTCCACCCGTTGCAGCCGACCGTAGACGAGCGTCCATCGCGCCGGAGCGGGGCGTCATGAGCGGCCTGCTCAAGTGGGCCGGCGTCGGGGTGCTCGTCCTGCTGCTCTTCGCGGTGCCGCCGCTGTACGGGCACTTCCTGCCCCAGCGGATCTCAGACTACCTGATCTTCGCCCTGCCCGCGCTCGCCGTCGGGCTGATCGCGGGCCACGCGCGCCCGTGCTCCTGATGCTGAGCGCGTTCGCCGCCGGGCTCCTGGTCTCGATGCTGTTCGCCGTCTACGCCGTCGTCTCCACCGGCCTCGAGTACCTGCTCCTGACGCTGCTCACCACCTCCGCGTTCGCCGCGGTCCCGTTCCTGTTCGCGAACGTCACCGGCGGCGAGAACGGCCTGCCCGTGAAGGGCGTCGTGGACATCTCGTTCGGCCTCGACCCGCTGGTCGGCAACGGCTTCTACTGGCTGCTCTGCGCGATCACGGTCTTCTGGTGCGTCCTCTCCTGGTACCTCCTCGCGTCGCGCTCGGGCCGCGTGATGATCGCGATCGGCCGCAACCCGATCCGCGCCGCCGCGATGGGGTACTCGGTGCGCGCCTACCAGGTCGCCGTCACGCTCTACTCGGGCGCCATCGCGGCGTGCGGGGGCTGGCTGTACGCCCTCGCGCACGCGTTCGTGTTCCAGGACCTGCTCGGCCTGGCCAACTCGGTGAACTTCGTCCTGTACTCGCTGGTCGGCGGCGTGGACACGATCGTCGGCCCGCTGCTGGGCACGGCCGGCCTCCGCTTCCTCAGCGAGTACCTGGGCACCACGCAGAGCACGCAGACGCAGCTCTACATCGGCCTGGCCCTGCTGGTCGTCGTGTACTTCCTGCCGGCCGGGGTGGTCGGCGGAGCGCGCCAGCTGTGGCACCTGCGCCACCTGGTCCGCTCGCGGAGCCAGGCCGACGAGCCGCTCAGCGCGGCGCTGGCCCGCGAGGCCGGGCTCGACACGCTCCTCGGAGGCGCCGATGAGCAAACCGGATGAAGTGTCCCGGACGCAGCCCGGGCACGGGAGAGAGTAATGGAGGTGCAGCCGTGATCGAGAACGCAGTGGGGCCGTCCGCGCGCCCGCCCTGGTGGCGGACGGCGGCGCTGGCGGTCGCCGGCCTGCTCGCGGTCGCCGCCTGCGGCGGCGGCGCCACGCAGAGCGGCGGCGGCTCCCAGGAGGCGAACGGGTCGCCAATCACCATCGGGGTCCTCGACGACCAGGCCCCGCTGACGGCCGTCGAGGGCGCCGAGATGCGCGTCAACACCGACCTGGCCGTCGCCCAGATCAACAGCTCGGGCGGGATCCACGGGCACAAGGTCAACGTGGTCTTCGCCGACCCGCAGGCGGACCCCAGCAAGGCCGTCGCCCTGGCCCAGCAGCTCGTCCAGCAGAACAACGTGGACGTCCTCGTCGGCGCCGTGCTCAGCAGCGAGTGCCTGGGCGTCGAGAACCTGGTCGCGCGCCTCCAGATCGTGTACGTGTCGTCCACCGGCTGTGCGTCCGAGGACTTCACCGCGAAGCAGTGCAACCAGTACAGCTTCCGCCTCACGCCGCAGGGCCAGCAGGTCAACATCCCGCTGTCGTCCTACATCGTGAAGCAGTACGGCACGAAGTGGTCGATCATCTACCCGGACTACGCGTTCGGGCAGTCGCAGCTCGCCGCGTACAAGGTGGGCATGCAGGCGGCGGGGGGTGCGCTGGCGCAGATCATCCCCATCCCGCAGAACGAGACCAACATGACGCCGTACATCAGCAAGATCTCGACCGACGGGTCGGTGAACGGGCTGATCAACACCGAGGTGGGCGCCGACCTGGTCCGGGCCTCGACCACCATCGCCCAGTTCAACCTCAACGCGAAGCTGCCGATCGTCGGCGTCTTCGGCAAGGAGCGGTTCGCCGGCGTCTACCCGCCCTCCCTCACCGGTGACATCGGGCAGTCGCCCGAGCTGTCGGACGCGGCCAAGGAGAACTCCTTCGACGTCGCGTACCACACCGCGTTCAAGGGGCAGCTGGGCAAAGAGGACCCCGCGATCATCAACACGCTGGGCAACGACAAGGCGGTGCCGGGCGACCTCGGGTACGAGGCGTACACCGCCATCACCGCGCTGAAGCTGGCCATGCTGAGCTCGAACTTCACGGGCAAGTCCGACACCAGCAAGCTGATCAGCGCGATGTCGAAGCTGAAGGCGAAGCAGAGCGCCGACTTCCCCGGCGGCGACTTCCAGATGAACGCCTCCGACCACCAGGGCGCCACGACCACGTACATCGCCAAGATCAACGGGCAGCAGGAGGACGTGCTCGCCACGATCGCTCCGGACAAGCTGCCGCCGATCGGGACCTGCCAGGCCAAGTAGCCCTTTCCTGGACTTACCTCCCCCACCGGCCCTCTCCTCGCGAGGGGAGAGGGCCCCAGGTGGGGCCACCGCAGGAGCAACAGCCGTTGGACTCGTACGTCGAGGAATGCAGGCGACACTCCACCAGCACCCTGAGCGACGCCATGGACCGGCTGTCGATCCCCGGCCAGGCCCTCGGCATCGCGCCGCTGGACCGCGGCTTCCGGATGGTGGGACGGGCGTTCACGGCTCGCACCATCCCGGTGGCCACCGTCAGCGGCACCGTTGGCGACTACATCGATGACGTGCCCGAGGGCAACGTGGTCGTGCTCGACAACGGCGGCCGCCTCGACGGGACCGTCTGGGGCGACATCCTGACGATCATGGCCCACCGCCGGGGCCTGGCCGGCACCGTCATCCACGGCGTGTGCCGCGACGCCCCCCGCAGCCTGGAGGTCGGCTACCCGATCTTCAGCCGCGGCGTGTGCATGCGCTCCGGCCGCGGCCGCGTGCAGTCGGACGGCTACCAGGTGCCGGTGTCGCTGGGCGACGTCCGGGTCGAGCCGGGCGACATGCTGGTCGGCGACGCGGACGGCGTCATCGTCGTGCCCCAGAGCCGGCTCGACGACGTGCTGGCGGCGGCCCGCGACATCGCGGAGGCGGAGGACCGGATCCGCGCCGAGATCGAGGCCGGCAGCCGGCTCGACGAGGCCCGCAAGCGCCACCGCTACTTCTCGCTGCAGAAGCGCGGCTGACGTCCCCGTCGCGATCGGTCGGGCCGATGCGAGCGATCGAGAAATCCTGTTGGACACGCCCAGAGGGCGTCACTACGATGAGGTTCGTCTCTGGTGCAGCACCCCACCTGCGATGACTGAGCTCGAGCGACCGGCTTCCCAGGAGGCATGGGCGGCCATCCGCGGTGCGATCGACCTGCACGTCCACGTCGGTCCGGACGTGATCCCGCGCCGCGTGGACGACATCGACCTCGCCCGAGAGTTCCAGCGCCACCGGCTGGGCGGCTTCGTGATCAAGTCGCACTACGTGCCGACCGCGGTGCAGGCGGCGACCGTGACGCGCGTCGTCCCCGACGTGCGGGTGGCGGGCGCGATCACGCTGAACCACTCCGTCGGCGGCCTCAACCCGGCCGCGCTGGAGGTGGCCGCCCGCCTCGGCGCGCGCGTCGTGTGGATGCCGACGGTGGACGCCGCGAACCTCCCTGCTCGACGGGGACGGCCGCCTCACCCGGGCGGTCGAGCAGTGCCTGGAGGTCGTGGCCGCGTACGACATGGTGCTCGCGACGGGCCACGTCGGCCGCGACGAGATCTTCGCGCTGACGCGGCGCGCGCGCGAGGCGAAGGTCGCGTCGATGCTCGTCACCCACGCCGAGTTCCCGAGCGTGGACCTGAGCCCGGACGACCAGGTCGAGCTCGCGCGCCTGGGCGCGCTGGTGGAGCACTGCTACACGACGGCGTTCACCGGCAAGACGACGTGGGACACGGTGTTCGCGGGCCTGCGCGCGACCGGCGCCGAGGGGGCGGTCATCTCGACCGACCTCGGCCAGGCCGCGAACCCGCCCGTGGCGGACGGGCTGGCCGACTTCGCGGACCGCCTGCTGGCCGCCGGGTTCACCGAGGACGACGTGCGCACGATGGCCGTCGCGAACCCGGCCCGCCTGCTCGGCGTGAAAGCGCCCCACGGCGCGGCTTCCCGCACTCCTGGAGGTTGAGCCAATGGCAAGGATCGTGGCGGGCATCGCCGCGTCGCACAGTCCGCAGCTGAGCACGCCCAGCGAGCTGTGGCGGCTGCATGCCGAGCGCGACCGGCAGAACAAGCAGCTCCACTACCGGGGCGTCGTCTACGACTACGAGGGCCTGATCGAGGCGCGGCGCGGCGAGCGCCTCGACGAGCAGCTCGACGAGGCCATCTGGCTGGAGAAGCACCGGCGCTGCGACGCCGGCATCGACGCGCTGGCCGAGACGCTGGCCGGCGCCACCCCCGACGTCGTGCTCATCGTCGGCGACGACCAGCGCGAGATGTTCCTGGACGACGGCATGCCCACCCTCGCGGTGTACTGGGGGGAGAGCGTCGAGTGCATCCCGAAGCCGGAGGAGGAGCTGCCGCCGTCGCTCCGGCCGGCCCGGTGGGCGAACTACGGCGAGCAGCGCGAGGTGTACCGGTGCGTGCCCGACCTGGGCCGGCACGTGGTCGAGCGGATGATGGTCGAGGGGTTCGACGTGGCACAGCTCCGGGAGCAGCCGCAGGGCCGCTCGATCGGCCACGCGTTCAACTTCGTGAAGATCCGGATCATGCGCGACCACGTGGTGCCGATGCTGCCCGTGATGGTCAACACGTACTTCCCGCCCAACCAGCCCACCGCCGGCCGCTGCTACGCGTTCGGCCGGGCGCTGCGGCGCGCGGTGGAGTCGTGGGACTCGGACGTGCGCGTGGCCGTCGTGGCCTCGGGCGGGCTCAGCCACTTCGTGATCGACGAGGAGCTGGACCACCGGATCCTGGAGGCGTTCCGCTCCCGCGACGCCGAGCACATCACGGCGGTGCCGCAGGGCGAGCTCGTGTCGGGCACGTCGGAGATCCGCAACTGGGTCGTCGTGGCCGGGGCGACGGAGCACCTGGACCTGGAGGTCGTGGACTACGTGCCGACGTACCGCAGCCCGGCCGGGACGGGCTGCGGCATGGCGTTCGCACGCTGGTGCTAGGTGCGAGGGGGGGCAGGCCCCCCCTTCCGGAACCCCCCCGCTCATCCCGAACGTCGGGGGCGCCTGCGGCGCGTCCCTCCGGGCCTGGCGATCGCGTCGGGCGATCGCGGGAAGACGGACTAACACACTCGGGCGAAGCCATTGTTCTCGGCAGCCTTCGTTCCGTTGAGTGGTCCGGCGCTCTCCGGTCATACGCGACATGACGGCGCTCGAGACCGATCTCCGCGAGGAGCTGCTCCGCCTCGGCTCGGCCACCGTGTACGAGGCGTCCGGGGCGGAGGGGGCGCTCGACCCGGCCATCGCGCCGATCTGGCCGGGGGCCCAGGTGTGCGGACCGGCGCTGCCGGTCCAGTGCTCGCCCGGCGACAACCTCGCGGTGCACCTGGCGCTGGAGGCGGCCGAGCCCGGGGTCGTGCTCGTGGTGGACGCGCACGCCCACCTCGCCGGCTACTGCGGCGAGGTGCTGGCGGTGGCGGCGCAGGCCCGGGGCGTGCTGGGCCTGGTGATCGACGGCGGCGTCCGCGACTCGGACCCGCTGGCCCGGCTGGGCTTCCCGGTGTTCGCACGCTGCCGCTCGATCGCGCGGACGGTGAAGCACGAGCCGGGCCGGGTGGGCCAGCCGGTCGTGGTGGGGGGCGCGCTGGTGCGCCCGGGCGACGTGGTCGTCGCCGACGCGGACGGCGTGGTGGTCGTCCGGGCCGAGCGCCTGACGGAGGTGCTCGAGGCCTCCCGGGCCCGCGTCGCGAAGGAGGAGCACGTGATGGCCCGGCTCCGGGAGGGCGAGCTGACGCTCGATCTCCTGGGCCTGCGGCGGCCGGCCGGCTGAGCGGCTGTCCGTTGCGCTTGACCCCTCGATCGGCCTAGGATTTGGCCCTTATGGGGAGGGTAGTGGGCATCCGTGCCCGTCTCGCGGTGCGACTCCTGGTCACGCTGATCGTGAGCGGCGGCTGCAGCATGTCGACGATGTCGGCGCCGACCCGGACGGGGGCGGACATCCTCATCGGGGTCCCCAACGCCGTCACCGGTGACTACAACGTCGAGGGCCCGCTGACCAGGCAGGGGTACGACCTCTGGGCGGACTGGACGAACAACCAGGGCGGCATCGAGGTCCAGGGCGTGCGGCACAAGGTGCGCCTCCTGTACCAGGACGACCAGAGCCAGCCGCAGACGTCGGCGCAGATCGCCGAGCAGATGCTGACGACGAGCAAGGCGCAGTTCCTGCTCTCGCCGTACGGCTCGAACACGACCGCGGCGGTGGCGGCGGTCGCCGAGCAGCACAAGGTGCCGATCGTGGCCTCGAACGCGGGCGCCCGGCAGGTGTTCATGCAGGGCTTCCACTACCTGTTCGGAATCCTGGCCCCGGTGGACCTGTACCCGGCGGCCGTGATCGACTGGGAGCTGAGCGGCATCCCGAAGCCGACCAGCATGGCGATCCTGACCGCCGACGACCCGGCGTCCCTGCTCATCGCCCAGGGCACGGTGGACTACGCCACCAGCAAGGGCCTCAAGGTCGTCTCCCTGCAGAAGTACCCGGCCGGCACGACCAACCTGTTCGCGCAGGTCCAGCAGGCGAAGGCCGCCAGGCCCGACATCTTCGTCAACTCGGGGCACTTCCTGGAGGCGGTGGCCGCGCACAAGGCGGCGAAGGACCTGGGGCTGGACGCCAAGGTGTTCAGCTACGCGGTGGGCCCCGCCCAGCCCGAGTTCGTGCAGGCGCTGGGCCCGGTCGCGGACTTCGCCGTGACCGGCACGCCGTGGAACCCGCAGGCCAAGTTCAAGGCGGACTACGGGCCGAGCTCGGCCGAGTACGTGGCGGCGTTCCGCAAGAAGTTCCTGACGGACAAGGAGCCCGGCTTCGTGACCGCGGACGCGACGGCGGCGGGCCTGGCGCTGGAGCTGGCCATCATGCACGCGAACAGCCTGGACCCGCTGAAGGTCCGGGACGCTCTGGCCGGCCTGGACGCCAACACGTTCTACGGCCGCCTCAAGTTCGACGCCCAGGGCCAGAACACGTTCCACAACGTGCTGGTCGAGCAGATCCAGAACGGCCAGCTGGAGACGATCTTCCCGCCCGAGCTGGCGACCGCGTCGGGCACGTACCCGGCCCCGACGTGGGAGGCCCGGTTCGGCGCCCCGGCCGCCCCGCCGAAGGCGAAGCTGCCGGGCACGGGCCAGCCGTAGGGGGCACTGCGGCCGGCGGTTGGCCCTCTTGGGAGCCGTGGACAGGCACATTCGCCGGCGGTTGGCCCTGTCTGGCGGCTGGCGCGGAGCGCCCCGCCGAGGCTTCGGGTAGCCTCAACCTGACATGGACCCGCACGATCCCGGCGCCGACGTCGCCGGCCGGCGCGCGGAGGCCGTCGACGACCCCGCCGCCCAGCCCATCCAGGTCGCCGACGGCCACGTCGTCCGCGCCGGCACCGCGTCGTGGACCGACCCGACCATGACGGCGGCCGGCGTCTTCTACCCCGACGGCGCCACCTCGGCGGAGGAGCGGCTCCGCTACTACGCGAGCCGGTTCTCCGTGGTCGAGGTGGACGCCACGTACTACGCGCTGCCGCAGGAGGCGATGTCCCAGCGCTGGGTCGAGCGGACGCCCGACCACTTCGTGTTCGACATCAAGGCGCACGCGCTGATGACCGGCCAGCCCACGGAGACGAAGCGCCTGCCCAAGCCGATCCGCGAGGCCCTCCCCGAGCCCGTGCGCGAGAAGGCGCGGCTGTACCCCAGGGACCTGCCCGACGAGCTGCTGGACGAGGTGTGGGCCGGGTTCCGGCGCGGGATCGAGCCGCTCGTCGAGCACCGCAGGCTCGGCGCCGTGTTCCTCCAGTTCCCGCGCTGGGTGTTCCCGTCGAACGAGACGCGCGACCACATCCTGCGGGCGCGCGAGCGGCTGGGCGGCCTGCGGATCGCCGTCGAGTTCCGGCACGGGTCGTGGTTCAACGAGAAGAACGCCGAGCGCACCGTCCGCTTCCTGACGGACAACGCGATCCCGTACGTCATCGTGGACGAGCCGCAGGGCTTCAAGAGCTCGGTGCCGCCCGTGGTGGCCGCGACGTCGCCGGACCTGGCGGTCGTCCGCTTCCACGGCCGCAACGCGGAGACGTGGGAGAAGCGCGACATCAGCCCGGCCGAGCGGTTCCGCTACCTGTACGACGAGGACGAGCTGGGCGACTGGGTCCCCGCGATCCGCGACACCGCGAAGAAGACGCGGGAGACCCACGTGCTGATGAACAACTGCTTCAGCAACTACGGCACGACGAACGCGCTGGAGATCGCCCGCCTCCTGAAGGAGCTGGAGAAGCTCGCGTAGCGCGCCGGGCCGGGGCGTCCGTGACGGTACGCCCCAGTCCTGCTATGGTGCCCGGCAGGCCAATTCGTCCCGTGAGGGCGTGTGGCCGGGTGGTGATGCATTGGGCGTCCGAGGGAGAGCATCGCGAACGGTGGGGAGGTGGGGCCCGGCGTTGGTCGCGCTGTCGATGCTGGCCGCCGCCTGTGGCGGCGTGGCCGCGGAGCCCCAGGTCCCGGTCGGCAGCGACGTCATCGTCGGCGACGCCATGTCGCTCACCGGGTCGCTGGCCCAGGAGGGCCGGCTGACCCAGCAGGGCTACCAGATGTGGGTGAGCTGGGCCGACGCGCAGGGCGGCGTCGTCGTGGGCGGGGTCCGCCACCGCGTCCAGCTGGTGACCCAGGACGACCAGAGCAAGCCGGACCTGTCGGCGGCGCTCGCCGCCAACCTGGTCGAGAGCAGCGGCGTCCAGTTCCTCCTCGGCCCGTACGGCAGCGACACGACCGCCGCCGTGGCCACCGTGGCCGAGCAGAACCACGTCCCGTTCGTCGAGGGCACCGGGGCCGCGCAGTCCATCTTCAGCCACGGCTATCGCTACACGTTCGGCATCATGAGCCTGACGGACCAGTACTTCGCCAGGCTGCTCGACATGGCCGCCGGCCTGACGCCGCGCCCTCGCACGATCGCCCTGCTCGCCGCGGACGACAGCTTCTCCCAGGAGGTGGCCGACTCGGTCCGGGCGCGCGCGCCGGGCCACGGGATGGACATCGTCCTGAGCCAGCGCTACCCGGCCGGCACCACCGACGTCACCGCGCTGGTGGCCAGGGCGGCCGCCGCGAAGCCCGACATCCTGATCAACTCGGGCCACCTGGCGGAGGCGGTCGCCATCCACAAGGCGGCCCGGGCGCAGGGGCTGAACGCCAAGTTGTTCGCGTACTCCGTGGGGCCGTCGACCGCGGAGTTCATCGCCGACCTCGGCCCCGACGCCGACTACGTCTTCGCCGGCGCGCAGTGGACGCCGCAGGTATCGAACCAGCGCCAGATGTACCTCTCCACGCCGGACTACATCGCGACGTACCGGAGCATGTTCCGGACGCTGGACGAGCCGCCCTACCAGACGGCGCAGGGGACGGCCGCGGGGCTGGCGTTGCAGCGGGCCATGGAGAACGCGGGCTCGCTGGACCCGCAGGCGGTCCGGGACGCGCTGGCGTCGCTCGACGTCATGACGTTCTACGGCCGCCTGAAGTTCGACAGCCGCGGCGCGAACGTCACCAAGCCGATGGTGGTGCAGCAGATCCAGTCGAGCCGCCACCACACGGTGTTCCCGGCGAGCGTGGCGGACGCCCAGGTCGTGTACCCCACGCCGCCGTGGTCCCGGCGCACGTGAGGCTCCTCTCCCGGCGGTCCGCCGTCGTCCTGTTCCTCGTGATCATCGGCCTGCCGATCGCCGTGCTGACGTACACGGCCATCACCATCTCGTCGCAGTCGGCCGTCAGGCAGGCCGAGAACGGCGCCGCCGACTCCGCCCAGACCAGCGCGGTGTTCATCAGGCAGCGCTTCGAGGACGTGGCCATCCAGGTGGACACGTACGCGCAGCGCAGCCTCGAGCCCGCGATGCAGGGCGGACCGGGCCGGTACGACATGGCCGGGATCAGCGGCGCGCTCAGCGACCTGCTGCGGGTCCAGAGCGGCGTCGCCACCGCGTTCGTGACCGACCCGCGCGGCCAGCTGGTCGCCATCTCGCCCCAGCGCGGCGACCTGGTGGGCAAGTACCTGACCGGCGACGACTGGTACCAGGGGGTGCGAGACCAGGACAGTCCGTACGTCTCCGGGCTGTCGTCGACGGCCGCCAGCCAGAGCCTCGACTCGGTCGCGATCGCGACGCCGGTGATGGGCCCGCCGGGGACCGCGCTGACCCGGTACGGCTACCTCGTCGCGCTGTTCAGCCTGCACCAGATCCAGGACTTCGTGGACGAGTTCGAGGCGTCGAACCACACCGCCATCTGCCTCGTGGACGGCGCGGGCTTCGTGCTCGCGCAGCCCGGGCTGACGCCGGGGAGCGTCGTCTCCTGGCCCGCGAACGACCACCTGCTGGCGGCGGCCCTGGCCGGCCGCCCCGGCACCACCGAGAACGACGGCGACGGCGGCGACCAGCTCGCCGCGTACGCGCCCGTGCCGGGATTCCGCTGGGCCGTGGTGGCGAACGTGCCGCGGGCCGTGGCGCTGCGCGGCGCCGCCCAGGTCCGCATGACCGTGCTCACCATCGCGGCCATCGTGGCGGGGATGCTCGTCCTGGGCCTGATCGTGGGCTGGTCGCTGGTCCACCGGGCGCAGCAGACGGCATCGTTCCAGCAGCGCATGGAGTCCCTGACGCGGCTCAACGACGCCGCCCGCGCCGTGCACGCCGAGCGCGGACCCCGGGCGCTCCAGATCATCGCCAGGCGGGCCCGGGAGCTGGTGTTCGGCGACTTCACCGCGCTCGGCGTGTGGGACCAGGAGCAGCGGCGGATGGACCTCGTGGCGCACGACGCGAGCGCCGACCTGGCCGGCGGCGACGTCGATCGCCTGGCCGCGCTGGTCATCGAGGCGCGCAGGCCGGCGGTCGCGACCAGCCACGGGATGCTCGCGGACCTGGTCGGCCGCGACCGCCAGGTGGACCTGCTCGGCCTCGGGCCGTACGTGCTGGTGCCGGTGACGGCCGGCGAGCGCGTGCTGGGCTGCCTGCTCGTCTGCCGGCGGGAGGGCAGCCCCGGGTTCCACGCGCTGAACGAGGGCCAGGTGGTCCAGATGTCGCAGCACGCCACGGCGGTCCTCGAGAAGGGCCGGCACGACGTGGAGCGCGAGGCGTTCATGGACCGGCTGAGCGACACGAACGCCGAGCTCGAGCGCGCCAACCGGCTCAAGTCGCAGTTCCTGGCCCGCATGAGCCACGAGCTCCGGACGCCGCTGTCCGCCATCATCGGCTTCTCCGAGCTGCTCCTGGAGGGCTCGTCGGGGCGCCTGAACCGCGACCAGCAGGGCGACGTGACGGAGATCGCGAGCGCCGGCCGGGTGCTGCTCGACGTGATCAACGACATCCTGGACCTCTCGCGGATCGAGGCCGGCCGGATGCGCCTGGAGCAGGAGCCGATCCAGCTCGGCTCGCTGCTGACGGACGTCGCGTCCGCGCTCCGGCCCCTGGCCCACGAGAAGTCGCTGGAGCTGCGGGTCGCGGTCGTCGGCGGCGATCCCTACGTCCTGGCCGACGCGCTGCGGGTCCGGCAGATCGTGACAAACCTGATCTCCAACGCGCTCAAGTTCACCCAGGAGGGCGGCGTGACGGTGCGCCTGCTGGCGATGCCGCGGGACGTCGAGGTGTCGGTGCTGGACACCGGCATCGGCATGCCGCCGGCCGCCCTGGAGTACATCTTCGACGAGTTCTCGCAGGTCGAGAGCGCGGGCGGCGGTGGGCTGACCGGGACCGGACTCGGCCTGTCGATCGCCCAGCGCCTGGTCCAGCTCCACGGCGGCACGATCGGGGTCGTGTCCGAGGTGGGGGTGGGCAGCCGGTTCTGGTTTCGGCTGCCGGTGGCGACGGGCGCGGCCGACTGGCCGCAGCTCGCCGAGGTGCCGGCGATGGAGGGTGCGGTGCGATGACCTCGGTCCTCCTGGTGGACGACGACCCCCGCATGCAGGTGCTGGGCCGCAGGGTGCTCGAGCGGCAGGGCTACCACGTCGTGGTGGCGGCCGACGGCAGCGAGGCCGCGGCAGCGGTGGACACGGAACCCATCGACGTGGTGCTCATGGACCTGGAGATGCCGCGCGTCGACGGGCACCAGGCGATGCGGTTGATCAAGGCACGGCACCCGGCGCTGCCGGTCGTGGCCGTGACCGCGTACGCGATGGCGGGCGACTCCGAGCGCTGCCGCGAGGAGGGCTTCGACGACTACATCTCGAAGCCGTACCAGATCGACCAGCTGCGCTCGCTGGTCGCCCGGCTGGCCGGTCCGCGCTGACGCGGCGGGAGCCGGCCACGTAACGTCCGTAGCGTTGGCGGGTCCCGCCACGTACAGGCTATGTGGACGTGGACGTGATCGACCGGCTGCGGGCCGAGCGCCTGCTGACGCGGTCCGGACTCCTGTGGGGCGCCTGGTCGGCAGCCCTGAGCGCGGCGGCGCTGGCGGTGGCCGTCGCCGTGGTGAAGGCGCGCGGACGTCCGAACCTGGACGGCCTGTTCAACGACTTCTACGACTACTGGGCGGCGGGCCGCATCCTCCAGCGCGGTGGCAACCCGTACGACGCGGGGCTGATGAGCCATGTCCTGGCCTCGGCCGGCGTCCACTCGACGGTGGGCGGCGCGTACTCGTATCCGCTGCTGCTGTCGCCCCTGGGGCGCGTCACGCCGGTGCAGGGCTTCGTGGTGGCCACGGCCGCGGCGCTGTTCGCGCCGGTGGTGGGCACCCTGTACTTCGGCCAGGTCAACCTGTACCTCCTGCCGCTGCTGGCCCTCGCGCTGCGGGGGGCGCGGCCTGAGGCGGGCATCGCGGGCGCGGCGGCGGTGAAGCTCTACCCGAGCGCGACCGCCCTGGCGTTCGTCACGCGCGGCCGGCGGGGCGTGCGGCCGCTGCTGGTGACCGTGGCGGCGGTCCTGGGCCTGTCGCTCCTGCCGAACGTGCTCGCGGGCGTCTGGCCGGCGCGGGGCGGGGCGCTGGCCATGGTCGGGCCGGACCGGTTCTGGAGCAACGAGTCGATCAACGGCTGGCTGAGCAGGCTGCCGCTGTCGGGCCTGGCGGTGACGCTGCTGATGGTGGCGTCGGGCGCCGCGCTGGGCGCGCTGGTGCTCGCGCTCGTGCTGGCCCGGCGCGACCGCCCGTGGGCGGGCGCGTTCGCGCTGCTTCTCTGCTACGGCGTGGTGGCGGCGCCGAAGAACTCGCTGTGGAACTTCGCGCCGCTGGTGGTCGCGGGGACGCAGTGGTGGTCGGCGAGCGACCGGCGGCTCCGGGCCGCGGCGCTGGGGACGCTGGCGTGGGCCCTGGTGGGCCTCCAGGGCGTCGTGGACGCGGCGCAGGGCTTCGGGGACGGCCGGTCCGTCCTGGCGGGCGCGCTGGGCAGCGTGGCGCTGCTGGGCGGCCTGCTGCTGCTCGGGATGCTGGCGCGGCAGCTCCTGGCGGCGCCGCCCCCGGCCGCCCGCCGGGACGAGCGCGAGCGCGCCGCGGCCTAGCCGGAGTTCCCTGCTTGCGGTGAACTTGGTTGAGCTCGGATTCGCGGTGCATGGTCTGGCTACAGCGCCCGGAACGACCTCCAGTGGCGCCGTTGGGAGCGAGTCGCGGTGCGCGATCTGGTCTGACCAGGTTGCAGCACGAAGCCACGAAGGCCACGAAGGCCACGGAGACGCACGAAGGGTGCTCGGCCTCGACCCGGCTTTCCGACCCCTGCCGGCCTTGGCTGAATGGAGCCGGCGGCTCGTGGGGTGAGCAGGTGGCCGATGCATCGTGCGTCTTCGTGCCCTTGGTGCCTTCGTGCTTCAAACGCGCTCGGACAGACCACGGGTGTACCGGCCACATCTGCACGGCCGTCGCGAGATCGGCCCCAATACGATCGCCCTCAGGAACTTCGGCCTAGCTGGCCTCGTCCGCATCCCGCAGCGGGGACCGGTTGAGCGCCCGGATCACCACCTTGAGCGACTGCAGCACCGACTCGCGGTCGGCCTCCGGGATCGTGCTCAGCATGCCCTGCAGCTTGCTGGCCCGGTACGCGGAGAGGTCGCGCGCGAGCGCGCGCCCGCGCGGGGTGAGACGCAGCCGGACCAAGCGGGCGTCGGACGTGTCGCGGTTGCGCTCGAGCCAGCCCCGGCTCTCCATCTGCACCGCGAGGCGGCTGATCGTGCTCTTCTCGAGCCGCAGGCGGACGGCCAGCGCGGTCTGCGACAGCTCCTCGCCCGAGCTCAGCTCCATCAGCGCCTGGTGCTCGCTCATCGAGACGGGCTCGCCGCCGTCCATCGGGTCCGTCCGGTGCTGGCCGAACTCGCGGACGAGCGCGAGCAGCTGGTCCTGGGCGTCCGCGTAGACGGCGCGGAAGCTCTCCTCCGACGCCTCCAGGTCGGCGTGCATGCGGGCGGCCGTCATCGCCGGCGCGACCAGGCTGGCCAGCAGCGAGAGCGTCTCCAGCTGCCGCTCGGACCAGCACGTGGGCTCGTAGCGCCGGACGCAGAGCACGCCCTCGCCCCGGCCGCCCGCGAACAGCGGCACCGCCATCGCCGCGCCGATGCCCCGGCCTGCCGCGGAGGGCAGCGCGAGCGGCCACGTCGCGTAGTCCTCGATCACCTGCGGGCTGCCCGTCTCGAACGCGATGCCCACCGCGCCCTGGCCCCGCCGCCGCGTGCACCCCTGCTGCATGGAGCCGGGCGGATCGCAGGCCAGGAGGGCCAGCAGCTCGCGCTCGGGCACCCACCAGAAGAGGAGCGTGGAGTCCGCGCCGGTCAGCTGGCGTGCCCGTTCGACCGCGAGCTGAGCGAGGCGCTCTGGCTCCAGGACGCCGCTGGTGGCGACGGCGACCTCGTACAGCAGTCGAAACGTATCGTCGGAGGTGGACGTGGTGGTTGCGGACTACATCGGTTGCATGATACAACTGCCGCTGGAAAACGCAGTGGCTCGGGCGTGGGGGAAGACGACGATGGCAAAAGAAGGGTACGTGACGTCACCGGTGAGCGCACCAGGGAATGGTGTTCGCTGATATGCAGATGCCCATGCCGGTCGGGGGGACGCAGCCCAAGGAAGGGGCGCTGGCCAAGTTGGGGGGCAGTGACCGATGCGTCGAGCGAGGGGTTCCAGATCGTCTACGGAGAGCGCTGTCCGACCGAACCGGCGAGCGTGCCGGGCTCTGTGGCGGACGCCACGGCCGGAAGCCTGGAGATCGGGCGCGGCTCCGGGCGAGTGCACCAGACGGTCGCGAACGCAGCGACCTCGCTGACTCGAGAGTTCGACAGCAGGGGCATCGACACCTACAGCCGAGGGTCGTGGAGCAGGTCCAGAACGGCCGCCACGCAGTGGTCCGGCCAAACGACGTGGAGGATGATGCGTCACCCGCAGGACCCCACGTCATGCTGGAGCCTCCGCTGACCTGAGGCTCGGAGGGCCCATGGGGGAGGGCTTTGGGGGAGGGCGAAGGCCCTCCCCCTACCGATTTCTCGGGGTACCACCGGGGCGCCGAGCACTACGGTTCCCCCATAGTCTCGAGATATGGACGTAGACGGACGAGTTGTGGTGGTGACCGGCGGCGGCGGGGGCATCGGCTCCGCCCTGTGCCGGCGCTTCGCGGCCGAGGGCGCGGAGGCGATCGTCGTGGCCGACCTGCGGCGCGAGGCGGCCGAGGCCGTGGCCTCGGAGGTCGGCGGGACCGCCGTCGCCGCCGACGTGACGGTGGAATCGGACGTCCAGGCCCTGGTCCGCGGCACCATCGAGGCGCACGGCCGGGTGGACGTCTACTGCTCCAACGCGGGCGTCGGGCTCGGGGGCGGCCCCGAGGCGCCCGACGAGGCGTGGCGCCGCAGCTTCGAGGTCCACACGATGGCCCACGTCTACGCGGCCCGGGCGGTCCTGCCGGGCATGCTGGAGCGCGGCGAGGGCTGCTTCCTCGGCACCATCTCGGCCGCCGGCCTGCTCAACCACGTCCTGGCGGCGCCGTACGCGGTCAGCAAGGCGGCGGGGCTGTCGTTCCTGGAGTGGCTCAGCATCGCGTACGGCGACGAGGGCATCCTGGTGTCGGCGCTGTGCCCGCAGGGCGTGCGGACGGCGATGCTGGGCAGCGAGAGCGAGCGGTCGTCCTTCCTGCAGGCCGGCGCGCTGGAGCCGGACGAGGTCGCGGGCGCGGTGGTGGACGCGCTGCGCGAGGAGCGGTTCCTGATCCTGCCCCACGCCGAGGTGGCGGACTACTTCCGCCGCAAGGCGTCGGACTACGACCGGTGGCTGCGCGGCATGCGCCGGCTCCGCGAGCGGGTGCTCGGCCAGGGCGTCTGACCAGGTCAGTGGCCGAACGCCTCTGACAGCCAGTGCGCGACCACTGTCCGCACGACCTTGACGTCCAGCAGCAGCGGGAGTGACCGGTCGCCCAGCCAGTCGCGCACAACCGCCAGGTCGGCCACCGTCCGGACCGTCGCCCCCTCGGCGCCGGCGGCCCTCGCCAGCGCCGCGAAGTCCGTGTCCGGGAACTCGACCAGGTCCACCGGGAACCCCTCCGGGCCGAAGTGGTGCACCTCCGCGCCGTACGCCGCGTCGTTGAACACCACCACCAGCATCGGCAGCGCCAGGCGGGCCGCCGTCTCCAGCTCCGGCAGCGACATGAGCGCCCCGCCGTCGCCCAGCGCCGCCACCGTCAGCCGGTCCGGCCGCGCGACCGCCGCGCCGATCGCCGTCCCCAGCCCCAGGCCCACCGCCTGGAACGCCTGCGTGAACACGAACCCGCGCTCGTCCGGCACCCGGCAGTACATGGGCAGCCAGCCCATGAAGTGGCCGCTGTCCACCGCGATCAGGCGCTCGTCCGGCAGCACGTCGTCCAGCTCCCGGGCCAGGGTCCGCGGGTCGATCCGGGACGCATCGCTCGCGTCCTCGTAGGGCTCGTCGCGCCAGCGCCGCCGGCCGATCTCCACCCGCATCTCTGGGGTCCGCCACGCCGGCCGCGAGCGGCCGCCGAGGGCCGCGTGCAGCGCCCGGGCCACCTCCGCCGCGTCGCCGACCACGGCCACGTCGGCGCGGTGGTGCGCACCGATCGCGTCCGCGTCCACGTCCACCTGGACGACCCGGGCGTCCGGGCTCACCAGCCGGCCCCGCCGCGTCGTCCACATGTTCAGCGTCGCCCCGAACGCGACCAGCACGTCGGCCGACCGGATCAGCTCGGACGCCAGCGGCGTCGCGAACCCGCCGGAGATGCCCAGCGACCAGGGACTGCCCGCGAACAGCCCGTTCCCGACCGCCGACGTGGCCAGCAGGGCGCCCGCCGCCTCCGCCAGCGCCTCGATCGGCGCCCGGGCCCCGGCCAGGACGGCGCCCCGGCCCCCGATCAGCAGCGGCCGCTCGGCAGCGGCGAGCAGGTCCGCGGCTGCCGCCACCGCCCCCGCATCAGGCGCGGGGGCCGCGGGGGCGGGCGCGGGCGACGGCAGCGGCCTCGGCTCCACGCCCGCCGACTGCACGTCGATGGGCAGGCTCAGCAGCACCGGCCGGCGCTCGGCCACGGCGCGCCCCCACGCCCGCACGACGTCGGCCACCGCGGTCTCGGGCGACGCGACCCGCTCGTGGGCGGCGCCGACGGCCGCCGCCAGACCGGCCTGGTCGACCCGGAAGTTCGACCGGGGCGAGGCCGCGGGCGTGTCGGCCGCGAGCAGCAGCAGCGGCGTGCGGCTCTTGGCCGCCTCCGTCAGGCCGGTCACCGTGTTCGTCACGCCCGGCCCCTGGTGCACCGTGCACACGCCCACGCGGCCGGTCAGGCGCGCGTACGCGTCGGCCATCATGATCGCGCCGCACTCGTGGCGCGACGCGACGAACCGCGCCCCGCGGTCCACGAGGCCCTGCGTGACCTCGAAGTTGCCGCTGCCCAGCAGCCCGAACGCGTGCCGCACCCCCAGCTCCGACAGCGCCTCGGCGATCGCGCCGGCTACTCGTTGCACGCATCGCATCGTAGAGGCTGGGTGAACGGATCGCGGCCGCGCTGGCCCTTCTCCTGGATCCTCGCCAGGCGTATCGTCGTCCGAATCCATGAGCGATGGGGGGCTGCGCCCACCGCTGGCGTCGTCGGACGCCGGGCTGGCCGCGCGTCTGCGAGCGGGTGATGCCGATGGTCTGGGCGAGCTGTACGCCCGCCACGCGCGGGGCATCCACGACTTCCTGGCCCGGTTCGTCCGCGACCCGTCGGCCGCGCAGGACCTGACCCATTCGACGTTCCTGCGCGCCTGGGAGCGGCGGCGGACGCTGCGCGACCCCGCCCGGGTCCGCCCCTGGCTCTACGCGATCGCCCACGGCCTGGGCGTGAACCTCGTGACGCGGACCCGGCCGGCGGACTCCATCGACGCCGCCGCCGGCGCCCGGATCGAGGACCGTGGCCACGGCCCCGAGGAGGCGGCCGTCGCGCGGGCGATCGCCGCCCTGGTCTGGGCGGCGGCTTGCAGCCTGGAGCCCCGGCAGTACGCGGTCCTCGACCTCTCGCTCCGCCACGGGCTGACCTCCCGGGAGATCGCCGACGCCCTCGGCGTCCCCGTCTCGGGGGCCTGCGTCCTGGTCGACCGGGCCCGGGAGGCGCTCGGGGACGCGGCGCGCTCCCTGCTCGTCGCCCGCCAGCGCGACCGCTGTGAGCGCCTGGCGTCGCTCGTGACGGCCGGCGTGGACGCGCTCACGTCGCAGCAGCGGAGCCGCGTGGACCACCACGTGCGCCAGTGCGAGGACTGCCGGGCCCTGGGCCGGTGGCTGACCCACCCGGCTCAGCTCCTGCCGGCGCTGACGCCGCTCCCGCTGCCGGCCCCGCTGGCGATCGAGGGGCCGGCGCGGCTGCTCGCCGCGCTGCACGGGACCGCTGCCGCGTCCCCGAAGCGGCCGCGGGGCCGCACGGCCGCGGCGGCCGCCGCCGTGCTGGCGCTCCTGCTGCTGGCCGGGACGGCGTACCTGTTCCGACCGGTCGGGGCGAGGCACCAGGCGCCGCCGCCGGCCCTTCCGCAGCCCGTCGCGGCCGCGCCGCCCACTGCGCCACCCACGCCCACCCCGGAGCCCGCGATGCCCGAGCCGACCCCGGTCCCGATCACCCTCACGCCCGCGCCGCCGCCTCCGCCGCCCGCGCTGGTCCCCACGCCGACCCCGTCACCCCGGCCGACACCCGCCCCGACGGGGGCGCCGAGGCCCACGCCGGCCCCGACGCAGGAGCCGTTCGCCGTCGCATCGGTCACGGTGCGCAGCGTGGACGTGGGGCACTGCAAGCCCCAGGGCCTCCTCCCGCTGCGCTACGTCTGCACCTTCGCGGTGGACATCACGGTCGTGCACGCCACCGGCCGGGAGCTGGTCTCCGGCACGCTGACCGCCACGAACGCGGTGTCCGGAGGCATGTCGTTCCAGGTGACCGTGCGCTTCACCGGGTGTCCGGAGGGGACGGCGTCGGCGACGACCCGGCCGGCCGGCCCGGCCTCCGCCGCGACGCGGTTCGGCGACTGCGACCCGCTGTCCCTCTGATCAGAGGTGCCGGTACACGTCCTCGAGGTGGAGGCCGGTGGCCAGCATGAGCACCTGCACGTGGTAGAGGAGCTGCGCGATCTCCTCGGCGGTGCGCTCCCGGCCCTCGTGCTCGGCCGCCATCCAGACCTCGCTGGCCTCCTCGACCACCTTCTTGCCGATCTCGTGCGTGCCCGCCCGCAGCGCCGCCACGGTGCGCGAGGTGCTCTCGCCCCGCTCGGCCTTCTCCGTCAGCTCGCGGAACAGCTCCTCGAACGTCTTCACGACGCCGCCAGTGGCACGCCGACCAGGCCCGCGATGTCCACCAGGCCCGCGGCCGCCTCGGGGGACGGACCGCCGTCCCGCAGTGTCGCGTCGGTCAGCAGCTCGAGCTGGCGCATGGCCCCCGGCACGTCCAGGTCGTCGTCCAGCCGGGCCCGCGCCGCCGCCGCGAACGGGCGCGGGTCGGGCCCGGTCGGCCGCCGGACCGCGAGCAGCAGCTTCGTGAGCAGCTCGACGCCGGCGTAGAGGTCCTCGTCCCGCCACTCGCCCCCGCGGTGGTGGTGGTAGCGCCGCAGCACCGCCAGGCGGATCGCGCGCGGGTCAGCCACCCGCAGCAGGTCGCGGGCCAGGACGATGTTGCCCAGTGACTTGGACATCTTCTCGCCCTGGTACGCGACCGGCGCCGTGTGCACCCAGAGGTCGACCGACGTGCCGCCCGCCAGGCAGTCGTTCTGCGCCTGCTCGGACTCGTGGTGCGGGAAGATCAGGTCGGTGCCGCCGCCGTGGATGTCCACGCGGCTGCCGAACGCCTCGCGCGACATCACCGAGCAACCGATGTGCCACCCCGGCCGCCCGGTGCCGAACGGGGACTCGTACTCGGGCTCGCCCGGCCGCGAGGGCTGCCAGAGGACGAAGTCCAGCCGGTTGCGCTTGCCGGGCCGGTCCGGGTCGCCGCCCCGCTCCCGCGCCAGGTGGAGCATGTAGTCCATCGAGTAGCACGAGATGGTGCCGAACGCGGGGGCGCGGGAGACGTCGAAGTACACCACGCCGCCCTGCGTGTACGCGCACCCGCTCCGGAGCAGCTCTTCGATGGCCTCGACGATGCGCGGGAGGACGCGCGACACCCGGGGCTCGGCCAGCGCGGGCAGCGCGTTGAGCGCCCGCATGTCCTCGGAGAACTGGGCGATCTCCGCCTCGACCAGTGTCCAGTAGTCGACCCCGAGCTGCTGGACGCGGCCCAGGATGGGGTCGTCCAGGTCGGTGATGTTGCGGACCAGGTCCACCGCCCGGCCCTCGTCGGCGAGGCGGCGGGCGAGCACGTCGTACGTGAGGAACGTCGCCACGTGGCCCAGGTGGGTGGAATCGTAGGGCGTGATACCGCAGACGTAGACGTTGACCGGATCGCTCCCCGGGACGTCTGCGAGCGCCTGACGCTTGGTACAGAAGAGGCGAACGGTCACCGCCACAGGGTACGGTCTGCCCGCCCGCCCTGGCGGCTGGGCCGGGGAGCGAACGCTCCTCGCGTCATGCAACCGGCTCTGCTGCTCCGCCGCCCCGCCAGGCCCAGCCCGTCCCGGAGCGTCCGACGCCCGCCGTGCGCGTCGCCATGGGCATCCCGGCTCCTCCCGGGACAGCGATCCCGGGCCGCCCCGGCAGCCGCCGCGCCTGTCGCCGCCCGCCGAAGGCGCTCGTTCGCCGCGAACAAGGGAAACGGCCTCCTCCTGTGCCGGAACGCACGATGACCCGCGTCAGGCCGGACTGTAGCGTGCGACTGGAACGGTTCGCAGTGCCTCGCTAGGAGGCTTGGGGAGGATGAAGCGTCTTGATGTTCCTCGATATCACGGCAGCGCCGAGTTGGCTGAACGCGGGTGACAACGCCTGGCAGCTGACGTCGGCCACACTCGTCGGTCTGATGAGCGTGCCAGGCCTGGCGATCATGTACGCCGGCCTGGTCAAGCGGAAATGGGCGATCAACTCGGCGCTGATGGTGCCACGTCGGACCAGGCATCCTCAACAGCATGGTCGGCATTCCGGGGCAGGTGGTGGGCCACGGGGCGGAGCAGAACCAGGCGAACATCCCGCTGCTGAGCGGAGCCGGGCTCATGCCGCCCTTCAACTTCCCGCAGTCCACGCTCGTCTACTTCCAGTTCGTGTTCGCCGCGATCACGGTCATCATCCTGGGCGGGGCGCTGCTCGGCCGGATGAGCTTCAAGGCCTGGATGCTGTTCGTGCCCCTTTGGATCACGCTCGTCTACACCCCGGGCGCCTTCAGCCTGTGGGCGGGCGGCTGGCTCTCGCAGCTGGGCGCGGTGGACTACAGCGGCGGCTACGTCATCCACGTGGCGGCCGGCATCTCCGGTGTGGTCGCGGCCGCGGTGATCGGTCCGCGGCTGGCCAGGGACCGTGAGAACGGCTCGCCCAGCAACCTGATCATGGCCATCGCGGGCGGCGGCATCCTCTGGCTGGGCTGGAGCGGGTTCAACGGCGGCGACCCGTACTTCGCCAACGCGGACGCCGCGGCTGCTGTCCTGAACACGCACCTGTGCATGGCGACGGCTCTGGTCGTCTGGATGATGATGGACGTGCTCTTCACGGGCAAGGCGACCGTGACGGGCATGATCAGCGGCATGGTGGCCGGCCTGGTCGCGATCACCCCGGCCGCCGGCTACGTCAACGGGTTCGGCGCGCTGATCATCGGCATCGTCGTCGGCGTCGTGCCCTGGTTCACGATGAACCGCATCGTGCCCGCGATGCAGGCGATGCGCGGCATCGACGACACGCTGGGTGTCATGCACACCCACCTGGTCCCGGGCGCGATCGGCGGTCTGCTGACCGGCCTGCTGGCTGACGGCGGCATGATCGTCTACACCGCCACCGGCAACAGCACGCCGGTGTCCGTCACGGGCCTGTTCTACGGCAACCCGAAGCTGCTGCTCGTGCAGGCGATCGCGCTCCTGTTCATCCTCCTGTACGACGGCATCGCCACCTTCGTCGTGATCAAGCTCGTCAGCCTCGTGGTGCCGCTGCGGATGCCCGAGACGGAGCTGGAGGTGGGCGACCAGGCCGTCCACGGCGACGTCGCGTTCGACCTCCTGCCCGTGGGCGGGGAGGCCTGACGACCACAGAAGGCATTACACCCTTACCGACGCCGGCGGGGTGGGCGGGCCGGTGCCGCCCACCCCAGGCTTCGGCGCCGGGGAGGTGCACGTGGGGGAACCGTGCGACTGAGCCTCTCCGTCCCGGACGCGCTCTGGCTGCGGGTCCGCGAGTCGTACCCGGCGACGCCGCCGTCGCACCTCGTCCAGGCCGCTCTCGACTGGCTGGTCGCGGAGGCGGAGACCGGGTACACGTCCGGCCCGCCGGCGGGCGCGTGCGACCGGCTGCGACGCCTCTCGCTGCGCCTCCGCGACGAGGCGCGGGAGCTCTACGAGGCCGGCTACCAGACGGGTCTCGAGCTGGCCGACGTGCTGGAGTGGTGGGCGCTGGAGCCGCTCGCCGTCGCCGACTGGCGGCTGGACGCGCTGGTCCGCTCCGGGCGCTCGGGCGCCGTCGTGGACGAGCTGCGCGCCCGCCTGGCGGCGAGCGACCGCCCGGCGGCCCGCGACCTGGCCGCGGAGCTGGAGCCGGGCCGCGGGGACGTCCGGCGGGCGGCGACGTTCGCCAGCGGGCTGGTGGCGGCCCTGCGCGACTGCGCGGTCGACGCGCCCGTGATCGCCTGAGCCGGTGAGCGGAACGAGCGTCAACGGAAGCATGGGCTCCGCCCTGTGTTCGAGTTGATCTTCCCGAGTTCGCCGACATCGACTTCAGGCGCGGAGCGATGCGCCGCAGGCGCCCCCGGCGTCCGGGATGGAGGGGCGGTTCTGGAAGGGGGGGCCCGCCCCCCCTTGCACTCGTGAAGCTCAGCGCGTATGTGTCCGACCAGCTGTGGGAGCGGGTGCAGGCCCGGTTCCCCGGCGCCCGGCCGTCCCAGGTCGCCCAGGTGGCGCTGCGGCGGCTGGTCGAGCGCTCACGGCCCCGGTTCGCGGCGGCGCCCGGCGTCGCGGCCGAGGACGACCTGGCGCGCCGCCGCGCGCGGGTCTCGGAGGTGCGCCAGCGCGCGTACGACGAGGGCTACGAGGCGGGCCTGGCGTACGCCGCCGGCCTTCGCTGGTCGGACCTGGAGCGGCTGGCGGCCGCGGACTGGGAGATCGTGGACGCGGCGGACGGCGGTGACCCCCGGCGAGGCAGCGTCGCCCACCGCGCGGGCATGCGCGACGCGCTGCGCGAGGTGTGGCTGGCGGTCCTGCAGGCGACGGCGGCGTCGTAGCGGGCCGGGAACGAGGAGGGGCGGCGCCGAGACGCCGCCCCGCCGGAAGGAGAGAGAAGAGATCTGCTTCAGTGCCTCCAGCTTGGCAGGCCCGGGGCCGCGGAACCTCTGGTGACCCACACGAAGGAGCCTGGCCGGACCTGATGTGGTGACGGGGAGACGGCGACCGTCGTGAGTACTTGACGCTCGCTTTCGGACTCCGCTGCACACCGCTTATCATGCAAAGGTCACTGTCACTTGCTCAGGGGAGGAGGAACGACGTGCCCGAGGATGACGAGGACGACCGAACGTACAAGGTCGTCGTCAACCACGAGGAGCAGTACTCGATCTGGTTCGCGGACCGGGAGCCGCCCGAGGGTTGGCGCGAGGTGGGCAAGCAGGGGCCCAAGAAGGAGTGCCTGGCCTACATCAACGAGGTCTGGACCGACATGCGCCCGCTGAGCCTCCGCAAGCAGATGGAGGAGGCCGCGAGCCGGCAGCAGGCGGACTAGGCGGCGGGGGAGTCGCCCCTCCCCCTCGGCCCGTCCGCGTTGTGCGAGCATGTCGGCGTGAGTTTTCTGATCCGGGTGCTGCTGGGCCTGGTGGTGATCGCCCTCGCGTTCCTGGTGACCACCAGGATCGTGCCGGGGATCCAGGTCCACGGCGGCGCCACCGACTACCTGATCGTCGCCGTGGTGTTCGGCCTCGTCAACGGGATCCTGGGGCCGGTGCTGCGATTGGTGACCCTGCCGCTGAGCATCCTCACCCTGGGCCTGTTCATGCTGGTCCTGAACGCGCTCCTGCTGGCGCTGGCCGCGTACCTGGTGCCGGCCCTCACGATCGACGGCTTCCTGAGCGCGTTCATCGGCGCCATCATCATCGGGCTGGTCTCCTGGGTGCTGAACCAGGTGCTGGCCCAGCCGATCGAGCGAGCCCTCAAACCCCGCTGACGCCGGCCGGCACGACGACCGCGGTGAAGAGCCGCTCGTCGCCGACCGCGAAGCGGCCGGGAAGCGGGTTCCATGGGAAGACGTCCCCGGCGCCCGCAAGGAGGATCCGCGCGCTGAAGCAGCCCCGCTCGGGATCGACCGTGAGGTCGGCGTCCTCGTAGCCCAGCCAGCGCTGGGTCACGGGGTACCACGCCTTGTACACCGACTCCTTGGCGCTGAAGACGAGCGTGCCCCAGTGGCCGCCCGGCAGCGCGGCCGTCCAGCGCCGCTCGGCGTCGGTGCACACGAGCTCGGCGACGCCGTCGGGGAGCGGCGCCCGGACCTCGGCGTCGATGCCGAGGCTGCGCACGTCCGCGGTGCGGGCGACGGCCGCCGCGCAGTAGCCCCGGCAGTGGGTGATCGCGCCCACGACGCCCGGCGGCCAGAGCGGCTCCCGGCGGGGCCCCGCCAGGATGGGCGAGGCGGGCAGGCCGAGCTGCTCCAGCGCCCGGCGGGCGCACGCCCGGCCGGCGGCGAACTCGCGGCGCCGCTTGTCGACCGCCCGGGCCACCAGCGGCTCCTCCTCGGGCAGAAGTGGCGCCGTCCAGTCGCCGTCGCGGGCCTCGACGGTCACGACGGTGTCGGGCAGCAGGCTCGCGATCACGGGAAGGGCAGCACCTGGCGCAGCCGCTCGGCGGGCGTCAGGCGCGTCCCGTCCGGGCCGTTGCCGAGCGACACCTCCTCGAAGCGGACCTCGTGCCGCCAGGACGTGCGCGGGATGTGCAGGTGGCCGTACACGACGGCCTGCGCGCGGAAGCGCTGGTGCCAATCCTCGGTCAGCTTCGTGCCGCACCAGAGCGAGAACTGCGGGATGCGGGGCAGGAACACGAGGTCCTGGCGCAGCGGGAAGTGCGAGATCAGGACGGTCGGGTAGCGCTCGGGGATGGCCGCGAGGCGCTGGACGGTCTGGTCCACGCGGGTCTGGCACCAGGCCTCCCGGGTCGGGTAGGGGTCCGGGTGGAGCAGGAACTCGTCCGTGCAGACGACGCCGGCGTTCACGGCGGCGTCCAGCGCCTCGGCCTTGGTCGAGCCCGCCGGCCGGAACGTGTAGTCGTACAGCAGGAACAGCGGCGCCAGCACGACGGACCGGCCGTCCCCGTCGGTCCACTCCGGGTACGGGTCCTCGGGCGTCAGCACGCCCAGGGCCTGGCAGACGTCCACCAGCTGCCGGTACCGGCCCTCGCCGCGGACCTGGTTGGGGTCGGAGGGCAGCGTCCACAGGTCGTGGTTGCCGGGCACCCACACGAGCTGGCGGAAGCGAGGCCGAAGCGTCCGCAGCGTCCACTCGAGGTGCGGGATGGTCTCGCCGATGTCGCCGGCCAGGATCAGCCAGTCGTCGGGGTGCGGCGGGATGGCGGCGACGGCGTCTCGTGTGGCTGCGCTGGCGACGTGCAGGTCGCTGACCGCCAGCAGCTTCACCAGCTGCCGGCGAGCCGGTGTGTGCTGCTCATGCCCGGTCCTTCCTTCACCAACTCCCAAGAATGGCACATCCGGGTCCGGCGCCGGGCTACGCTGGTTCCTACTCGCGAGTAACCAGGGAGGCAGCGCACATGGGCATCGACTTCTCCTTTCCCCCCGAGGTCGAGGACGTCCGCCGGAAGGTCCGGCAGTTCATGGACCGCGAGGTCCGTCCCGCCTCGGAGCGGATGGCCGCGGCCGGCGGCGACCGCTCGGCGTGGGTCTCGCTGATCGGCGAGCTGCGCCGCAAGGCCAGGGAGGAGTGGGGCCTGTGGTGCCCGCACATGCCCGCCGAGTGGGGTGGCATGGGCCTCGGCCCGGTGGCGATGGCGGCCGTGTCGGCGGAGGCGGCGCGGGTGGGGATCGGCCCGTTCGTGCTCAACTGCCAGGCGCCCGACGAGGGCAACATGCACACGCTGCTGCACTGGGGGACTGACGAGCAGAAGGAGCGGTACCTGCGCCCGCTGTGCGAGGGGGCGGCGCGGTCGTGCTTCGCGATGACGGAGCCGGATGTCGCCGGCTCGGACCCGACGCTGATCCAGACCCGGGCCGACCTGGAGGGCGGGGAGTGGGTCGTCAACGGCCACAAGTGGTTCATCAGCGGGGCCCGGGGCGCGCGGTTCGCCATCCTGATCGCCCGCACGGAGGACGACCCGGAGGTGCCGCAGGCGGGGAACACGGCCTTCCTGGTCGAGCTGCCGGCGGAGGGCTGGGAGATCGTGCGCGACGTCGAGACGATGAGCGGCTCGCACAACCACTGCGAGATCCGCATCACGAACCTGCGGCTGCCGGAGTCGGCCGTGCTGGGCGGCCGGGGCAACGGCCACCGCCTGGGCCAGGCGCGGCTGGGGCCGGCCCGGCTGGCCCACTGCATGCGCTGGATCGGCCAGGCCGAGACGGCGCTCGAGCTCATGATCGAGCGGGCGCTGGGCCGGTACGCGCACGGCTCCTACCTGGCCGAGAAGCAGGGCATCCAGTGGCTGATCGCGGACTCGACCATGGAGCTGTACCAGTGCAAGCTGATGGTCCTGCACGCGGCGTACCTGATCGAGAGCGGGCGGCCCTTCCGCACGCAGGTGTCGATGGCCAAGCACTTCGTGGCGAACTCGCTGTGGCGGATCGTGGACCGGGCCATCCAGGTCCACGGCGCGCTCGGCTACTCGACGGACACGCCGCTCGCCGACATGCTCAAGCAGGCCCGGTGGAGCCGGTTCGCGGACGGCGCGGACGAGGTGCACCAGATGCAGATCGCGCGGGGCGCGATCGGGGCCTGGCAGGACCAGCGCAGCCTGGCAGCCGCCTTCGGCGACCTCCCGCTCTGAGCCCGGCGCCGGCACCACGAGGGTGAGCGCGCGTTCATGTTCCGCGCCTCCCCAGGTCCCATAGTGGAAACCACCACGATGACCGACCCCCGCGGCGACTCGAACGCAGAGGGGGCCGGAGCGGGCCGTGATCCGCCCGGCGCCCTACTCGACGACCTTCAGCGGCGGATGCTCGCGCACCTCCCGGAGCGCGTCCGCGTCGATGTAGGTCTTCCGGTCCACGCCAGGTGACCGGTACTTCTTCAGGTGCCCGAGGCGCAGCAGTCGGTAGATGGTGGTCCGACTCACGCCTTCCTGGGCGGCGGCCTGGTCGATCGGCATCAGGTTCGCCAAGTTGCCCACATCGTACCCATTCGAGTGACGTCACCGCGCCATCGTCGCCACCCGTGTAACCCATAGATAACACATAACGGCAACACTTGCATTTCAACAACAATCCAGTTAGGGTCCACATTCGAGATTCAGCCCGGCGTGCGAATCGACGCACGAGGAGGAGGTGGTGCATGGACGCCCGGTATCCGGATCAGCTCATGGATTGGAGGACGTATAGATGAGCGCGCGCATGGCTTCGCGCCCCAGGCAGGTGACCGTGTGGTTCCGGGGCATCCCGTACACGCTCGATCTCGTGCGCTGCCGCCGCGCCCTCGTCGGGCGGCAGGTGGACGGCGAGCTCGACAGCATGGAGAGCCTGGCCAACATGGTGGGGATCAGCCGCAGCACGGCGAGTCGGTTCTTCTCGGGGAAGTGCGGGTCGTGGTGCGTCTTGTGGGAGCGCAGTCGAGTTCGGATGAGTCATGCGTGCAGGCAGATAGGTGATAGCAGTGATGTCGGGTTGACAGCCGATTGGACAGCCATTGAGGCGGCGCCGGGTGTCCGGCATGAGGCCGTTTAAACAGGGTGTCTCGACCGAAGCAGGATGGGCTTGTTGGGCCGGCCGCACTAGGAAAGATAGGGCGGGAGCGAAGCGAGCGACTTATTGCCAGTCTTGCGGCCGGGTTCCGGTAGGCGCAGCGCGCCCGCCTCGCTGACTCGTTAGTCCTCGGTGCGTGAAAGCGCGGTGAGTTCGTTGTAGGACTTGACAAAGAACTGCCACCACTCCTGTGGGTCAGTATCTAGTAATGACTGCGCAATCTGCTGGGCGCTGTTGGTCTTGAGCGATGCGATGGCGGACATTTGCCATTCAGTGGTGTTGTATCCCGCTTCGCGCTCGTATTCTCGACCCTGCACGATAGCTTCGAGCCTGTCAGCGTCCTTGGCGATTACGGCCTCTCGGGTTTCGTGCGACTCGAACTCTTGCGCTGCATTGCGAATGATGTCGCGTACATCGGATGGCATGCGCTCGGTCTGATGCTGCACCACCAACTCAGGCTTGGCTGTCCGCACGTAAGGCCGCGCCACGGATGCGATGTCGCCAATCCTTGACTCGTGATTGTCGTGAATGATGCACAGCGTCACGGTACGGCCAACGTCGGCACCTTCGAGGGCGGCAAGAATCATGCCGATCACTGCTGTTCGGAAGATGTGTGAGCCGATTGTCTCGGGTATCGGAACGCCCGGTATGGACCATCCGGCACGCGGATTCTTCTTCAGTGTGCCCATCTCGTAGATGTAGCGGCTAACGTCGATCATGCCGCGTACGTCGGGCGTGTCGGTTGGAGGATGGACGGTGTTGCTGACGTACACGCCGCTGCCGGAGACGGTGAAGATGAACCCCTCCT
>VBJR01000041.1:47677-54731 GCA_005880175.1 Chloroflexota bacterium
GATACATCGGCCGTGGATCGTTCGGGTTGACCGGCTGCATTACATAGCTAATATACACCAACCTAGGCCATGCTAAACCGACCTAGATCGATGTGGCGCGACCGATCCGGCCGTGGTATCATGGACCTAGGATGATCCGAGGTAGGCGGCCCGAAGCGGCCAAAAAGGCGCAGATCGACCTAGGATGCGGTTCGGCGGATGGTCCGCCCGTCCCGGTGTCGATCGATGCCGTGAGTGTCGAGACGCCTTGGGCCGATCAGTGGTCGGACGAATCCGGCGAGCGGGTGGGGCGAAGACAGGAACCCGCTCTCGCTCGCTCGATGTCGCTCCCGAACCACGGGGTCGGACCGAAGGGCGCATCGCTCACTGATCGGCCGTTGAGCGTCAATGCCGGGTTGACGGGAGTGGACCGGGACGGGCGTTTCCACGGCTCGCAGTCGGCTCGTCAACAGGTCCGTTCGGGTAGGGCACGGACGCGTAACACAGTGCCCTACACGTCCGCAGCAATAAGGGACGCGTACACGGGCGCGCGACGTCCGGCGGGTGCGGCACGCGTAACACAGCACCCTACAGGTGCAGTCGGGCTTAGCGGGGAGGTGGCGACGGTGACGACGAACGCGTGTGTTCATGGCGTGTCGGACGGGGTCCGGTGCGATGCCTGCGAGAACGAGTGGGCGTCGGCGTGCGGGCCGGCTCTGTATGTGGTGATCGATAGCTGGCCGACAGGCGGCGGCATTTAGTGATGCGGGAGGCGAGGTCGGACATGGGCGTGACGGTGCACACGGAGAACGAGACGGCCGGCGCGGTGTCCTGGGGCGAGTGGCGGGTGCTGATCGATCAGGCCAGGGACGCGGCGCTCACGCTGGTGATGGCGACGGACGCGGGCGTTCACGGCGACTACCGGCCGACTGCTGCGGAGATCGAGAACGCGCATGAGGTCATGGCGCAGTGGCGGGCCGTGAGCGCTCGGGCGATGCCCGACAACGGGCCGCAGTTCGTGAGTCGGACGGCGTCAGCGAGGATGCGCATCCATCGGTCGGCTCCGGTCGTGATCCGCCAGTCGGCGGACTGGTGCCCGTAGGGATGGCGATGCAGGCTGTGGGGGACCTTCGAGGTCAACTGGCCACGATGCAGGCGACACTCGACCGGGTTGCGCGGGAGTTGAGGGAGATCAAGCACGAGCGGGAGGAGCGCAAGCGGCGTCTTCGTCCGGGTTGCGCGCACGGCGTGCCGTGGTCTGCGTGGTGCGACGCGTGTGTGAACGAGCTGGCTCCGGTCCGTCCGGTCGCTGCTGCTGAGTACAGGCGCGACGTGCGGCAGCGCTCAGCGGTGGCCGGGGGCGTTTAAACGCAGTGTCGATGATCGTTCCGGCGTGCGGTCATGGTATGAGCGATCGGCTTCGGCCGGCGCAGGTGGCGGACATGCTCAGCGTCAGCCGGTCACAGGTGTACCGGATGGTGCGGCGTGGCGAGTGGCCGGCGGGTCGGGACCGGCGCGGGATGTGGGTGTCTCATGCCGGTCTTCAGGCGTGGCTCGATGACAACGTTCGGGCGAACTCGGTACGTGGTTGGTGGGCGCCGGGGCGTCCGGTGCGAGTGCTGACGGGTGGTCGGGCGGGGTGAGCGATTCGGAGTCCGGCCTGCTGACGATTCGCGAAGCGTGCGCGTGGCTGCGCGTGAGCAAGACGCAGTTCTACCGGTTGCGCGATCGGCGCGAGGTCCGAACGATCGAGGTGGGCGGTCCGCAAGCCGTGCGGGTGCCGTTGTCAGAGCTTCAGGCGTACGTGCGGCGTCAGCTCGGCGAGGTGGACGGCGCGGCGTGAGTCGGGCGCGAGCGCGTGCGCGCGAGCGGAAGTACAGGTACGCGCGCACGCAACAGAAGGCGCTTGCGGAACTGCGAGAGCTGTGCGGCGTGCGGGATGTGGGTCAGCCGGTGCCGAACGATGAGCTGACCGTGGGTGGCTGGGCTGCTGAGTGGATGACGCGGTACGTCTCGAAGCTCGCGTACGGGACGCGGCGCAGGTACGAGCAAGTGAGGCGGGACTACATCGCCCCGGAGACGGGCAAGCCTCGGTTGCGCCGAGTGAAGCTGCGGATGCTGAACGTCTCGACGGTGGCGAGGTGGGCTGATGCGTTGCTGGTCGATGGCGTCTCGCCGGCCATGGTCGCGTACTCGCTGATGGTGCTGAGCAGCATGGTTCAGGCCGCGATGCGAGAGGAGCTGATCGCGCGCAACCCGGTCAAGCTGGTCAAGCCTCCCAAGTACGAGAAGCGCGAAGCGAACCCGCTGTCCGACGATGAAGCTAAGGTGCTGCTGGGCGCAGAGTCGATGCGGGAGCATCGGCTGTTCGCGCTGCTGGTGCTGGCCATCACGTCGGCGCTCCGAGAGGCTGAGATGAGCGCGGTGCGCTGGTACTGGTGCCCACGAAGACGGAGCGCAGCAAGGCTCCTGTGGCGCTGACGCGGGTATTCCTGCGGGTACTGGATGAACACAGGGCGCGGCTGATCGAGGAGCGGATGAGGCTGGGTGCCCGATGGCGTGGCAGTGACAACCCGGTGGCTGACGACGCGTACGTGTTCGTCTCGACCGTGGGCACGCCGTTGGACGGCAAGCAGGTGTGGAAGGTGTGGGCCGGGATGCTCAAGGACGCTGGGATCGAGCATCGGCGGTTGCACGACTCGCGACATACGACGAGCACGCTGCTGCAAGCGATGGGCGTGCCGATGGATGACATCAAGGAAGTGCTCCGACACAGCCGAGCTGTGATGACGGAGGACTACAGCCACGCCGGGTTCATCCGCCAGCAGGCGGCGGCAGCACGGCTTGATGAGCTGCTGGGTGAGGTGCTGGCGTGACAGCCAACGTGACAGCCGGTGGTCCGGGCTGGCTGGTCCGGGCTGGGGCTCGTAGGGACTCGCCGGGGCCGGCCTGGAACTCGTGGGGGCTGGCTGGGGCTGGTCGGGACGGCCGGCCTGCGAATCGGTTCTTCTCGGGCCGGCCGACCTCCCTGGCGGTGACGCTCAAGATCCTGGAGGCGCTGCACCTCGGGTTCGAGGAGGTGGCCACGCCGGTCGTCGAGGACCAGGCGGGCTGAGCGCGCCCTGGTCGCGGCCCCTCCCGTTCGGGAGGCGGCCGCGGTCATGGGCGCCGGACTCCTCCTGCAGGTGGATGCGCCCGGCGCGGGCCGCGGCTACGATCGCGGCGTGACCCGGGCCTGGCCTCGCGACGACCTCCTGGACTGGGCGCTGGCGATCGCGGTGACCGTCGGAGCCCAGCTCCAGCGCGCCGGCTGCGGGTGCCAGATGGATCCCCGCTGGCTCGACATGCTCCTGACGCTGCTGGCCACGCTTCCGATCGGGCTGCGGCGGCGCCAGCCGTTCCCCGTGCTGCTCGTGGTCGGCACCGCCTCGATCGCGCACATCGCGTTCGGCTTCACGAACCCGTTCCTGCTCACGTTCGCGGTCCTGGTCGCCCTGTTCTCGGTCGCGAACCACGCGCGATGGGGCCTGTCCGTGTTCGCGGCCGCGGCCACGGCGATCCTGCTCCCGGTCAGCTTCCAGATCGACTGGCACTACCGGGGCCAGGTCAACCTCAGCGACCTGCCGTACAACTACGCGCTGTTCGGCACGGCGTGGATCCTGGGCGACAACCTGCGCCGCCAGCGCGAGCAGGCGGAGCTGGCGATGCGGCTGACCGCGGCGGAGGAGGAGCGGTCCCGGCGCGCGGTGGCCGACGAGCGGGTGCGCATCGCCCGCGAGCTGCACGACGTGGTCGCGCACACGCTGAGCGTCATCGTGCTGCAGGCGGGCGCGGGCCGCCGCATCGCGGCCGCGCAGCCGCAGCGGGGGGCGGCCGTGCTCGGCGGCATCGAGGCGCTGGGCCGCGAGGCGCTGGGCGACATGCGGCGGCTGGTCGGCATCCTGCGCACCGGGCCCGAGGTAGACCACGAGCCCCAGCCGAGCCTGGGGCGACTGCCCGAGCTGGTGGAGCGCGTGCGGTCGGCGGGCCTGCCCGTCGAGCTGCGGACCGAGGGCGAGTCGAGGCCGCTCCCGCCTGGCGTGGACCTGTCCGCGTACCGCATCGTGCAGGAGGCGCTGACGAACACGCTCCGTCACGCCGGCGCCGCCGGGGCGGTGGTGGTGGTGCGGTACGGCGGCGCCGGCGTGGAGGTGGAGGTCACCGACGACGGCCGGGGCCCGGGGTCGTCCGCCAACGGCGCGGCCGGCGGCCACGGGCTGGCCGGCATGCGGGAGCGGGTGGGCATGTTCGGGGGCGAGCTGGAGGTCGGCGCGCGCCAGGGCGGCGGCTTCCGCGTGCGGGCGCTGCTGCCGGCGTGATCCGGCTGCTGCTGGTGGACGACCAGCCGCTGGTCCGGGCGACGGCGACGAGGCGGTGCGGCAGGCGCGCGACCTGGGCCCCGACGTCGTGCTGATGGACGTGCGCATGCCGCGCCGGGACGGCATCCAGGCCACCCGGGCGATCCTGGGCGGCGCGGTCGCGGAGCCGCCGCGAGTGCTGGTGCTGACGACGTTCGACGACGACGAGTACGTGTACGAGGCGTTGCGGGCGGGCGCGAGCGGCTTCCTGCTCAAGGACGCGCCGCCGGAGGCGCTGGTGGCGGCCGTGCGGGGCGTGGTGGCCGGCGACGCGCTGCTGGCGCCGGCGGTCACGCGGCGGCTGGTCGAGGGCTTCGCGCAGCGGCGGCCGGCGCCTGTGCCGCCGGCCGGGTTGGCCGACCTCACGGAGCGGGAGCGGGAGGTGTTCCAGCTGGTCGCGCGCGGCCTGTCCAACGCGGAGATCGCCGGGCGGCTGCACGTGGGCGAGTCGACGATCAAGACGCACGTCGGCCACGTCCTGTCGAAGCTGGAGCTGCGCGACCGGGTCCAGGCGGTCGTGCTCGCGTACGAGACGGGCGTCGTGGAGCCGGGTTCTCCGACCTGAGGAGGAGATGGCCTCGCCCGCGCGGGGGTGCGGATCTCCGGCGCGGAGGCGACGACAGGCGGAGCGGGCGACCCTACCGTGGCTGCATGACCTCTGCGACCAAGGTGATCGACAGTCCGGCGCGGCCGCGAGCGGACCGCGGGCGATCGCTCCGCGCCAGCTCGCGCTTCGAGTGGGCGGCGGTCGGCCTCGCGGCCGCGATCGCCGTCGGTGCGCACGTGGACGCGTGGGCGCACGGGCACGTCGCCAGCACGCTGGAGACGTTCTTCACGCCCTGGCACGCGCTGCTGTACGCGTCGTTCGCGGCGACGACGGCGTTCCTGGTCCTGTGCGCGGCGTGGACCGGCGCCCGGCCCTGGGAGTGGGTGAGGGTGCTGCCCGACGGCTACGGCCTGTCGCTGGTCGGGTGCGTGCTCTTCGGCATCGGCGGCGTGCTGGACCTGGGCTGGCACCTGACGTTCGGCATCGAGCGCAACTTCCAGGCGCTGGTCAGCCCGACGCACCTGATCCTGATCGGGAGCGCCGGCCTGATCGGGAGCGGGGCGCTGCGGGCGGCGTGGCGGCGGCCGGGCCGCGCGATCGGGTGGCCGGCGATCGCGTCGGCGACGCTGACGCTGACGATGCTGACGTTCTTCGGCCAGTTCGACCACCCGTTCACGTCGCAGTGGGCGGCGCTGGGGGCGACGCTCGTCCCGGCGCAGCCAGCCGAGGAGCTGGGGATCCTGGGCGTGATCTTCCAGTCGGCGCTGCTGATGGGCGTCGTGCTGCTGCTGGTCCGGCGGTTCGACCTGCCCCTGGGCAGCCTGACATTCCTGATGGGCGTCAACGCGGTGTTCGTGACGATGATCCATGGGCTCGACCTGGTGATCCTGGTGGGCGTGCTGGGCGGCGTGGCGGCCGACGTGGCGTACCGGGCGCTGCGGCCGTCGGCGGCGCGGCTGCCGCAGCTGCGGGTCTTCGCGTTCGTCGTCCCGGCGGTGCTGTACGCGCTGTACTTCCGGGGGCTGATCGTGGCCGACGGCGTGTGGTGGCCGGTGCACCTGTGGGCGGGCGCCCCGGTGGTGGCCGGGCTGACGGGTCTGCTGGTGAGCTACTGCGTGGTCCCGCCGCCGGCGCCGGCTGCTGCTGCGGCGGAGCCTGTGGCCGCCGCTACCCTACGCGCATGACGGACAAGCCGCCGCAGCTTCGCCCCGAGAACGCCGAGGCGTTCGAGCTCGAATCCGTCGCCCGGGCGTACCGGCACCGGCCGCCGTACCCGGCGGGCGTGGTGGACGCGCTGCTGTCGCTGCTGGGCAGCGACGGCGGCGCTGTCCTGGACGCGGGCTGCGGCACCGCCGAGCTGGGCAGAGCCCTGGTGGAGAGCGTCGACCGCGTGGACGCGGTGGACGTGTCGGAGGCGATGATCGCGGAGGGGCGGCGGCAGGAGCGAGGTGACCACCCGAACCTGCGGTGGGTGCAGTCCCGGCTGGAGGACGCGGACCTGCGCCCGCCATACGGTCTGGCGGTGGCCGGCGACAGCCTCCACTGGATGGAGTGGGGGGTGGCGCTGCCGAGGCTGCACGACGCGCTCCACCCGGGCGCGTGGCTGGCGATCGTCCACCGCGACTGGGGCACGGGAACGGAGGAGGAGTCGGAGCTGATCCCGAGGTACAGCACGCTCCAGGACTACCAACCGTACGACCTGGGCCGGGAGCTGGTGACGCGAGGCCTGTTCACGGGGGCGGGGCACCTCCGCTTCGCGGGAACGTGGCACCCGACGATCGAGGAGTACGTGGAGGCGCGCCACTCCCAGGCCGGCTTCGCCCGAGACCGAATGGGCCCGGCCCGGGCGGCAGACTTCGACGCGGAGCTGACGACGCTGCTCCAGCACCTGGTGACGGCCGGCCGAGTGCGAACGCGGCCCGACGACGGCGGCGACCGCCTGGTCCTGCGGGTCGTAGCCCAGGTAGGGTGGGGCCGACCGGCAGGCTCGACCCGGTCAGCGGGCTCGGCCTGAACGGCTACTTGCCGGTCCGGCGGTAAGCTGTGCACGCCTGCTCCGCGAGCTGGCCCCCCGGGCTCGTCCGGGACCCAGCGCCGGTGTAGCTCAGCCTGGCAGAGCAGCGGCCTTTTA
>VBJR01000042.1:0-14023 GCA_005880175.1 Chloroflexota bacterium
GGACGGGATGTCTCGCGCCATCCTCCTCGAGGACCTGGAGACCGTCTGCCGCCAGCTCCTGCGGGGCGAGGAGCCCGCGCTGCCGCCGAAGACGACGTCATACCGGCGCTGGGCGCACCTCCTGCACGCGCACGCGCAGTCGGAGCGGGCGCGCGAGGAGCTGGACTACTGGCTGGAGCAGGCCCGGCCCGAGGACGAGGCCATCCCGATCGACCACCCCGGCGGCGTCTATACGTTCGGCTCAATCGACGTCGTCACCACCTGGCTGGACGAGCACCAGACCGCGCGGCTCGCGGAGCGGGCGGCGCGGGACCTGCGGGTGCGCACCAGCGACCTGCTCGTCGCCGCGCTGGCTGCCGAGGTGCAGGAGTGGACCGGCCGGGACTCGTGCACGCTCATGCTCGCCGGGCACGGGCGGGAGGACCTGTTCGAGGACGTGGACCTCTCCCGGACGGTCGGCTGGTTCCAGGTCTACTACCCGGTCCGCTTCGATCGGGGCGACCTCGGGTCCGTGAAGTCGCGGCTGGACGGCGTGCCGGCGAACGGCCTCGGCTTCGGCGTCCTCCGCTACGTCCGCGAGGACCCGGCGGTGCGCCAGCGGCTGGCGGCGATGCCCGACCCGCAGGTCAGCTTCAACTACCTGGGCGAGTACGGGTTCGACGACATGCCGGGCGAGGGCGACCTGTTCACCATCTCCCCGGCGTCGTACGGCCCGACGGAGGGGGCCGAGGGCGTGTGGCCGTACCTGGTCAACTTCGTGCCGTCCGTCACCGGGCGGCGCCTGCGGATCGACGTCCGGTACAGCGGGAACCTCCACCGCCGGACGACCGTGGAGGGACTGGCGGAGCGGGTGCGGGAGCGCCTGCTGCGAATGCTGGAGGTGGGGCGATGAACGATCGCGGCCGGCCGGAGGGGATGTCCGCGTTCACGATCATCTGGCTGGGCCAGGTCGCGTCGGTGCTGGGCACGCGGATGACGAACTTCGCGCTCGCCATCTTCGTCTGGCAGCAGACCCACCGGGCCACGGACGTCGGGCTGATGACGTTCTTCGCGTTCGGCGCGACCGTCCTGTGCAGCCCCCTGGCCGGCGCGCTCATCGATCGCTGGAACCGGCGCCTGACGATCGTCCTCAGCGACCTGGGCTCCGCTGGGGCCGTGCTCGTCGCGCTGGCGCTGTTCGCGACGCACTCGGTCTCGGTCTGGCACCTGTTCGCGCTGAACGCCGTGACCGGCGCGTTCGTCGCGGCTCGATCCCCGGCGTCTTCGCGCCGGCGCTGGCCGCGGCGCTGCTCGGGTTCGTGAGCGTGCGGGGCGTCCTGGCGCTGGACGTGGCCTCCTACGCGATCGGGATCGGCACGGTGTTCCTCGTGGCGGTGCCGGCGGCCGCGCCGGCGGCCCGGGCCCGCGCGGCCGCCGGCTGGCGGGGCGCGCTGGTCGGGTTCCAGCACATCTGGGGCGACGCCGGCCTGCGCGGGCTGCAGGCGATGCTGTTCGCGATCAACCTGATGGCCGGGCTGGGCTGGATCGTGCTGACGCCGATGATCCTGGCCCGGACCGGCGGCGACCAGGTGCAGCTCGGCGCGGTGATGTCGATCGGCGCGATCGGCGGGATCGCCGGCGGCCTGGCCGTGACGGCGACGAAGGCGCCCGCGGTCAAGATGCCGTGGGTCCTGCTCGGGATCCTGGTCTTCAGCGTCCTGGGCCGCGTGCTCCTCGGCATCGGCGACACCCTGGCGGTGTGGGCGGCCGCGTGGTTCTGCGCCTGGGCGTGCATCCCGCTCGTGGACGGCTACTGCCAGTCGATCTGGCAGGAGCGGGTCGAGCCGGCGCGCTGGCCGACGCGGTCCTGGAGCCGGCGATGCGGCCGGGCGGCGCGCTCGCGCGCGCGCTCGGCGGCCTGGTCCATCCCGGTCCGGGCGGCGGCATGGCGCTGATCTTCGTCGTGTCCGGCCTGGCCGGCGTCGCCGTCACCGCCGTCAGCGCGCTGACCCCGGCCGTGCGCCGGGTCGAGTCCATCACCCCGCACCCGCCGGACCCCGCGCCGGCGCCGGCCGAGCCGGCCGGAGGAGGCATCCGATGATCCCGCTCGAGGAACTGGTGGCCACGGTCATCGACGTCGCCCCCGACCAGCTCGAGGAGGACGACGGGCCCGGCGGCCGGACCGGCTGGTCGAGCAAGCAGCACATCGAGCTGGTCGTGACGCTCGAGGAGCAGTACGGCGTGGGGTTCTCGCACGAGGAGATCCGCGGCCTGCGCTCGCTGGGGGCCGTCCGCGAGGCGCTGCGGCGCAAGGGTGTGGCGGTCTGATGGCCGCCGTGACGGGCCAGGTCGGCGAGACCGCGGCCGCCCTGGACGTGGACCGGGACGACCTGGACCTGCTGCTGATGATCCGGCGCTTCGAGGAGACCCTGCTCGACCTGTTCGCCCAGGGCAAGCTCAACGGCACCACCCACACCTGCCTCGGCCAGGAGTACGTCCCCGTCGCGCTGCGCCCGCTGCTGCGGGACGACGACTTCGTATTCAGCAACCACCGCGGCCATGGCCACTACCTGGCCCGGTTCGGCGACCCGGAGGGGCTGGGCGGCAGCCAGCACCTGTACCGGGACACGTACCTCTCGACCGGAGTGCAGGGCGAGAGCCTGCCGGTCGCCGCCGGCATGGCGCTGCACCTGCAGCGCCGCGGCCGCGGCCAGCTCGCCGCGGTGTTCATCGGCGACGGGACGTGGGGCGAAGGCGCCGTGTACGAGGCGCTCAACCTGGCCAGCCTGTGGCGCCTCCCGCTCCTCGTCGTGGTGGAGCACAACGGGATCGCGCAGACGACGCCGACCGGGCTCCAGATGGCGGGCACCGTGGCCGGCCGCGCGGCCGCGTTCGGCGTCCGCCACGTGCGGGTCACCGGCAGCGACGTCGCCGGCATCCGCGCCGAGCTGGCCGGGCCGATCGCCGATGCCCGGCGCTGCCCGCACCCGCTGGTCGTGGAGTTCGAGACGCACCGCCTCGGGCCGCACAGCAAGGGCGACGACACGCGCGACGAGGCGGCGGTGCGCCGGGCGCGCGAGCACGACTGGTGCGAGCGCTACCGGCAGCGCTTCCCGCTCGTCTTCGACGCCGCCGACCGGGCCCAGCGCGAGCGCGTGGCGGCCGCCGTCCGCGAGGTCGAGGCGCGGCCGCGCTCGACGTGGGCGGGCTGATGCAGGCCGCCGAACGCGTGGCGGAGAACCTCAACCGGGGGCTGCACACCGTGTTCGCGAACGACCCCCGGGTGTACCTGCTGGGCGAGGACGTGCTGGACCCGTACGGCGGCGCGTTCAAGGTCACCAGGGGCCTCTCGACGCGGTATCCGGATCGCGTCCTCACGACGCCGATCAGCGAGGGTGCGATCGTCGGCGTCGGCAACGGGCTGGCCCTGGCCGGCGACCGGGCGATCGTCGAGGTCATGTTCGGCGACTTCGTGACGCTGGCGTTCGACCAGATCGTGAACTTCGCCGCCAAGTCGGTCGCGATGTACGGGCGCCGGCTGCCGATGCACCTGGTGGTGCGCTGCCCGGTGGGCGGCAACCGCGGCTACGGGCCGACGCACAGCCAGTGCCCGCAGAAGCACTTCGTCGGCGTCCCCGACCTGGCGCTGTTCGAGGTGTCGCCGTTCCACGACAACGTCGCGCTGCTCGAGCGGCTGGTCGGGCGCGGCGAGCCGTGCCTGCTGTTCGAGGACAAGGGCCTGTACGGCGAGCGCATGCTCGCGGACGGCCGGGTGGACGAGCTGTTCCGCTTCGACTACCTCGACGCTGGACGGACAGTCGCGCGGGCGTACGTGGACGACACCGCCGCCGACTGCGTCATCGTCGCGCCGGGCGGGGTGGCGCGCCGGGCCCTGGCCGCCGCCCGGGAGCTCCTGGTGGAGCTGGAGCTGAGCTGCCAGGTGATCGTCCCGTCGCAGCTGTACCCGCTCGACCTCGAGCCGCTGCTGCCGGTGCTGGAGCGCGCGGGACTGGTGTGCGTCGCCGAGGAGAGCACGGCCGGCGGCACGTGGGGCGCGGAGGTGGCGCGCCGGGTGTACGACCGCCTGTGGGGCCGGCTCCGGCGCCCGGTCCTGCTCGTCAGCTCGCGCGACAGCGTCATCCCGACCGCCCCGCACCTGGAGCGAGACGTCCTCCTGCAGAGCGGGACCGTCACCCGCGCCATCGGGGAGGCCCTGGATGCCTGAGCCGGATTCCACCGACGACACGCGGATCGGGCCCGGCTTTCCGCTCGCGCGGCGGAATCCGGCTGAGATCGTCGTCCCGACCGTCAACGCGAACGACGTCGCCTGCACGCTGATGGAGTGGCTGTTCGAGGACGGCCAGGTCGTGCCCGCGGGGGCGGCGGTGGCGGTCATCGAGACGTCCAAGGCGACGCAGGAGCTCGTCGCGGAGGAGGGAGGAGTCCTCCAGCGAACGGCGGCGGCCGGCGAGGAGTGCGAGTTCGGCGCGGTGGTGGGCCACCTGTTCGCGAGCGAGGAGGAGCGGCGGCGGTTCCTGGACGGCACCGGCCCGGCGCCGGCCGAGGCGGAGCCGCTGGTGATCACCAGGGCCGCGCAGGAGCTGATCGACACCCACGGGATCGACCCCGCTCGCCTCGCGGGCCTGGGCCGGACCCTGATCCGGCGGGAGGACGTGGAGGCGCTGGTGATGGCGTCCCTCGCGGCGCCGTCGCTCGCGCCGTCCGTGGCGCTGTCCCGGGGCCAGCGCGCGGTCGCGAGCGTCGTCAGCGAGGCGCACCGGACCATCCCGGTCGCGTACGCGGCGGTCAGGGTCCTGGCGGACGGCGCGCTGGCGACCGGCCTCGGGCTGCCCGCGCTGCTGGTCGCGGCGGTCGCGCGCCTGCACGACCGCTTCCCGCTGTTCTTCGGGTCCTACCGGGAGGACGGAACCGTGGTCACGGCGGCCGAGGCCAACGTCGGCGTCACGGTCGACGTCGGGAAGGGCCTGTACGTCCCCGTGGTCAGCGGAGCGGCGGCGCTGACGCCGGCCGGGATCGCCGACCTCCTGCTGGACTACCGGATCCGGGCGCTGCGCGACTCGTTCCGCGAGGAGGACCTGGCCGGGGGCAACATCACGATCTCGCTGCACACGGACGGCGACGTGGTCCTGGCCCTGCCGATCGTCTTCCCCTCCCAGGTCTGCATGCTCTCGCTCTGCGCGGTCCAGGAGGAGCTGTACCTCACGAAGACGCGCGAGGTGGCGGCGCGCTCGCGCTTCCCGCTCGGCATCTCCTACGACCACCGCGTCGTGAACGGCCGGGACGCGGTGGGGTTCCTGCGCGAGCTGGCGGTCACGTTCGAGGACCCCGGCCGGCTGCGTGAGCTGGTGAGCTGAGGAGGCGGTATGGCCACGTCCGCGCTGGAGACCCGGAAGCGATGGCGCGAGATCAGCCGGGCGCCGCGGCCGTCCGCGCTGCGCGTCGCGCTGCTGGCGAGCTACACGATCGACCCGCTGGCGCCGTACCTCGGCGTCCTGCTGGAGGAGGCGGGGCACCCGGCCGAGATCGAGATCGGGCCGTACAACCAGATCGTGCAGCAGTGCCTGGACGCGGCGAGCCAGACGGCGGCGACGCGGCCCGACGTCGTGGTGGTCTCGCCGCGGTTCGAGGAGCTGGCCGGCCAGGCCGGCGACCTGCTGGCGGTGGCGGACGCGGCGGTGGCCGCCGTCCGGCGCTGGCGCGCCTGCCTCGTCTTCGTGCTGCCCGCGGTGCCCGAGCCGGGGTGGGACGGGATCGGCGCCGACGGCGACCCGGCCGGCGTCCCCGCCGTCGCGGCCGCCGCCCGCGAGGCGGTGCGCGCCAGGCTCGGTGGCCTGCCGAACGTGTGCGTGGCCGACCTGGAGGCCGTCGTCCGGCAGACGGGCAGCTCGGGCGCGTACCACCCGTCCCTGTTCCGCTTCGCCCGGATCCCGTTCGCGGAGGCGGTGTTCCAGAGCCTGGCCGCCCGGGTGGCGAGGCTGCTGGCGCTGCGCTTCGGCGGCGGCTGCCTGGCGGTCGCGCTCGACGTGGACAGCGTGCTGCTCGCGCCCGGGGCCGCCGAGGCGTGGCCGGCGCTGCTGCCGGCGCTCGCGAGCCTGCGCGCGTCCGGGGTCCCGGTGGCCCTGCGATCGGCGGGGTCGGAGGGCCGCGTGTGGCGCGAGCTGGCGTGGATCGCCCCCGAGCTGGCGGACGAGCTGGCCGACGCGTGGGCGTTCGACGACCGCGCGCCGGCCGCCCAGGTGGCCGGCATCGCCGCCGACCTCGGCCTGCCGCCGCGGCAGGTCGCCGTGGTGACGGCGGACCCGGCGCTGCGGGAGGGGCTGGGCGGCCCGGTGCCGGTCCTGGTCGAGGGCAAGCCGGCGGGCTGGGCGGACCAGCTCCGGGCGAGCGGCGCGCTGGACCGGCTCCCGGTGCCGGCGGCGCCGGCACCGGCGCGGCAGGCGAATGCGAACGGGTCGCCGTCGCTGTCGCTGGACGAGTTCGTCGCCCGCCTCGGGGTCGAGGTCACGTGCCGCCCGCTCGACGGCGGGCAGGTCTCGTACCTGGCGGAGATGAGCGAGCGGACGCACGACTTCAACCTGGGGATCGAGCGGCCGGAGGCGGCGATCGCGGGCGAGCTGGCCGACCCCGGCCGGGAGTACCTGCTCGCCGGCGTCCGCGACCGGCTGGGCGACTACGGCACGGGCGGCGCGCTCGGCCTGGCGTTCGCGGACCGGACGTGCACGGTGGACCTGTTCCTGGTCTCCTGCCCGGCCCTGGGTCGCGGCGTGGAGGACGAGCTGATGCGCCACGTGGTGGCCCGCGCCGTGGAGCGGGGCTGCGAGCGCGTGGTGCTGCCGTACCGGGAGACGGGCCGCAACGGCCCCGCGCTGGACTTCGTCCAGCGGGCGAGCGCGACGGCCTGGCCTGGCGTGGTGGTGGAGGGCCGGCGGGAGTAGGGCGCCCGGCTTGCCGTACCGGCGCCACGTCCTGGCCGGCTCATGAGGTGGCGGCCGTACGGCAATCCCGCCCGGGCGGGTCACGCCTCCAGCTCGGCGGCCACCTCGGCGGGGGTCAGGGCCTGGATCTCGGCCAGCAGCTCCGCCATCACGTCCTCGTCGGCGGGCTCCTCCCCGCGTCCGGCCTCGACCAGGGCGGCCAGGTCAGCGATCGTCACCGCCTCGAAGATGGCGGCGGGGGAGAGGTCCACCTCCAGCTCGTCCCTGACCCTGGCGATGATCTGCGTCGCCAGCAGCGAGTGCCCGCCCAGCTCGAAGAAGTTGTCGCGGACGCCGATCTCGTCGATCCCCAGCAGGTCCTGCCAGATCGCCAGGATGCGCCGCTCCGCCTCGCCCGCCGGCGCCTCGTAGGCGCTGCTCACCTCCGGCCGCTCGTGCAGCGTCCGCGCCGCCGGCGCCGCGGCCGGCCGGGAGCCGGGCGCGTCGATCCAGTACCGCTGGCGCTGGAACGGATAGGACGGCAGCGGCACCCGGCCCGGCTCCCGGGGCGCGGCCAGCGCCTCCCAGTCCACCGCGGCGCCCGCCAGCCACAGCCGGCCCAGCGCGGCGAGCACGACCTCGGCGTCCGGCTGCTCCTGCCGGGCGGAGCGCATCGACGCGACAACGACCGGCACGGACTGCTGGCGGGCCAGCGTGCCCAGCGCGCTCCCCGGGCCGACCTCCAGGACGACCTCGTGGCCGTCCCGCAGCAGCGTCCCGACGCCCTCGCGGAATCGGACGGTCCCGCGCACGTGGCGCGCCCAGTGGGCCGGGTCGGCGGCCTCCTCCGCGGTGATCCAGCGCCCGGTCACGTTCGAGACGAACGGCATGCGCGGCGGCCGCGGCCCGATCCGGCCGACGACCGCCGCGAACTCGTCCAGGATCGGCTCCGTCATCGCGGAGTGGAAGGCGTGCGACGTGCGCAGCGGCTGGCAGGAGACGCCCGAGTCCCGCAGCCGCGCCGCCAGCGCCTCGATCGCGGCGTGGGGGCCCGAGGCGACGCACAGCCGGGGCGCGTTGTCGGCGGCGACCTCGACGTCCGGACCGAGGTGCGGCGCCAGGTCCCCGGCCGCCAGGTTCACCGACAGCATCGACCCCTCGGGCAGGGTCGCCATCAGACGGCCCCGGGCGGCGACCACCTCGATCGCCTCCTCCAGCGTGAACGTGTCCGCCAGGCAGGCGGCGACGTACTCGCCGATGCTGTGGCCGAGCATCGCCGCCGGCTGGACGCCCCACGACTGCCACAGACGGGCCAGCGCGTACATGACCGCGAACAGCGCCGGCTGGGTGGTGGCGGTGTGCTGGAGGGCGCGCGCCCGCCGCTCGTCAGCGCCGGGCGCCGGGTAGAGCGCCTCGCGCACGTCGAACCCGAGGTGGGGCCGCAGCAGCTCCGCGCAGCGATCGATGTGCTCGCGGAACACGGGCTCGCCGTCGTAGAGCCCGTGGCCCATGCCGGCGTACTGCGTGCCCTGGCCGGGGAACAGGAACGCGACCGGCCGGCCCGACGCCTCCTGGACGCCGGTCCACGCCCGGCCGCCGGGCCGGAGCGCCTCGATCGCCTCCGCCCGGCCGGCGCCGACGGCGGCCAGCCGGTGGGAGAACGTCCGGCGGCCGACCCGCAGCGTGTGGGCGACGTCGCCGAGCGGCAGGTCCGGGTGCGCCTCCAGGTGCGCCCGCAGGCGGTCGCGGCTCTCCGCCAGCGCCGCCTCCGTCCGCGCCGAGAGCACGAGCAGGTGCGGCCCGGCGGACCCGGCCGGCGGCCGCGGCGGCGCCTCCTCCAGCACCACGTGGGCGTTGGTGCCGCCGATGCCGAACGAGCTGACGCCGGCCCGGCGCGGCTGCGCCCCCCGCGGCCACGGCCGGGCCTCGCGGAGGAACGCGAACGGGCTGCCCTCCAGGTCGATCGCCGGGTTCGGGGTCTCGAAGTGCGGGCTCGGCGGCAGCGTGGCGTGCTCCAGCGCCAGCGCGGTCTTGATCAGCCCGGCGACGCCGGCGGCGGCGTCCAGGTGGCCGATCAGCGCCTTGAGGGTGCCGAGCGTGCACCAGCCGCTGCCCCCCTCCGGCCCCGCGAACGCCTGGCGGAGCGCCTCGAACTCGATCGGGTCGCCGAGCACGGTGCCGGTGCCGTGCGTCTCGACGTACGACACGGTCGCCGGGTCCACCTCCGCCAGGCGCAGAGCCATCCCGATGGCGGCGGCCTGGCCGCCGACGCTGGGCGCGGTGAACCCGACCTTCGTGGCGCCGTCGTTGTTGATCGCCGAGCCCCGGATCACCGCGCGCACCGGGTCGCGATCGCGGATCGCGTCGGCGAGCGGCCGCAGCACCACGACGCCGGCCCCCGCGCCGCCGACCGTGCCGTGCGCCCGGGCGTCGAACGGCCGGCAGCGGCCGTCGGGGGACTGCACCCCGCCCTCGCGGAAGAGGTAGCCGGTGCCCTGGGGGGCGCGGATGGAGACGCCGCCCGCGAGCGCGACGTCGCACTCGCCGTTCAGCAGCGCCTGGCAGGCGACGTGGACCGCCACCAGCGAGGTCGAGCAGGCGGTCTGCACGGTCAGGGCGGGCCCCCGGAGGTCGAGGAGATAGGAGACGCGCGTGGCCAGCGTGTCCTTCTCGTTGGCCAGGCGCAGCTCCTGCTCGCCGACGCGCTCCTCGACGTCCGGGTTGCCGGCCAGGTTCCGCAGCAGGTAGTGGTTGAAGCCGGCGCCGGCGTAGACGCCGATCAGGCCCGGATACCGCTCGGACGCGCACCCGGCGGCCTCCAGCGCCTCCCAGGCGCACTCCAGGAACACGCGCTGCTGCGGGTCGAGCAGCTCCGCGTCGCGGGGCGAGCAGCCGAAGAAGGCGGCGTCGAACCGGTCCGCGCCGGCCACGACGCCGCCCGCCCGCACGTAGTCGGGGCGGCGCGCCAGCCGGCCGGGCACGCCCGCCGCCTCGACCTGCTCGACGGTGAACGTGGAGATCGCCTCGATCCCGGCCTCGACGTTGCGCCAGAGCGCGTCCACGTCGTCCGCGCCCGGGAAGCGGCCGGACATGCCGATGATCGCGATCTCGGTCCCGTTCACCGCCCGCCCTCCCGATCCGAGCGCAGGGCGGCGCCGCGCCGCGACCGCTCCAGCCGCGCCCGCGCCCGCCGGTCGGCGCCGTCGCCCCCGGGCGCCCGCGGCTCGTCGCCGCCGGCCAGGTGCGCCGCCAGGGCGCGGACCGTCGGGTGCTGGAACAGCGCCACCATCGGGACGTCGCGGCCCAGCGCCTGCCGCAGCCGGGCGCGCGCCCTGACCAGCAGCACCGAGCTGCCGCCGAGCTCGAAGAAGCCGTCGTGCACACCCACGCGGTCCACGCCGAGGACCGCCGACCAGACGCCGGCCACGCGCTCCTCCAGCGGCGTGCCGGGGGCGACGTACTCCTGCCGCAGCTCCGGCCGCTCCCGGTCCGGCTCGGGCAGCCGGGCGCGGTCCACCTTGCCGTTGGCGAGCAGCGGCAGCCGGTCGAGCGTCACGAACGCGGCCGGGACCATGTGGTCCGGCAGCGCCGCCGCCACGTGCCGGCGCAGCTCGGGCGCGGCCGGCGCCCGTCCCGGCCGCGGCAGCACGTACGCCGCGAGCCGGGCCTCCCCGCCCGCGCCGCTCCAGGCCCGGACGACGGCGGCGCCCACGTCCGGGTGGCGCTCCAGCACCGACTCCACCTCGGCCGGCTCGACCCGGAAGCCGCGCACCTTCACCTGGTGGTCGATCCGGCCCAGGAACTCGACGGTGCCGTCGCCCAGGCGCCGGGCCAGGTCGCCGGTCCGGTAGAGCCGGCCCCCGGGAGCGCCGCCCAACGGGTCGGGCACGAACCGCTCGGCCGTCGCGGCGGGGCGGCCCAGGTAGCCGCGCGCCACCTGCGGGCCGCCGACGTACAGCTCGCCGGGGACGCCCGCCGGCACGGGCTCGCCGCGCCGGTCCAGCACGTGCAGCGCCATGCCGGCGAGCGGCCGTCCGATCGGGACCGTGGCCGCCCTGGCGCCGCGCGCCGCCGCCTCGTGGGTCGAGCAGCCGACGGTCGTCTCGGTGGGGCCGTAGTGGCAGAGCACTCGCCCGCCGCCGCGGCCGGTCAGCTGGTCGACCAGGTCCCAGGACAGGGACTCGCCCCCGGCGATCAGCCAGCGCCGCGGGACCACCTGGCCGGGCGCGGCCGTCTGGAGCAGCGCCCGCAGCTGGGTCGGCGTCGTCTTGAGCACGTCGAGGGGCGCGTCCGCCACGGCGCTCGCGAACGCGTCGCCGTCCATGGCCGCCTCGGCCGAGAGCACGCGGAGGCACCCGCCGAACGCGAGCGCCGGGAAGATCGCCGTGTTGCCGAGGTCGGTCGCCGGCGTCGAGACGAGGCCGAAGCGCCACCCGGCCAGCGATCCGGACGGGGCCAGCACGTCCCGCAGGGCATGGCAGTAGGCGCCGAGCTGCCGGTGCGTCACCATCACGCCCTTGGGCCTGCCGGTCGAGCCCGACGTGTAGATGACGTAGGCGAGGTCGTCCACGCCGTCGGGCGGTGGCGCGAGTGGGGCGGGATCGTCCGGCCTCGCGTCGTCGAGGCACACCACCTCGCCCGCGTACCCGCCGACCCGGTCACGCAGGTGCGACTGCGTGACGAGCACGGCGGCGCCGCTGTCCTCCAGCATCGACCGCAGCCGCTCCGCCGGGTAGCTCGGGTCCAGCGGCACGTAGGCGCCGCCGGCCTCGAGCACGCCCAGCAGCCCGACCACCAGCTCCGGCGACCGCTCGACCAGCACGCCGGCCAGCCGCTCGCGGCCGACGCCGAGGCGGGCGAGACGCCGGGCCAGCCGGCCGGCGCGCTCCTCCAGCTCCCGGTACGTCAGCCGCAGCGCGTCGCCCTCGACCGCGATCGCGTCCGGCGACCGCCGCGCCTGCTCGCGGAACAGATCGTCCAGGCGGCGCGCCGGCGCCGCGGCCGCGGGGCCGGCCGACCACGCGGCAAGCTCGGCGCGCTCGCGCGGCGCGAGCAGCGGGAGGTCGGCCACCTGGCGGTCGGGGCTGGCCAGCGCCGCCTCGACCAGGGTCAGGTAGTGGCCGACCATCCGCTCCACCGTCCGCGGCTCGAAGAGGTCGGCGTCGTACGTCGCGGTCCCCTCCAGCCCGGCGGGGCCGGGGAGGACCTCCAGCGTGAGGTCCACCGTCGAGCCGCCGGCGTGGATGGGCTCCGGGCGCGCGTCGAGGCCGCGCAGCCGCAGCGTCCGGATGCCGTCGTCCTGGACGACGAAGATCACCTGGTAGATGGGGTTGTGGCTCAGGCTGCGCTCGGGCTGGAGCGCGTCCACGAGCAGGTCGAACGGCAGCTCCTGGTGCGCCTGGGCGCCCAGCGTCGCCTCCCGGACGCGGGCGACCAGGTCGCGGAACGTCGCCCCGTCCGGCACCCGCGTCCGCATCGCGACGGTGTTCACGAAGAGCCCGACGACGCCCTCGACCTCGGGGCGCGCGCGGTTGGCGAACGGGGCGCCGACGACGACCTCGGCCGACCCGTTGTACCGGTGCAGCAGCGCCGTCCAGCCGGCGAGCAGCGCCATGAACGGCGTCACGCCGTGCGACCGGCAGAACGCGTCGACCGCCCGGCTCGTCGCGGCCGGCCACGCGAACGCGTGCTGCCGCCCCCCGGTCGAGGGCGCCGCCCGTCGGGGCCGATCGGCGGGCAGCTCCAGCAGTCGCGGCGCCTCCGCCAGCAGGTCGCGCCAGTACCGCAGCTGGACCTCACGCTCCTCGCCCCCCATCCGCTCGTGCTGCCAGCGCGCGTAGTCGCTGTACCGGACCTCGAGCGGCGGCAGGTCGGCGCGGCGGCCCCCGAGCTCGGCCTCGTAGAGCAGCTCCAGCTCGCGGAGGAGGATGGTCAGGCTCCAGCCGTCCGCGACGATGTGGTGGAGGACGAGGACGAGCAGCCACCGGTCGCCGCCCAGGTGCAGCGCGCTGGCCCGGATCGGCGGCCCGCGGCGCAGGTCGAACGGGCGGCGCGCCTCGCGCGCCGCCCGGTCCGCCGCCCACGCCTCCGGGTCGGACGCCTCGGGCGCCCGGGCGACGTCCAGCGCGAACGGGACGCCGGGGAGCACCAGCTGGCGCGGCTCGCCGTCCACCTCGATGAACACCGTCCGGAGCGCGTCGTGGCGGGCGATCAGGCCGGCCAGCGCCCGTTCCAGCGCCCGCGTGTCGAGCCGGCCGGTCAGGCGGAACGCGAACGGGCAGCTGTACGCGCGGCTCTCCGGATGGAGCTGGCCGAGCAGCCACATGCGCCGCTGGGCGAACGACGCCGGGTGGACGTCGAACTCGGGGCCACGCTCGGCCAGCAGGGCCAGGAAGGCGTCGCGCCGGTCGGGCGCCAGCGCGTCCAGGCGGTCGAAGAGGTCAGGCACCGGCGTCCACCAGGGCGGCGACCTCGTCGTCCGACAGGCCCATCACCTCGTCGAGGAGGTCCTCGACGCTGCGCCTCGGCCGGCTGTCCCGACCGATCGCGGCGGTCCCGCCGCCGCCCGCCCGGAGTGGCTCGATCGCCTCCGCCAGCTCCGCGATCGTCTGCCGCTCGAGGATCATCCGCAGCGTCAGGTCCACGTGCAGCGACGCGCTCAGACGCGCCGCCAGCCGGGTCGCCGTCAGAGAGTGTCCGCCCAGCTCGAAGAAGCTGTCGTGCACGCCGACGGCGGGCAGCTCGAGCACCTCGCGCCAGATGCCCGCGATGTGCTCCTCGGTCGGGGTCCGGGGCGCGACCAGCGCCGCCGGGGCGGGGCGCGCCAGGTCCGCCAGGGCGCGGACGTCCAGCTTGCCGTTCGCGGTCAGCGGCAGCGACGGCACCAGCACCACGTCGGCGGGCACCATCGAGGCCGGCAGCCGCTCCCACAGCCGAGCGCGCAGCTCGTCCGCGGTCACGTCCGGCGCGCCCGCCACCACCCAGGCGACGAGCTGCGGCTCGCCGGCCGGGCCGGGGATCGCCTGCACCGTCGCCTCGCGGACGCGGTCCGAGTCGTGCAGGCAGGCCTCGATCTCGCCCAGCTCGATCCGGACGCCCCGGATCTTGAC
>VBJR01000042.1:14157-29660 GCA_005880175.1 Chloroflexota bacterium
CGTCCGTGCGCGCGATCGCGCGCCCGATCGGGACGCTCGTCTCGCCGGAGGCGAGGTCGCTGCAGCGGTGGGCGGTGGCGAGGATCGTCCCCTCGGTGGGGCCGTAGAGGTTCAGGAGCTCCCGCGGCGGGCCCGCCTCGAGGATGCGCCGGACCGTGTGGGCCTCGACCCGGTCGGCCCCGGTCATCAGGCAGCGCAGGCTCGCGAACGCGTCCGGCCGCTCGGCCACCACGTGCTCGACGACCGCGATCGGCGCGAACATGACGTCGACGCCGGCCGCCCGGAGCGTCTCGTGCAGGCGCGCCGCGTCGAGCTGGTCCTCGCGGCGGATGCCCACGAGCCGGGCGCCGTTCAGGAGCGCGTTCCAGATCTCCAGCGTGGACGCGTCGAACGAGTGGCTGCAGGCCTGCGCCACCGTCTCGGCCGGCCGGACGGCCAGGAACCCGTTGTCGCGACTGCGGGTGACGACGTTGCGGTGCGTGATCCCGACGCCCTTCGGCCGCCCGGTGGAGCCGGACGTGTAGAGGACGTACGCGAGGTGGTCCGGGCCGGCGGCCGGCGGCGGCCGGTCCGCGGGCTCGCGGGCGAGGACGGCGGCGTCCGCATCCAGGTGGACGCGGTGCGCGCGGTCGTACGGGACGCGCTCGGCCAGGCTCCGGTGGAGGAGCAGGGCGCTGACGCCGGCGTCCTCGCACAGGTAGGCCAGCCGGTCGGAGGGATGGGCCGGGTCCAGCGGGACGTACGCGGCGCCGGCCTTCAGGGCCGCCAGCGCCCCGACCACCCAGTCCGCGGAGTGCTCGAAGCAGGTGGCGACGCGCGACTCGGGCCCGACGCCCAGCCGGCGCAGGTGGTGGGCCAGCCGGTTCGCGCGCGCGTCCAGCTCGCGATAGGTCAGCTCGTGGCCGTCGTAGAGGAGCGCGGGGGCGTCCGGCGTGCGGTCCGCCCACTCCTCGAAGAGCTCGTGCACGCACCGGTTCATCGCGGCGAGGGCCCTCCGCCGAGCCGGGCCACCCGGTCGGCGAGCTGCAGGCCGCGATCGACGACCCGGCGCAGGGCCTCCGCCCGACTGTCGGGCGACTCCTCCCTGAGCAGCCGCTCGCGCGCGAAGGCCCGCACCAGGTCCGGCATCCGGTAGCGCGCGTGCCCGGCCGCGTCCTCGCCCGCGAGCTCCAGCAGGTGGGCCTCCACCAGCCGCTCGCAGAGGTGCTCGGCCCGCTCGACGCCGGCGTCCACGAGCGCGGCGCCCGCCCAGACGCCGAAGTCCGGCGCGTCCAGCAGCCCGATGCGCCTGAGCGCGGTGCGGGCGTCCGTGCCGAGCAGCCGGTAGCTCACGGCGATGCTGGCGCGCACGTTCAGGTCTCCGGCGCGCAGCTCGTCCAGCCGCCGCCGGTCGTCGTCCAGCACGGCGGTCAGCCGCGACAGCTTCCAGTGGGGCCGGCCGGCGAGCCGCGCGCCCGCGATCCGGACGGCGAGGGGGAGGAAGGCGCAGCGCTCGACGATCGCGGTGGCCGCGGCGGGCTCGGCCGCCACCCGCGCCGCCCCGGCCACCCGGCCCAGCAGGCGGACGGCCTCGGACGGCTCGAGCACGCCGACGGGCAGCGACACGGCCGCCTCCAGCCCGGCCAGCCGCGTCCGGCTGGTGACCAGCGCGGCGCAGCCGGCGCCGCTGGGCAGCAGCGGCCGGACCTGCGCCTCGGCGGCGGCGTCGTCGAGCAGCACCAGCACGCGGCGGCCGGCCGTGCACGACCGGTAGAGGGCGACGCGGCCGTCCACGTCGGCGGGGACGTCGGCCCCGTCCACGCCGAGGGCGCGCAGGAACGAGGCCAGAACGGCGCCGGGCGTCAGCGGCGCGGGCCCGGTGCCGCGCAGGTCCGCGTGCAGGCACCCGTGGGGGAACTGCGACTCGAGCTCGTGGCCGGCGCGGACGGCGAGGGCGGTCTTGCCGGCGCCGGGCTGCCCGCCGAGCACGACCACGGCGGGCGCCGGGCGCGCGCCCGCCGTGAGCAGCCCGCGCAGCGCCGCCAGCTGCTCGGCGCGGCCGGTGAAGTCGGCGAGGTCGGGGGGCAGCTGCCCGGGCCGGGCGGGGAGGTGCAGCGGCTCGGCGCGGGGCGCGTGGCCGGCGGCGCGGCGGAACCGCTCGCCGGCGTCGCCCTCCAGTCCCAGCGCGTCGGCGAGGAGCCGGACCGACTCGCGGTGGGGGTGGGAGGTGCGGCCCAGCTCCAGGTCGCGGATGGTGCGGACCCCCAGGCCGGACAGCTCGGCGAGGGTCGCCTGGCCGAGGCCCGCCCGGCGCCGGCACCAGCGCAGGAGCGCGGCGAAGTCGGCCCCGTCGTCGAGGCGCTCGATGTCCATTCGTCCGTTCCCTCGTGACTCCCACTCCATGGTCGACACCGTCGGAGCAGGCTAGGAACGGGACACCGTCCCGGACCACGGACACTCGTACAGCCAGACCCGTACGATCGGCCGATCGTGCGGGCCCGGGCATGACGGCCCGGGCCCGCACAGCCGTCAGCTCCGGGACCAGCGCTGGTTGCCGCCCCCGTTGCACGTCCAGATCTCGACCAGCGTGCCGTTGGCCGTGCCGGCGCCCGTGACGTCCAGGCACAGGCTGGACTCCACGCCCACGATCGTGCCGTCGGCGTTCAGCGTCCAGCGCTGGTTGCTGCCGCCGTTGCAGTCCCAGATCACCACCCTGGTGCCGGGGGAGGTGCCGTGGCCGGAGGCGTCGAGGCACTTCGTGCCATACACGGTCAGCTGACCGCCGGCGGTCGCGGTCCACTGCTGGTTGGTGCCCCCGTTGCAGTCCCAGATGTCCAGCTGCGTGCCGTTGGTCTGGCTCTGGTTGGGCACGTCCAGGCAGCGCCCCGAGCCAGCGCCCCGCAGGATGCCGCTCGGCGGCGGCGGCGGGCCGGCGACGCTCGTGACGGAGAGGTTGTCGAACTGCGCGGTCTCACCCTGGCTCGTGCCCAGGCCCACCTGGCCGACGCTCCACGCGGTGTCCGTGACCGACCCGACCGAGGCGCCGTCCACCGCCGCGGTGATCGTCGTGCCCGAGAAGGTGAGCGAGAGGGTGTGCCAGCGATTGGTCCCGAGCGCGGCGACGGTGCCGCTGCGCAGCGTCGTCATCGTGTTGTTGGTGTCGTTGCGCAGGATCGACCACTGGCCGGTGTCGCTGACCCGGAAGTAGTACGCGTCGAGGCCGGCCGGCCCGAAGCTGTGCTGCGTGGACGCCCGGCCGATCACCTCCACGTAGCCGGGCTGCGACAGCAGGACGTCGGAGGCGACCGCGTAGTTGCTCCAGCCCAGGTCGCCCAGCAGCGCGTACGGATCGCTGAGCGTGTCCCACGTGATCGGCGCCTGGGCGCTCATCTGCTGCACGCAGCGACCGGCGCGGCCCGCCGCGCACGCGGCCACCTCGAAGGCGCCCTGCTGGTCCATCAGGTACCGCGCCTCGGCGCCGGTCGCGTAGCTGTCGTAGCCGTCCGAGTACGGCAGTGCCAGCGACGAGCGGCCGCCGCTGGTCGCGGTGCTCCTGCCCTGTCCGGTCGTCGTCGTGAGCGTGTACACGAAGCCCGGCTGCAGGGTGACCGTGAAGGTGCCGCCCGCCGGCGTGACGTCCGAGGCGTGGACGAGGAAGTCGGCCGGGCTGCTGGACCCGACGCGGCTGGTCCACACGTGGACCGTGCCGGTCGACAGGCCGCCCGTCACCGAGAACGTGGCCGTCTGCGCGGCGGTCGCGTCCATCGTCTCGATCACGGTGCTGTAGTCGCTGTTGTTGGTGGACTTCAGCGTGACGAAGCTGCCATTGGCGCGGTTCCCGCCGAGGTAGCCGCTGGCCGAGTCGAGGTACTGCCAGCCGGGCGCGGTGAACTGGGTGGTCTGGGCGACCACCCAGGCGTTCTTGCCGATCGAGTAGAAGCCCGACCACGGCTGCGGCGCGAGCGCCAGGCCCATGGTCGGGAACGGCAGGTTGGGCGTGATGGCGGCGACCAGCGGCCAGTTGATGTACGCGGTCATGTGGCCGTCGATGTAGTCGCGGTTGATGCCGCGCGCCAGGTTGACCGCCCCGGCGTCGAGGTCGTCCGAGCCGTTCTCGCTGGCCCACAGCGGCTTGCCCGTGGCCAGCGCGTTGGCCGTGCTCGGGCAGTTGGACTGGGACGACCGGTACCCGCACACGTAGTGGGTGCCGACGATGTCGACCGCGGCCGCGAACGTCGGGTCGGCGACCATGGCGTCGGCGACGGCCCAGCCCGAGCCGGCGTCGTCCGCGACGACCTTCACGGCGCTGAACCCGTTCGAGTTGAGGGCGGCGCGCAGGTTCTCGTACCAGCCCTTGTCGAAGCCGCGCTCGTTCCAGCCGCCCAGGTAGTCGATCGTCAGGCCGTTCTGCCTGGCGCAGTTGAGCCAGGCCACCAGGTAGCTGATGGTGCTGGTCGTGAAGAACGTGCTGCCGAGCCAGCCCGGCGCCCCCCAGGACAGGCCGTACAGCCGGATGCCCGGATTGCGCGACTTCGCCTGCTCCATGAGCCACCACTCGTAGCCGCGGCCGCAGCTGATCGCGCCGGCGGTGTGCTCGTGGCTGGGCTCGGCGCCGCTCGTGGAGTTGGTGTCGCCGCCGATCTCGACCTTCAGGATCTGCAGCGACGCTCCCGCGCCGGGCTTGAACAGGTAGTCGAGGACCTGGCTGCGCGCCGGGTCCGGGTAGTCGATCAGCAGCCGGCTGTTGCCGCCGCCGCCGCTGATGGCGCCGATGCCGGCGAACACCCGGCCGCTGCCGGTCCCATTGATCGTGATCGACGTGGCCGCCAGCGCCGGCGTGACGGCGGCGAGGGCGGTGACCCCGCACACCACGGCGGCGATGGTCAGGCTGGCGGCGAGACGGCGGACGACAGACGAACCCGACATCGTCTTCTCTCCTCTTCCGCGTCGAAGCTGCCGGAGGCCAAACGGGCGACCTTGATTATTCGCGGTCGAAGCGCTTCGAACAACTCGGCCTCGCGGCGGGGCGAGGGCGCGGTCGAGCGGCGCGATCTCGGATCGCTCGCGCGCCGGCCTGGGCGGTCACCTCGTCAGCGGCTGCTGGCGTTCTTCAGGGAGCAGGCCCGGCTGGTCGGTGGGCAGGCCGCGGGTCCGCCAACCGGTTTGACGTGACTCGACTCGTCAACCGTGCCCGCGAGGCGTGGCAAGGGCACGTTGCTCGACTGCGAGCAGAGGTGCATGCTCGCGACCATGCGGAAGTGCCGTCGTGCCCAGGGCGGGCCCGGCGTCTGAGGGTGGACAGACTGTCTCGTCCCGGCTCAGCCGATCTCCGCCGGCGGTCTCGAGAAGTGCTCCACGATCGCTCGTGCGTAGTACGACTCCCACGCCTCGTCCGGCTTGCCCTGGACGTACTCCCTGTCGAGGCCGACCAGGAGGTAGATCAGCTCGCTGCGCACCGGCGACGTGCCCAGGATCTGGGGCAGCTCCGACAGCCGGACCAGCCAATCCCCGTACCAGGATGCCCAGTCGTCGTCGGCGCCGTCGACGATCCGATAGACGGTGTGGTGGGTCTCGGCCGCTTCGTGGAGCAGCTCGGCGACCTTCGTGACCTGTTCTCCCATGGGGCTCCTCGTCCGTGTTCCTCGCCAGGGGCCGCCCGCCTCGTGGGCGACCACCTGGATCGGACTGATCGTATCGCGCGCCCCGGCGGACGACCGGTCACGCCTTCGCGGGAGCCTCGAGCCCGGCCTCGGCCTCCGCCTGGGCCTGGGCCTGGAGCGCTTCGCCGCGGCGCTGGACGGAGCGGCCGTAGCTGAACGTCCAGAGCAGCAGAACCGCGATGGCGACATAGGCCATCACCTGGCCGACGGCGAGCACGACCGACGCCGGGGCGACGAGGGCGAGGACGACCCGGACGGCGGCCTCGATCACGAGCCCGCCGCCCCAGACGACCGTCATGACCCGAAGCATGCGGCGGAACGCCGGCGCCGTCGTCCACAGGCCGTTCCAGCGGGCGACCGCCTCGGGGTTGCCGCCGGTCGCGCCCTGGCGGCTCAGGTAGAACATGAGTGGGCGGGCGAAGGCGAGCGAGATCAGCATGGCCAGGCCGAAGGCGCCGGTCCCGAACGACTCCTTGACGAGGTAGAAGCGGGGATTGCCGGAGATGAACGAGGTCGCGATGCCGGCCACGATGAAGATCAGCGAGATCACGCCGATGGCGTCGAGGCTGCCCCGCCTCGACCACCCGAACCCGATGCCGGCGAGCGGGAAGACCGAGGTCACGAGCAGCGCCGTCAGCGCCGGCACGCCCCGCCCGGTCAGGATCTGGTACAGCACGAACGGCAGGACGCCGTTGACGACGATGCTCGGGACCAGGCCCAGCAGCGTCGAACGGACGGACGTGTTGAACTGACTCCCGGTCGTACGTCCCTGCGTTTGTGAGCTCGACTCCATGGCGTGCAGCCTAGTCGCGCCCGAGCCCCCGGGTCCAGTGCGCTTTGTCATCGATCGCCATGACGCATGTCAGGCGATGGGGGCGCTCCACCCGGGCCGCCGAGGTGGGCTAGCCTGTATCGGTCATGGCCCGCTCGTACTTCCACATCTCGGGACAGAGCCTCGGCCGCCTGGAGGCGCTGAGCGACGGCATCTTCGCGGTGGCGATGACGATCCTGGTCCTGAACGTCCACGTCCCCACCGCCGCGCTCTCCCAGGTGGAGCAGCCGCTGTGGGCGGGGGACGCGATGCGCCTGGAGGCGACCCTCCGGAGCGCCCTCGCGCCGCTCGGGCCGGAGGTCCTGACGTACCTCATGAGCTTTCTGACCCTGGGCATCTTCTGGGTCGGACAGCAGACGCAGCTCAACCACTTCGTGCGCAGCGACCACCGGCTGACCTGGATCCACCTGATCTTCCTGCTGGTCGTCGTCCTGATGCCGTTCTCGACGGCGCTGCTGAACGCCTTCATCACGTTCCGGCTGGCCATGTTGATCTACTGGCTCAACATCCTGCTGCTGGGCGCCATCCTGTTCGTCAGCATCCGCTACGCGCAGCACGCTGGCCTCCTGGCCGACGAGGCCACGCCAGAGGTCGTGGCGGCGAGTGAGCGGCGGATCGTGGCGTACCAGGCGCTCTACGCGGTGGCGGCGGCGCTGTGCGTCGTCAACACGTACCTCGCCATCGCCTGCCTGATCCTGCTGCAGCTCAACTCGGTCATCGGTCCCCGAATCGGCCCGCTGAACCGCCTCTGAACGCCGAGCGCTGCACAGTCACCGCCCCGCCAGGCGGCCTCGGCCCGGCGCGCCGTGGCCTTCCAGCCCTGGGCCGCCGTGATGCCGCCGCCGCGGCAGCGGAGAAGGTGGTGGCCACCCCGGCGCGTCGGGATGGCCACCGTCAGAGGTCAGGTCAGGAGACGTTCACCGCGGTGTCGTCCACGACGAACGACGTCTGGAGGGACACGTCCTCCGTGCCGGTGAACTTCAGCGTCACGCTCTGGCCGGCGAACGCCGCCAGGTTGAAGCTGCGCTGCGTGTACCCCGCGGCCGCGTTCAGGTTCGAGAACGTGCCCAGGGTCGTCGCGTTCGCCTGCACCGTCAGCTTGTCGAACTGGGTCGTGGTGGTCGTCTCGGCCGTGTCGATGTGCAGGAAGAACGTGAAGTTGTAGTTCGTGCAGCCCGCGGGCAGCGTGATGGTCTGGGACAGCGTGTCCGTGTGGGTGGTGCCGTAGCCGTCCAGCCACGCGAACGCCGTGCCGCCGTGGGCCGTCTGGCCGGCGAACGAGCCGATCACGTTGGCCGTCGCCGTCCACGGGGCGCTGCCGCTCTCGAAGCCGGGGTTGCCCAGCTTCTGGCCCGGGCTCGGGCAGGCGCCGGCCGCGCTGACCGTGAAGGTGAACGACTGGCTGGCCGTGGCGTGGGTCGGGGTCGCGCTGTCCGTCACGCTCACCGTGGTGGTCGACGTGGCCGCGGTCGTCGGCGTGCGCCTTCAAGGCATCCTCCCCCTTCGCTGAGTGTGCGGCGGGTAATGGGCCGCCGCTACGCAAATGTAACTATGCGGCAGGCCGAGGTGTCTGTCACTATGCGCAATTCGTGCGCAAAAAGCGCCCGCCGTGCGTGAGGAGAACAGCCGGACTACCGTCTGTGAAGCGGTCGCCGACCCGGTGCCGCCGTCACTGTCCGTGACCGCGACCGTGACCCGGAGCGTCCCCGTGCGCGCGTGCACGTGGCCCGCGCCGTCGCACAGCCTGCCCACCACCATCGCTCGCGGCGCGCCCGAGCCGTCGCCGCAGTCCACCGTGCCGGCGAACGGCCCGTCCGCCGGCCCCGGGTCCGAGAACGTGGCGACCGGCCCGTCAGCGCACGGTGACCGTCCGATCCAGGGGCAGGCTGCGCGACGAGTCACCGACGAGCACGTGGTAGTCGCCCTCGACCGCCGTCCACCGCTGGGCGGCGCTGTTCCAGATCGAGAACGCCCGCTGGTCGAGGCTGAACGTGAGGTGCCTGGTCTGGCCTGACCGCAGCGAGACCTTCTGGAACCCCTCGAGCTGCCGGGGCGGCTCGCCGGCCGAGGCCGGATCGGCGACGTAGACCTGCGCCACCTCCGTGCCGGCGCGCGAGCCCGTGTTCGTGACGTCCACGCCGACGGTGACGTGGCCGCCAGGGCTCAGGACCGGGGACACGGTGAGGTGCCCGAAGGAGAAGCTCGTGTAGCTGAGCCCGAAGCCGAACGGGAAGAGCGGCGTCAGGCCCTGGGCGTCGTACCAGCGATAGCCGACCTTGAGGGCCTCCGAATAGGTGGCGACGCCGTTGACGCCGGGCCAGCGATCGGGGGTGCTGGCGGGGGTCTGGCTGTCGCTGACCGGGAACGTCACGGGCAGGCGGCCGCCGGGGTCCACGTCGCCGAACAGCACAGCCGCCAGCGCGTTGCCGTCCTCCTCGCCCGGGTACCAGGTCTCGAGGATCGCCGGGACGCCGTCCACCCAGGGCATGAGCACGGGGGCGCCGCTGTTGACCACGACCACCGTGTGCGGGTTGGCCGCGGCGACCGCGCGCACCAGGTCGTCCTGCGTGCCGGTCAGGGCCAGGTTGGGCCGATCGGCGCCCTCGCGCTCCAGGTCGCCGACGACGACCACCGCGACGTCGGCCGCCGCCGCCAGCTGGGCCGCGGCGGCGGGGTCGGCGCCGTCCGAGGACGTGACCGTCACCCCGGGCCCGACCCGCTGCTGGATGCCCTGGACCGGGCTGACCGTATACAGAGGGTTGACGTGGGCGCTGCCGCCGCCGCCCGGATGCGCCTGCTGCGCGAACGGCCCCACGACCGCGATCGAGCGCAGCGCTGAGGCGGCCAGCGGCAGCTGGCCGTCCGTGTTCCGGAGCAGCACCGTGCTCTGCTCGGCCACGGTGCGGGCGACGGCACCGTCGCGGGCCGCGTCGATCGGCGTGGTCATGGCCGGATGGTCGAACAGGCCGAACCGGATCTCCGTGGCGAGCCGGCGCTCGATCATGGTGTCGAGGGCCGGCAGGCTCACCCTCCCGTCGAGGACGGCCTGCTCCAGCTCCTGGTCGTACGGCCCGTTGTCGCGCAGCTCCAGGTCCTGGCCGGCGGCCACCGAGCCGACCGCGGTGTGGGTGGCCCGGAAGTCGGACTGGACGAAGCCGTCGAAGCCCCACTGTCCCCGCAGCACGTCCGACAGCAGGTGCTGGTTCTCGCACATGAACTGGCCATCGACCGACGGGTACGCGCACATCACCGTGGCCACGCCGCCCCTGGTCACGGCTTGCTCGAAGGGCGGCAGGTAGATCTCGTGCAGGGTCCGGTCGTCGATCACCTCGTTGATCGTCGTGCGGTTCGTCTCCTGGTCATTGGCCACGTAGTGCTTGACCTCGGCCATCACGTCCTGGCTCTGGATGGCCCTGATGTCGGCGACGTCGAGGCTGCCGGCGAGGAAGGGATCCTCGCCGTAGTTCTCGAACGCCCTGCCGTTCTCGGGCACCCGCACGACGTTGACGTCGGGCGCCTCGATCAGGTTGTGGCCGACGTCGGCGGTCTCCCTGCCCTGGACCGCGCCGTAGGCGCGGGCGAGCCCGGTGTCGAACGTGGCCGCCAGCGCGACCGGCGCCGGCAGGGCCGTCGCGCTCGGCTGGGTGGGCACCGACCCGGTGCCGACGCCGGCGGGACCGTTGGTGATGCGCAGGTCCGGGATGCCGAGGCGCGGGATGCCGGGCACGAGCCGGGCGACGCCGCCGGCGCCGGTGCCCGTCGTGTGCATCTGGGAGATCTTCTCGTCCAGGGTCATCTGGGCCACCAGGGCGGCGGCGCGCTGCTCGGGTGAGGCGCCTCGCGCCGCCGCGTCCTGGGGGCCGCCGAGGCCGGCGACGAGGACGGCCGCCAGGGCGGCCAGCCACGCGATCGAGAGCCGTCTGCGCGGTACGGGCATCGCTCCCCCCTCCTGTCCGGTAGCGATCGAGCCGTCAGCTTCCTTCTGTATGAGGTTATCTGTGTCGGTGGGTCACGGCGCGACGGCGGCCCGCCAGGCGTGGCCGGGATGGACCAGGTCCAGCGCGTCGCGCAGCCAGGCCCGCCGGCCCGGATCGAGCAGCGGCAGGACGGCCCGCAGGTCGGCGCCGTCCTTGTCGCGGGCGCCCTTGGCCTTGAACAGGAGCACGACCTCCGGCGCCAGGTAGGGGATGCCGTCGCGGTCGCGCTCGACGATCTCGGCGTACGGGCGGCGGATGCGGGCGTCGCGCCGGCAGATCCAGGTGTCGCCGTCGTGCGGCTCGCGGAACACGTCGAAGCGCCAGGCGCCGGTCGTCCGCTCCCGCGCCCACGTCTGGTGGTGCTCGCGCATCGCCTCGTCCGACGGGGGCATGGCCCGGCCGTCGCCGACCACGAAGAACTCGCAGTCGGGGAACCGCAGCGCCACGTCCGCGAACCGGTCCGCCGGCACCGCGATCTCGAGGTCGCCGTGCTCGCGGGTCTGCTCGCCGCGGAACAGGTCGAGCGCCCACCCGCCCGCGACGTACCAGGGCACGCCGGCGCCGGCCAGCCGCCGGGCCAGGACGGCGGGTGGCCACGCGGCCCAGGCGTCGAGGTCGCTCGGTGACATGCGCACCGCAGGCTACGGCGCCGGGCGGCCTCCCGGCGGTCGGGAGGCCGCCCGCGCGACCTATCTCTCCCCGTGGCCCTTCGCGACGAGGCGCGCGGGGCCGCCGATCATGTTCCCGGCCGCGTCCACGGCGCGGAACACGATCACGTTCACGTCGCGGTGCGTGGCGAGCGGGCTGCCGAAGGCGATCCGGACCGAGGCGTTGTCGGCCGCCCACCGCGTGGTCCACGACGACGTCGCGTCCAGGCCGACGCCGAGCTCGCTCGGGTTCAGCGGCTCGCTGAAGGCGAGCGTCAGCCCGGCCGCGCTCGCGTCGCTCACCGCGATCGTCGCCTTGAACGCGGTCGTGGTCGGGACCGAGACGGGGCGCGCCCCCGTGTCGCCGACCACGTTGGGAGCCATCGGCCAGCGGCCGTGGAAGTTCCCGGAGAGCGGCGTGTTCTGGAGGTTCTGCGAGGCCCAGCTCGGCTTCTCGCCGAGCGTCGAGGTGAACCCGTTGACGAGCTGGCCGAAGAAGTTGGGCACCTGCGCCTTCGCCAGCCCGAGGTCCACGGCGAACGTGACCCGCCGGGGCGCCGGCCAGCTTGAGCGACGCGCCGAACCGCTCGATGTAGCCCTGGTGCTGGCCGTCGTCGAAGGTGGCCGCCGTGAGCGCGCCGCCGTTGACGAACAGCTGGACGGGATCGTCCGTGGAGCCCCAGTTGGCGAGCGGGCTGGAGAAGCCGACGGCCATCCCGTCCGGCACGCCGCTCGTCAGGTTGAGGCCGTGGCGAAGCGCGTCGCTCAGCGAGAAGCCGGCGAGCTCGACGCGCCGGTGGTCCTTCTCCCCGCCCCTCGTCTCGGCGACGTACCGCCCGACCTTCGTCTGGGCGGGGCCGAGCGCGAACCTGGCCACGCCGTGGGGCGCGGCGCTCGTCAGGCTGCTCCCGTCCGGCAGCGTGAGGTGGACCTGGTGCGCGTCGGTGTGGAACGTCAGCACGCGGGCCGTGCCGGCGGTGACGAAGGTGTCCGGGCTCCAGAGCGTGAACTTGCCGGGGCGCGACCACTGCACGAGGTGGTTCTCGATGTCGTACGGGTTGCGCGTCATGTCGGCGATCGAGGCGAACGTGGCCTCGGGGTAGATCACGCCGCTGCCGTCGAGCGCGCCGCCGTTCGCCCCGGCCAGGCTGCCGAGGTGCCGGCGCGTCAGCGTCTGGCGCCGGCCGAACGTCCGGTCCATGATCGCGATGAGGTCGGGCAGGTCGCGGTCCTGGTTGGCGTGCTGGGCGTCGCGCACCACCCACGCGATGTTGCCGCCGGCGCCGAGCAGCTCGTACACCTCCTTCCCGGCCTGCAGCGACAGGACCGAGCTGGGGGATCCCAGCCAGGACTGCTGCGCCTCGCCCGTCCACAGGATGAACGGACGCGGCGCGACGAGCGCGGCGACGGCGTGCAGGTCGAAGGGCGAGTGATCGGTCCTGTCGGGCAGGAAGGCCTGGGCCCTGGACGAGAACCAGGCCGACTCGCTCGGGTTGCCGATCGCCCGCTGCGCGAGCTCGTTGAGGGAGTAGATCTGGTCGGCGCCGGCGGGCACGTTGTACGTGAACATCTCGCTCTCGGTACGGTTGCGGAAGCCCGTCAGGCCGCCGCCCCCCGGGTCGCTCGGCGCCGTGATCGCGATGCGCTGGTCGAACGCGCCGGCCAGCGCCGCCGCCTTGCCGTTGCGAGAGACGCCCGTCACCGCCGTGGCCTTCCAGTCGAGGTTGAACTGGTTCGCGCCCGCCGCGTCGTTCTCGATCGCGTCGACGATGCGGCTGATCCCCCAGGCCCAGCCCATCAGCGCGCCGCTGTCGAACTCGTAGACGCCCGCCTGGTACGGGTACAGCTGGTTGTAGGCGCCGGTGTGTGGATTGTTGGCGCCGTCCGAGTAGACGGAGCCGGTGTTCATCGCGATGTAGCCGTACCCGTTGGCCTTGAGGGTGGCGACCTGCTCCGCCGACAGGCCGCCGACCACCAGCACGGACGGGTACGGCCCGGCGATGTCGGTGTCCACGCCGTGCTGGGGCACCACGAACGAGTCGAGCATGATCGTCGCCGTCTTGGTGCCCGCCGCGCCGGGGTCGGTGACGTCCACGACCATCCGGGTGTGCGCGGGGATCACCGTGAGCAGGCTGGCGTGGGCCGGGGTGCTCCAGGTGTCCCCGACGGCCCAGCTCTGGAAGCCTGCGGGCGCCTCGTAGGGCTGGGTCGCGACGAAGCTCAGGTTCGGGGTGATCGTGAACGAGGAGAAGTCGAGCGTGAACGAGCCGGCCGGCAGGTTGACCGAGAACGTGGAGAAGCTGAACACGGCGTTGAAGGTGACGATGGTCGTCGCCGGGACCGGCACCTGCCGGAACGCGGAGCCGTTCTCCGGCGTCGGGTGCTTGAACCCGTACAGGTAGAACTGCATGAGGTCGGACAGCTCGGCGGCCCGGGCCGGCCACTCCGACGCCCGGGTCACCCGGCCGTGGTGGTTCGGGCTGGCGGCGGGCCCGAAGAACCGGAACAGGTCGGGCAGGCTGGCCGACGGCGGGATCTTCGTGACGTCGGCCGGGAAGTAGGGGCGGGGCGCGATGGCGCCCGCGGCCGCCGGGGCCTGGGCGCTCGCCGCCCTCGGGTTGGCGGCGACGATGCCGGCCGGCAGCGCGGCTGAGGCGAGCATCCAGCCGAGGACGCTCCGCCGCGAAAGGCCGCCCGACGCCGGTCGTTCTGGACTGGGCATTGGATCCTCTCCTCCCTCGAGCGTTGGACGCTGTCCACCGAATCCGGAACCCCAGAGGCACGCCTCCGTCGAATGTTTCGGTAGTTTTCCGGTACGTCCAGGCTAGGTCACGAATCCAGGCGTGTCAAACGCAGCCCATGGACGGCCCATCCTCGGCGGCCGTCCTGGATCGAAAGTTTCGGGGAAGCGCCTACCCCTTCACGGCGCCGGCGACCGCGTCGATGATGTGGCGCTGGGCGAACACGAACACCAGCACGATCGGTGCCAGCGTGATGATCGAGCCGGCGCAGAGCGCCGTCCAGTTGGTCGAGGTCTGGCTGACGAACGCGTAGAGGCCGACCGGGAGCGTCCGCAGCTGGGGCTGGCCGAGCGTGAAGACCAGCGGCGTGAAGAAGTCGTTCCAGGAGCTGATGAACGAGAACAGGCCCAGCGTGGCGATCATCGGCCGGGCCAGCGGCAGCATGACGTACCAGTAGATGCGGTTGAAGCCGGCACCATCGACCTGCGCCGCCTCGTCCAGCTCCCGGGCGATCGTGATGAAGTAGCCCATGAACAGGAACGTGTTGAACACCATCCCGCCCGCCACCTGCACCACCACCACCGACCACAGCGTGTCGAGCAGGTGGAGGCGCGTGATCAGGTCGTACACGGGCACGATCGTGTAGCCGCGGGGGAGGAACAGCGTGATCACCGTCACGACCAGGAAGATCCGCTTGCCGGGGAAGGAGCTGCGGGCCAGCGCGTAGCCGGCCATCGACGTCAGCAGCAGCGTGCCGGTCACCGTGCAGGCGGTGATGACGACGCTGTTCAGGAAGTACGTGCTGAAGCTGGCCCCGGTCCACGCGTCCACGTAGTTCTGCCAGTCCAGCTCCCGGGGGAGCAGGCTCAGCCCTTCGTCGATGAAGCCGGCCTGGCTCCTGAGCGAGCCGCCGACCGCCCACAGGAACGGATAGACCCAGACGAAGCCAGCGGCCAGCAGGACGGCGTGGACGGGCAGCCACCGGCGATTCAACCGGGGGCGCCACAGCCGAGCCGACCGCACGCCGGTCGCGACGCTCACGGCCGGGCCCCCTGCTGGCGCCGCTGCCGGATCCGGCGCAGCGCCAGCGCCTGCACGCCGGTGATCACGAGCAGCAGCACGCCGTAGAAGAACGACGCCGCCGAGGCGAACCCGACATTGGGCTGCACCAGGGTGCCGCCACCGCCGCCGCTGAAGCTGCCGGCGCCGAACGCCTGGTGGTAGATGTAGGTGTTCACGACCTCTGACGCGTAGTACGGGCCGCCGCCGGTCAGCACCTGGACCAGGTCGAACACCTGGAGGCTGTACAGCACCGCCAGGAAGAGGATGATCATGCCGATCTCCCGCAGCCCGGGGACGGTGACGTGCCAGAACTGCGCGGCCGCCCGCGCGCCGTCGATGCGGGCCGCCTCGTAGAGCTCCGCGGGGATCGTCTGGAGGCCGGCCAGGAAGTACACGAGGTTGTAGCCGAGCGTGTTCCAGATGCCGATCCCGATCACGATCCAGAGGACGGCGTGGGGGTCGCCGAGCCAGTCCACCGGCCGCTGGATCACGTGCAGCCGGAGCAGGGCGGCGCTCAGGGAGTCGCCGAAGTTGCTGAGCATGAGCTGGAAGACGACCCCGATGATGGCCGCCGAGATCACGGCGGGGATGAAGTAGACGGCGCG
>VBJR01000042.1:29786-40650 GCA_005880175.1 Chloroflexota bacterium
CACTGGTACAGCGTGTAGCCGAGCGAGGCGATGATCGGGTAGATCGTGAACATCGCCACGAGCAGCGTGAACGGCGCGAGGTACACGTAGGACCACCGGTTGGCGCCGACGCGCGCCAGCAGCGATCCTCGCCGGCGGCGAGCACGGAGACGCTCCTGGCGGGTGGCCGCCAGGTGCGTCGTCACGAAACGTACTCCGGGATGCTCCACCTGTACGGCTTCGTGATGTCCCAGTCGGCGAACACATAGTCGTCGGTGTTCACCTTGTGGCCCTGCTGCTGCGCGGCCTTGATCCCGTCGGCCAGCGCGGCGTCCAGTCGGGCGTCGAGGTCCGTCAGCGCCGACTGCACGTCCTTGATCTGGCCGGTGTAGATCCCGGTCAGGACGGCGTCGACGTTGGGCTGGACCGGGTTGAGGACGACGAAGGCCGTGTCCCGGTTGCGCAGGGAGGCCGAGGGGCCGGGGATGGCCAGCGGCTTCAGGCCCACGAACTGGGAGAACGGCTTGAACTTGATCTTGCCGGGGTCGTCGGCCTGCGGGAAGACGGACAGGTCCTCGTTGAACATCTGCGTCCAGCGCCTGCCCGCCGCCGGGCTGTACAGCCAGTTGATCCACTGCCACGACTCCTCGGGGTGCGCGGTGGTGGCCGACATGGCCCACTGTGCTCCTCCGGGGGCGTAGTAGTAGTAGCCCTTCCGCTGCGCCTCGGGCCCGATCAGGGTCGTCAGCTCGTAGTCCGTGAACCGGTGCTGCGTGAACTCCGGCTGGAGCCAGACGCCGCCGATCGTCATGCCGAACCGGCCCCGCTCGAAGTACGCCCTGGCGATCTCGTCCGAGATGCTGGTCGAGGTGGTGTAGAAGTAGCCCTTGTCCCGCCAGCCGGTGATGAGGCGGATCACGTCGGCGTAGTTGCGGTCGGTGCTGTAGCTGTACCTGCCCGTCCGGAGGTCCTGGCCGCCGACCGCGAAGACGGCGCCGCCGGGCGAGCCCGCCGCGCGGACGAGGAGGTCGAGCCAGAACGTCAGGATGTTCCCGCCGCCGTTGCCGAAGCCGAGGCCGGCCACGCTGCCCCCGCTCTTCTTGACGATCGTGTCGGCGGCCCGGGTGATGTCGTCCCACGTCTTCGGCACCTTCACGCTGCCGTCCCTGTTGGTCAGCCCGGCGTCCTTGAACACCTTGCTGTTCACGTAGAGCTGGAGGAACGGCGAGTTGCCGCTGAACGGCGCCGAGTAGATCTTGCCGGCGAACGTGTTCGAGCCCTCCACGAACGAGTAGGGCGGGAACTGCCGCTGCCAGGAGCCCGTGGCCCACTGGTTCAGCGGGTGGAGCCAGCCCTTGGCCGCCTGGTCGTTCAGCGGGATCGAGAGCGCGGTGACGAACGTGTCGGGCAGGTTGCCGCTGCGCTGGGCGAGGCTGAACAGCTGGTCGTACGTGGTGCTCGCGTTGACGGTGCGCTTGATCTTGATCCCGGGGTTCGCCGCCTCGAAGAGCTTGATCTCGTTCTCGATGTAGGGCGCCTGGCTCACCCAGTAGTCCCAGTGCTGGATCGTCACCACGGGTCCGCCGCTCGACGACTTCGCCGGCTGCGAGCCCTGTCCGTTGCTGCAGGCGTCGAGCAGGGAGAAGGCCGCGGCCGACCCCCCGAGCGCCGCGGCGGCGCGGAGCAGGTCACGCCGGCTGATCGAGTACGTCATCCCCTCAGACCTCCGTCTCTCCCGGCGAATCGGGCGGCCCCCCGGGTCCGCCCGCCAGCGAGCCCACGAATAGCACCAGCCCTTGCGCACCGTCAAATATCGCCCGGAGTCCGCAACTTTCGGACGCCCGGGGGCCGCCTCACGCTCGAAAGTTTCGGAAGGGCCTGTCAGCCGCCGACCAGGTACCGGGTGAGCTGGAAGAAGACCGGCGCCGCGAACGTCAGCGAGTCGATCCGGTCCAGCATCCCGCCATGGCCGGCGATCGTGGTGCCGAAGTCCTTGACGCCCCGGTCGCGCTTGACGGCCGACAGCACCAGTCCGCCGACGAATCCCATCAGCGCCGCGGCCAGCGCCAGCAGGGCCGCCTGGGCGGGCGAGAACGGCGTCACCCACCAGATGCCGGCGCCGAACAGGACCGCGGCGGCGACGCCGCCGGCGAACCGCCGAACAGCTTGCCGCAGACGTACTGGAAGACGTCGCTGAACTGCGTGACCAGCACGAGGAACAGGAGCAGCCTGGCGCCCTGGCCATGGAGGCCGGGGCCTTCCAGCGTGAGCAGCGCGGGCGCGTAGCTCAGGCAGTAGACGCAAACCATCAGGCCCCAGTTGATCTGCGCCGCCCGGGCCAGGAAGCGGTCGGTCTGGCCGGCGAGGACCACCCGCACGGTGATGAACAGGAACGCGTAGACCGGGATCATGATGCTGAACAGGCCGTACGCCTTCAGCGCGACCAGCACGTACTGCAGCGGCGTGACGACGAAGAACGCCCAGAACAGGGCGCGGTGGTCGCCGCGGCCGGTGTCCGCCAGCGTCACGAACTCGCGCAGCGCCAGCAGCGACATCAGGCCGAACAGGAGGTAGGAGCCGGCGCCGCCGGTCAGCAGCGCGATCGTGAAGACCGCGCACATGACCCACCAGGCGTCGATCCGCGCGTTGAGGTTCGCGATCGTCTCGCCCGGCGTCCGGACGCGCCAGCGGAGCACGCGAGCGACAGCCGTGGCCAGGACCAGGAACCCGAGGATGGCGCCGGACAGCCCGAGGAAGGCGGGATCCCGCAGCAGGGTCATGACGCCAGCTCCTCGACCGCGCGCCGTGCCCGCTCCAGGAACGCGTCCCGGCTCTCGCCGGCCCCGAGCCGGATCGGCAGGCCGAACGTGACCCGGCTGAGCATGGGGACGGGCAGGAACTCGCCCCGGGGCAGGATGCGGTTCAGGTTCGCCAGGTGGACCGGGACCACCTCGAGCCCCGGCCGTGCGGCGCACAGGTGGTACAGGCCGCTCCGGAAGGCGCCCATCCCGTCCGCCGAGCCCCGCGTCCCCTCCGGGAACAGGATCAGCGAGCGCCGGTCGCCCAGCGCCTCGAGCATGCGCTCGACCGCCGCCGGGCCCGCCGGCGGGCAGCCCGCCGCCGGCCGGCGGTCGATCAGGACGGCGTCGAACACGCGCTCGGCCACGTAGCGGCGGACGGCGCCCCGGGCCCAGTAGTCGCGCGCCGCGACCGGGCGTGTGACGCGCCGGGCGCGGGTGGGCAGGCACGCCCACAGCAGCACGAAGTCCAGGTGGCTGGTGTGGTTGGCGACGTAGACCCGCTGCCGCCCGTCGTCCAGCGCCGTCGCCGACGCGATGTGCGTCCCGGCCACCAGGCGGGCGACCCGGGCGGTGGTCTCGGCGAGGAGGCGGTCGATCATCGCTCGCTCAGGTCCCGGGCCAGGATGGCCAGGCGCCGGCCGGCCGTCAGCAGCGCGCCGGCCGCGACGATCGCCAGGGCGGCGAGGAGCACCCGGCCGTGGTACCCGGCGAGCAGCGTCTCGGGGACCGACAGGAGCGCCGCCGCGATCAGGGCCAGCATGCGCTGCGGCTTCGCCATCGGCCCGGCGAACGACTGGGGCAGGCCGAGCGCGCCGCCGAGCAGCCGCACGTACGCGGTGAGCACGGCGAGCAGGGCGGCCGCCCAACCGAGCGCCGGTGCCACCGCCGGGACCGGGACCGCGTACCCGGCGGCGACCAGGACGGCCGCGTCGGCGATCCGGTCGGGGACCTCGTTGAAGAGGTCGCCCAGGGCCGAGCGCCGGCCGCCCTCGATGGCGACCAGCCCGTCCAGGACGTTGGCCAGCAGGCGCAGCCCGACCAGGCCCGCGGCCGCGAGCAGGAGCAGCGGGCGGAGTGGCTCGGGGCTGGCCGGGACCGCGAGGAGGCACCCGGCCGCCGCCAGGGCGGCCGCGAGGCCGGCGCCCGAGATGGCGTCGGGCGCCACCCCGGCGCCGGCCAGCCGGGCGGCCGCCCGGCGGACGGGGCGCCAGCCCCGGGACCGCAGCGGGCGCCGCGCCAGCGCGCTGGAGGTGTGTTGCTGTGGCATGCGACGCAGCGTCCGGCGGCGCCCGTGTCGAGGTCCGTCTCGGGACGGTCTCGGAAGGCGTCTCAGCGCGGGTGAGACCCCTTTCCGGCCCCCGCCGAACTCGAAGCTTCCCGCTCCCAGGGCCATTTGGTAGAGTCGAGCCCAGCCCGTGGGAGCGATCCCACTCGCCCGGCACCGGAGACCGAGGTTCAGATCGCAGCGATTATGAGAGCGCTCTCATAATCGGGTGTGGAGAAGGGGACACGATGCGATCGCGGTGGTGGTCGTGGCGCTGAGGGCTGACCAGACCGCGGGCAGGTGCGAGGCGCGCCTCGCAAGTTATCACCATCGCCTAGGAGGGGAGTTGGAAAAGATGTTGTCACCACGCTCGGGTGAGCTCGGTCCAGGCGCGGCCGCGGCGGCTGTCAGGCGGATGGGACGGATGAGCGCCGTCCTGCTGATGGCCCTCTTCGTGATGTTCGCCGGCTCGGCGGCGCGGCTCGTCGCGCCCGTCTCGGCGGCCGGCGTCTCGGCGAAGGTCCAGGACCGCTCGCACGACAACGACAATCCCGACAACCAGCTGTACGCCCACTACCAGGTCTTCAACACCGGCACCAGTGCCGTCGCCCTGAGCACGCTGACGATGAAGTACTGGTTCACCAACGAGACGCCCTCGGACCCGCTGAAGTTCGAGTGCGACTACGCGCAGGTGGGCTGCGCCAACATCTCGGGCCAGTTCGTCGTCCTGGCCACCCCGGTGAACAAGGCGAACACGGTCCTCGTGATCAGCTTCAACGCCGCGGCCGGGTCGCTCGCCCCAGGCCAGAGCACCGGTGAGATCCAGACGCGGATCCACCACGTCGCGTACTCGAACTTCAACACGACCGAGACGTACTCGTTCATCTCCGATCCGAGCTTCGTCTACAAGGACACGCAGACCGTGACCCTGTACTCGAACGGATCGCTGATCTGGGGCGTCGAGCCCAAGTAGCCAGACGTCTGCCGGGCCTCCCCGGGTGGAGGCCCGGCAGCTCGCGCACCTCCTAGGATGGGTCGTGCGATCCAGCACCGGAGGTGAACCCGATCGCCAGCGACGCCCTCGCGACCGGCTCGCCGAGCCCGGCCGTCACGTTCTTCCTGGGCACGATCGGACCCGACGGCGCCCCGCACGCCGCGGGGGTCGGCGGCCTGTGGCAGGACGGCAACCTGTACTTCACCAGCAACGCCGCCATGCGGAAGGCGCGCGACCTGGCCGGCAACCCGGCCTGCACCTTCTCGGTCCGGCTGGCGGACATCGACCTGGTCCTGGAGGGCGAGGCGACCCGCGTGACGGAGACCGCGACGCTGGAGCAGCTGGCCGGCCGGTTCCGCGAGGGCGGCTGGCCCGCCCAGGTGGAGGGCGACGCGTTCACGGCCCCGTTCAGCGCCCCCAGCGCCGGCCCGCCGCCGTGGCAGGTGTACCGCTTCGTGCCACGAGTCGTGAGCGGCGTCGCGACGGCGGAGCCGTACGGCGCGACGCGCTGGACGTTCTGACGCCCGGGCGGCCGGGGTGAGGTTGAAGTGTCGGAACTTCAACGTCTCCCCACCTCTGGAGGCGTGCAAGTATCGACACTTCAACCCTTCCCTCCTCGGGGGGTGCCGGGGTGGCCCTACCTGCCGCGCCGGGGCCGGCGGACCGCCCGCAGCACCCCGCTCGGGCCACCGCCGCAGAAGAACCGGTCGGCCCCGTCGGACTCCAGGCCCGAGACCTGCACCCCCGGCGGCATCGCCAGCCGGTCCAGGACCTCGCCCGTGGTCGGGTCGACCCGGCGCAGCTCGCTCTCGCCGGCTTCCCAGGTGGCGTGCCACAGCTCGCCCTCGGCCCACGTGACGCCCGTGACGAAGCGGTTGGACTCGATGGTGCGGAGGACCGCTCCCGTTTCCGGATCGACCTGGTGGATCCGCCGCTCCTGGTACTGGCCGACCCACAGCGTGCCCTCGGCCCACGCCAGGCCCGAGAGCGGGCCGCCGCTCGGGGCCGGCAGAGTCGCGAGCACGCGGCCCGTCTCCGGGTCGATCTTCTGGATGCGGTCGCCGGCCAGCTGGAACAGGTGCCGGCCGTCGAAGGCCGCGCCCGCGGTCGCCGTCACCGCGATCGACCGCAGCACCTCCCCGCTGACCGGGTCCAGTGCCAGCATCGCGTCGCCGGCGCCGAACCAGACCGACCGGCCGTCGTACGTGACCCCGTGCACGTCGGCCACGCCCGGGAACGGCCCGTACTCGCGGACGACCTCGGCGACAGATCGGCTCACGCGACAAACCTACGCAACCGGGCCCGGGAGCAGCAGCGTCGTCGTGAAGCCCGGCACCGGCGGCGTCGTCCAGCGCCGGGCCCGGCCCCGGCCGAACCACTCCACCCTGCCCGCCGCCGCCAGCGACTCCAGCGCGCGCTGCACGCTCCGCTGGCTGGTGCCCAGCGCCAGCGCGAGGGCCGAGCTCGACCACGACTCGCCGTCGGCCAGGATCGCCAGCACCGCCGCGGGCTCGTCCTCGACCGGCCGCGCCAGCACGGCGACCCCGGACGCCCGCAGAGGCGCCACCGTGAACCCCCGCTTCGTCGCGCTCACCCGGGCCAGCCCGCGGAGCAGCCGGCGCAGGCGCCCGATCTCGACCCGCAGCCGCGCCCGATGCGACTCGTCCACGTACCTGGATCCGAATGCGCGCGCCACCAGCGCGTCCCGCGCGACGTCTCCTGGCCACGCCTCGCCGAGCGCGCGCGCCAGCGCGAACAGCACCGGACGCGTGGCCAGCGAGACCACCTGCTCCCGACAGCGGACGACATGACGGCAGGCGTCCACGACCAGCACATCCGAGGCCAGCAGCGCCGCCACCTCGGCGAGCCGGAGGACCCGGTCCGAGCCGCGCTCGATCAGCCGCGCCGCGGGCGAGCTCAGGACGCGGTGGGCGCTCTCGACCTCGGCAGTCAGCGCCGGGATGCGGGCGTGCCGCGCCGCGCGCGCGGCCCGGGCCAGCGCGGCCCCCGCCGCCCGGGTGCGGAGGCGCCGGATCGCGATCCCCGCGACCACGAGCTCGTGGGCGGTCCGCGACGGGGGAGGGAACGCCGCCGGGTCGAGCTCGGCCGCCGCGCGTTCCGCCTCGTCGACCCGGCCCACCAGCAGCAGCCGCCGCGCTTCGAGGTGCCGCGCGTACGCCGCGTTGACCCGGTCGCCGTGCGCCTCCAGCATCGCCCGCGCCGCCCCGAGCACCCTGGCCGGCCAGCCCAGGTCGCGCGACGCGAGCGCGATCTCCGCCTCCGCCACGGCGCACCGGGCGCTGGCCACGACGTCGCGCGGCCCGAACGCGCGGCCCGCGCGCCGCAGGAGCGCCCTCGCCCGGGCCAGGTCGCCGAGCTGTGCCATCGCGATGCCGCGCAGTGCGAGCGCAGGCGCGTCCTCGCGCAGGGCGACCAGGTTCAGCGCCCCGAGCGGATCGCCGACCGCGAGCGCGCGCCCCGCCGCCGCGATCTCGAGATCGGAAGGAATCCCGCCATCTTTGTCACTCACACCCTGTCGTCGCCCCGGGCTAGCGTAGCCGGCGATGACCAGGCACCAGACCGGAACCCGAGAGGAGTGGCTCGCCGCGCGGCTGGAGCTGCTTGACGCGGAGAAGGAGCACACGCGGCGCGGTGACGAGCTGGCGCGGCGGCGGCAGGAGCTGCCCTGGGTCCGCGTCGACGAGGACTACCGGTTCGAGACCGACCAGGGGAGCGCCGGGCTCGCGGACCTCTTCCGGGGCCGCTCCCAGCTCCTCGTCTACCACTTCATGTTCGGGCCCGACTACACGGCCGGCTGCCCGTCCTGCTCGGCCATCGCCGACGGCTTCAACGGGTCAGTCGTGCACCTGGCCAACCACGACGTGATGCTCTGGGCGATCTCACGGGCGCCGCTGGACAAGCTCCAGGCGTACCGGCGCCGGATGGGGTGGACGTTCCCCTGGGCGTCGTCGTTCGGCAGCGACTTCAACCTCGAGTACAGCGTCGGGCTGACCGCTGAGCAGCAGCGCGACGGAGGCGCCGTGTACAACTACCGGACCCAGAGCCCGTGGCAGCCCGCTCCGCAGGGCCACCCCGAGGGGGACGTCGACCGGATGGCGGCCATGGCGGGGACCGACGTCGCCACGTACGTCCGGGAGCGGCCCGGCATGAGCGCGTTCGCGCTCGAGGGCGGCGTCGTGTACCACACCTACTCCACCTACGCGCGCGGCGTGGACGCCCTGTGGGGCATGTACGCGTGGCTCGACCGGGCGCCCCTGGGCCGGAACGAGACCGACAACTGGTGGCGGCACCACGACAAGTACGACGGCTGATGGTCCCGGGCCACCACCGGGTCCGCCCGCGCTGTGACGATCCGACAACCGTGACGCGCCGGCGGGCCCCTATGGTGGCCGGGTGGGGACCGGCGCCCGGCTCGAGTGCGTGCGGATCCGGCGGCTGCGGATGCCGCTGGTGGCGCCGTTCCGCACCTCCTTCGGCGCGGTGGCGGAGCGCGACGTGCTGCTGCTGGAGGCCGTCACGACCGCGGGCGCCGGCTGGGGCGAGTGCGTGGCCCTGGCCGAGCCGCTGTACTCGGCCGAGTACGTGGACGGCGCCGAGCACGTCGTCCGCCACCACCTCCTGCCGCGGCTGTTCGCGCGGCCGCGGCTGACCGCGGCCCGCGTCGCGGAGGTGCTGCGGCCCGTCGCCGGGCACCCGATGGCGAAGGCGGCGATCGAGATGGCGGTCCTCGACGCGGAGCTCCGGGCCCGCGGCGAGTCGTTCGCCGAGCACCTGGGCCCGGCCTGCTCGACGTCGTGGACGGCTACCTGGCCGAGGGCTACCGCCGCGTCAAGCTCAAGATCGAGCCCGGGTGGGACCTCGCGCCGGTCGCCGCCGTCCGCGAGCGCCACCCGGACGTGCCGCTGCAGGTGGACGCCAACGCCGCGTACTCGCTGGCCGACGCGGGCCACCTGGCCAAGCTCGACCCGTTCGACCTGCTGCTGATCGAGCAGCCGCTGCCGGACGACCAGGTCCGCGCCCACGCCGAGCTGGCGCGACACCTGCGCACGCCGGTCTGCCTGGACGAGTCGATCACCTCGGCCCGCGCGGCCGCCGACGCCATCGCCCTCGGCGCCTGCGCGGTCGTCAACGTCAAGCCGGGCCGGGTCGGCGGCTACCTGGAGGCGCGCCGCGTCCACGACGTGTGCCAGGCGGCGAACGTGCCCGTCTGGTGCGGCGGCATGCTGGAGACCGGGCTGGGCCGGGCCGGCAACGTGGCCCTCGCCGGGCTGCCCAACTTCGTCCTGCCCGGCGACACGTCGGCGTCCGACCGCTACTACGCGCGCGACCTCACCGAGCCGTTCGTGATGGAGAAGGGGCGGCTGGCCGTGCCGGACGGCCCGGGACTCGGCGTGGACGTCGTCCCCGAGCGCCTGCGCGAGCTGACGGTCCGCCTCGACGAGGTGCGGGCCACCCACTGAGGAGGGAACAGCGATGTCGACCACCCAGGACGCCGTCGAGCTCCAGTCGGAGCTGGAGCGGAAGCTAGAGGAGACCGCCGAGCGCCACCAGGTGCCGGGCGCCGCGCTCGGGATCGCCCTCGGCGACCGCGACGTCTACGCCTTCCACGGGGTGACCAGCCTGGACAACCCGCTGGCCGTGGACGAGCGGACCCTGTTCCAGATCGGCTCGACCACCAAGACGTTCACGGCGACGGCGATCATGCGGCTTGTGGAGGCGGGCCAGGTGGACCTGGGCGCGCCCGTTCGCGCCTACGTGCCCGAGCTGGTGCTCCGGGACGAGGACGTGGCGGCGAGCGTCACCGTGCTGCACCTCCTCAACCACACGGCCGGCTGGACCGGCGACTACTTCGAGGACACGGGCGAGGGCGACGACGCGCTGGCCCGCTACGTCGCGAAGATGGCCGACCTGGAGCAGGTCAGCCCGCTCGGGGCCACCGCCTCGTACAACAACGCCGCGTTCTGCCTCGCCGGCCGCGTGATCGAGCGGGTGACGGGCCAGACGTACGAGGCGGCGCTGCGGGACCTGGTGCTCGATCCGCTGGGCCTGCGCGACAGCCTGCTCTTCCTGTCCGAGGTGATGACCCGGCGCTTCGCGGTCGGCCACCAGCGGCACGGCGACGCGATGCAGGTGGCCAGGCGCTGGCACCTGTCCCGCAGCGCCCGGCCGGCCGGGGGCATCGTCGCCACCGCCGCGGACCAGATCGCGTACGCCCGGTTCCACCTCGGCGACGGCACCGCCGCCGGCGGCGCGCGCGTGCTCCAGGCCGAGAGCCTGGCCCGGATGAAGCAGCCGACCGCGAGCCTGCGCGCCAGCGCCCTCGGCGACAGCGTCGGCATCTCGTGGCTGCTCAAGGACGTGGCCGGCGTGCGCACCGTCCGCCACGGCGGCACCACGAACGGCCAGCTCTCGGCGTTCGCGCTGGTCCCCGAGCGGGACTTCGCCATCACCGTCCTCACCAACTCCGACTCGGGCGGCCAGCTGCACCAGGAGATGGTCAAGTGGGCGCTGGCGACGTACCTGGGTCTGGCCGAGCCCGAGCCCGAGCCGCTGTCGTTGACCGAGGCCGAGCTGGCGCCCTACGTGGGTCGGTACCGGACCGCCAACGGCACGCTCGACCTGGCCGTCCAGGGCGACGGGCTGGTCGCCAACGTCACCTACTCCGAGGCGGCGATCGCCAAGCTGCGCAGCGTGTACGGCGACCAGGTCCCGGAGCAGCGCCCGGTCCCCTTCAAGCTGCTGCCCGACGACCGGTTCGTCGTGGTGGAGGGCCCGGCCAAAGGCGTCAGGGGGTACTTCACCCGC
>VBJR01000345.1:0-1488 GCA_005880175.1 Chloroflexota bacterium
CCACGATGCTCGCGCTGGTCCCGCTGGCGCTCAGCGGTCCGGGCAGCGGCAGCGGGTTCATCAGCGCGCCGCTGGCGGTGGTCGTCATCGGCGGCCTGTTCAGCAGCACGGTGCTCACGCTGGTGCTGGTGCCCGTCCTGTACTCACTCGCCGCCCGGTTCACGGGCCCGCGGACGAACCCTGACCTGGAGGCCAGCCTGGCCGAGGCGGACGGTGGCGCGAGGGCGGAGCCGGTGTCGCCCAGGGCGGCGGCCGTGGCGGCGGCGGCGGTGCGGCTGCCCAACGTCGAGGAGCGGCTCCGCGACGTCGCGACGCGGCTGGACGACGAGGACCTGGAGGCGCTGTTCCACGGCCTCCGCGCGGCGGTCACCGCCGCCAAGACGAGGTCGCGCGCCGATCACGCCTGAAGGCGGTGCCGCCCGAGGAAGGCGAGCGTCCGCTCGTTGAACTCCTCGACCATTGACTGAATGCGCTTCGCCGGGCTCAGCTCGCCGCCTTCTTCACGAGCTCAGCGACCCGTGCCTCCGCGTCGGCGGTGAGCTCCTTCAGTGCGTAGTAGACCGGCCACACGTCGCCGTCGTCGAGGTTCGCCTTGTCGCCGAACCCCAGCGTCGCGTACCTCGTCTTGAACTTCTGCGCGGGCTGGAAGTGGCAGACCACAGCGCCGTCCTTGTAATACGCGGGCATTCCGTACCAGGTCTTCGGCGACAGCTCGGGTGCGCTGGCCCTGACGAGCGCATGGAGCCGCTCGGCCATCGCGCGATCCGGCTCTCGCATCTCCGCGATCTTCGCGAGCACCTCGCTCTCGCCGTCCGCCGCGCTCGCGGCCGCCTTCGTCTCCCGGCTCCGCTCGCGGATCGCGGCGCGCTCCTCGGCCGTGAAGGCTTTGGACGCTCCGCTGGTGGTGGGCCGGGCCGGCTTTCTCTCAGCCATCGGCGTGGTCTCCTCTGCAAGATGTCGTGCGCACGACCCTCATGCTAGGCAGCGGCTGGCGCGGGGGCTTCTCGAAACCTGATCAATCGCCGGGACGAGTGGGACCGCAAGGCCGCCGAGCACGAGGCGGCGGGCCGGGCCGGGCCGCCCGGCGCGCCCGCGCCTGGGATACTTCGGGCGTCGTGGCTGATCGCGTTCTGCCCCTCGGCAAGCTGCCCGCCGCCCTCCTGGGGCGGCTCCTCGGCGACCTGGCGCCGCTTCCGCCCGAGGTGCTGGTCGGGCCGGGGATCGGCGAGGACGCGTGCGCGATCCAGGTGGAGGCCGGCGTCCTCGTCGCCGCCGGGGACCCCATCACGCTCACCGGTGCCGACCTCGGGCGGGCTGCCGTCACCGTCAACGCCAACGACGTCGCCGTCACCGGCGTCCGGCCGCGCTGGTTCCTCGCCACCATCCTGCTTCCGGCCGGCACGACCGAGGCGGACGTGATGCGCCTGTTCGCCGACATGCGCCGCACCCTGACCGCGCTCGGCGCGGCGCTCGTCGGCGGCCACACCG
>VBJR01000345.1:1728-9954 GCA_005880175.1 Chloroflexota bacterium
GTGGCGCTGCGCGTGGACCGCGAGCGGATCGCCTGGTTCCCGCCCGGCCTCGACGTCTGCCGCGCCGCGGGCGCCGACCCCTGGGCCACCCTCGCCTCCGGCGCGCTCCTCGCCGCGTTCCCCGAGCAGGTCGCGGCAGACGCCGTGCGGCGCATGAACGCGCGGGGCCACGCCGCGGCGGTCATCGGCCGCGCCGAGCCCGGCGAGGGCGTCCGGGACACCGCCGGGACGCCCATCCCCTGGCCCGACCGCGACGAGGTCGCCCGCCTGCTGGACGTCAGCCCCTCGCCCTGGTCACCCCCCTGACGCGGCCGCCGTTCGCGCTGAACGGGACCGTGACCTCGAGGCCGACCCCGGGCGGCTGGTCCCTCACCGTCACCTCGGCGGTCGCCGCGCCGCCCGGCGGCAGGGTCGCCGCCACCGGCACCGGGAACCGGTTGGGGTCGCGGCCCACGATGCGCGCCCGACCCGCCGGCGCCCGCATCGCGAAGCCGTCGAGCCGCACGTCGTTCGCGGAGCCGGCGCCCACGTTCGCGATCCGGACCGTCCAGACCTGCTCCGAGGGACCGCGCTCGACCCGCGTCACCTCGCCGACCAGCCGGGCGGCCGCCGGCGCCGTGGTCTCGTCCACCTCCAGCACCAGCGTGTCCCAGCCCGGGCCGCTCCCGGCCGGTCCGCCCGGGCCGCGCGTGAGCGTCAGGGCGTGGACACCGACCTGGAGGACGTCCGCGGGGAACGTCAGCACGGCCAGCCGCGGGAACCCGCTCCGGTCCGCCTGGCGCGCGATCGTCGAGTCGTTGTTGCCCGGCAGCGCGCCGGTGGCCGCCACGCCGTTCAGCGCCACCGCCGGCCGGCTGCCCTGCTGCATCGAGCTGGACGCGGTCAGGAACACCGTGCCGGTGTAGGCCCGGTCGACCGTGAACCGCGCCGTCCACGTGCCGCCGTTCGTCTGCGCGTAGAACCAGTCCTCGGGCTCCCAGCCGCTCCCCACCTCGAACGTCAGGTCGCCCGGCACCCGCGACGGCTTCTCGTACGCGCGCGGGTTGGAGCGGTCCGCCGGCCGGGTGGCGAGCGCGAACTCACCTCCGCTCCGGTCGGAGCGGCCGATCTGCCAGAGGAACGTGGTCCGGTCGACCGGCGACCAGGCGATGGTGCCCAGGTCCTGCTCCCGCCCGCCGACCGTGATCCCCGGCTGGACGAGCTGGTCCGTGATCGAGCCGCGGCCGCCGAACGCGTACAGCGTGTACGTCCCGGGCGTGGTCGTGCCGGGCTGCCATGCCGGCGGGATGCCCGGCAGCGTGAACCGGCCGTCGGCGTCCGTCCGCACGAAGTACGTCGGCTCGTGGATCGTGTACACGTCGGTCACCGACTGCGTCGAGAGCACCACCCACAGGCCGCCGGCCGGCCGGCCGTCGGCCACGCGGATCCGCCCGTGCACCACGGTCCGCGCCTCGGGCGGCGGGTAGAGCGGGTCGTCGATCCAGCTCGAGCCGTGCCGGTTCGCCTCGATCTCGGCCCGGGCGACGGCGGCGCCCTCCGCGATCGCCGCCTCCGGGTGGTCGCGGCGCCCGCTGGTGAGGTGCGTCAGCCACGGCCCGTAGAGCCGCCGGTAGCCGGGCTGGAGCGGGTACGACGGCAGGCCGTAGTGGTTGGCGCCGAAGTAGTTGAGGATGAGCGCGTCCTGGTGGATGGCCAGGTCCTGGTGGTTGGGGCCGACGCCGTAGAAGGCGCCCAGCGTCTGGTCCGTCACGCCGCCGAGCGCGGTGAGCCACGCCCCGAACCCGTTGCCGTAGTGGCCGAACATCGGGTTCTCGTGGTGGTAGAGCGACCAGTTGTACTTCGTGTAGACGGTCCCGGGGGGCAGGTTGCCCGAGTTGCCGTCGGGCGAGGGCAGGTCGGGCCGGTTCACGCCGTCGATCAGCCAGGTCTCGTCCTGGACCTGCTGCTGGGTCAGGAGGTACGCGTACGTCGGCTGCTGGCCCGCGCCGCGCTCCCAGTTGAACGAGTGGTCCAGGATGCTCCGGTCCCAGCGCGCGTTCATGCGCACCTCGTTGATGGAGGTCTGGACGGCCCCCACGTTGGTCAGGACGTCGTACCCGTACAGGCCGCGCCGGCCCCGCCGCATGATCAGGTGGTGCTCGTGGCGCAGGGGCGTGCTGGTCGTGTCCACGAACACGACCTCGGCCAGGTCGTCGCCGGCGCGGAGCACGGTCACCTGCGAGCACACCAGGCGGCTCCGCCCGCCGCCGGCGTCGATGTAGAACGAGTGCTGGCGGTCGGGGTCCCGGGGCTCGATGCCGTTGAGGTTGTGGCCCAGCTCCGTCCCGTCCACGACGACGGACGTGGCCGTGATCGAGGTGTCGGCCCACCCGGTGACGATCCCGCCCGCGGCGTCGTCGCGGCCGAACGTGAACCGGACTAGCCCGTTGTCCAGGACGACCGTGTCCACCTCGGCCGGGAACGCGAAGACGCCGGTCGCGGCCCGGGCGCCGTTCAGCAGCAGCCGGACCGGCGGACCGCCGCCGGCACGCGGCCCCGCGCTCCCGGCCGCCCCGACCAGGTCCACCCCGAGGCCCGAGACGCCCAGCGCGAGCGCGCCAGCGCCCCCCAGCCGCATCAGGTCACGACGCGTCAGATCGCTCATGCTCTCCCTCCTCCACCCCATCATCGCCGATGGCGGCGGCGTCCGTACCCTGACACGCATGCTGCTGCAGGCCTGCCTGAACGGTTCCCGCGGCCCTGGCGAACACCCGGCCCTCCCGCTGACGGCCGGCCAGCTGGCGGCCGACGCCCGCCGGGTGATGGCGGCCGGCGCCCGCTCCCTCCACGTCCATCCGCGCGGCCCCGACGGCCGGGAGACGCTCGACCCGGCCCTGTGCGCCGCCGCGCTCGGCGCCATCCGCCACGCCTGCCCCGGCCTGCCGGTCGGCCTCAGCACCGGGAGCTGGATCGAGCCCGACGCCGACCGCCGGCGGGAGCTGATCGTGGGCTGGATGGAGCGGCCCGACTTCGCCTCCGTCAACTTCTCCGAGCCCGGCGCGGTCGAGCTGTGCGACCTCCTGGCCCGGCTCGGGATCGGCGTCGAGGCCGGCGTCTGGTCGGCCGAGGAGGCCGAGGCGCTCGTGGACAGCGGCCGCGCCCGCCGGCTGGTCCGGGTGCTGGTCGAGCCGATGGACGACGAGCCGGCGGCCGCCGTCGCGATCGCGGACCGGATCGGGAGCGTGCTCGACCACGCGGACGCAGGCGATGGAGAGCGGCTGGGACGTCCGGATCGGCCTGGAGGACACGCTCGAGCTCGCGGACGGCACCGCGGCCCTCGACAACGCCCAGCTGGTGCAGACGGTCGCCACCATGGCCCGTGAACGCGGGCGCTGAGACGGCCGTGGAGGTCGACGTCACGACGTGGCACCTGGAGATGACCGCGCCCGCCGAGCTGGTGCCCGCCCGCCGCCCCGACCCCGACGCGGCCCTGGTCCAGGCCCGGCGCCCGTCGCCGGAGCTGAGCCGCTTCCTCTACACGGCGGTCGGCGGCGACTGGTACTGGACCGACCGGCTGCCCTGGACGTACGAGCGCTGGCTGGCCTGGCTGGACCGGGCCGGGGTCGAGACGTGGGTCGCCTCGGTGGACGGCAACCCCGCCGGCTACTTCGAGCTCGACGCCACCGTCGAGGCCAGCGTCGAGCTGGCGTACTTCGGCCTGCTGCCCGCGTTCACCGGCCGCGGCCTGGGTGGCTGGCTGCTGACCGAGGCGCTGCGCCGGGCGTGGGCGCTCGGCCCGAGCCGGGTCTGGGTCCACACGTGCAGCCTGGACGGGCCGCACGCGCTGGCCAACTACCGGGCCCGCGGGATGCGCGTCAGCCGGGTCGAGGTCGCGCGGCAGCAGCTGCCGGACCGGCCGCCGGGCCCCTGGCCGGAGGCCGGCCGTGCGCACTGACCGGCGACGTTCGGACCTCGCCCGGCGCGCCCGCCTGGCGTAGGCTGCGGCCCTGGTGCCGCTGCCGTCTCTCTCGCCGCGCGCCGTCCGCGGCCTCGCCCTGATCGCCGTCTCGCTCGTCGTGCTGGCGGCCGTGATCGTCCTCCACGTGCGGCCCGCCCCCGGCCCCGCCCCCGTGCCGGCCGCCGCCCGCCAGCCGGACGTCACCTCGACGATGGACTGGATCTCCCCGCGCGAGGGCTGGATCTCGGCGTTCGACCGCCAGGCCGGCACCGGCACGCTGTTCCACACGACCGACGGCGGCCGCCACTGGTCCGGACCTCGGACGGCGGCCGGCACTGGCAGGCGATGGCCGTGCCCACGGGAGCCCGGGGCCAGCGGCCGGTGTTCGCCGACGCGCGCCACGGCTGGGTCTGGGACCCGTCCGCCCGGGGCGGCCTGCTCGCCACCGCGGACGGCGGCGCGACCTGGCGGCGCCTGGCGGCCGCCGGCCTCCCCCCCGCGCCCCCGGTCCCCCGCCTCCTCGGGTTCCGCGACCCGGCGCACGGCTGGTCGGCCGTCGCCGGCGCGCTCTACGGCACCGCCGACGGCGGCCGGACCTGGACCTCGCTGCCGCTGCCGGCGCCGGCGGCCGGCCAGCCCGGTCTCGGGCCGCTGCGCGTCGCCGCCAACGGCCGGGGCCAGCTGGTCGCCGGCGGCCAGGGGGCCGGCTCGATCGTCGTCACGGCCGACGGCGGCGCGACGTGGACGGCCGCGTGGCCGCTGCCGTCCCCGGCCTCGAACCTGACCATCAGCCGCGCGGACGGCGCCGCGTCCTGGGCCTGGTCGGCGACGCAGCTCCAGGTCACGCGCGACGCGGGCGGCCACTGGACGGCCGTCGCGCTGCCGGGGTGGAACCTGGTCCGCGTCCAGGCGCTCGACGCCCGGACGGCGTGGGCCGCCGCCACCGTGTTCGACGCCCTCGGGGTCCCCCGCTGGACGATGTTCTCGACCGTGGACGGCGGCCTGACCTGGGTCCCCGCCATCACGCCGGCCCTGGGCTGAGTCAGCCCACCGTGTAGACGTACGGGATGCTGACCACCTCGTCGCCCATCGACGTGAGCGGGTCGAACGTGTCCAGCTCCAGCGTGCCCCGGACGACCGTGCCGGCCGGTCCGGCCGGGGTGAACGTCACCGTGATCGCGCCCGACGCGCCCGGCGCCAGCGTCAGCGGCGTGTAGGCGGCCGACGCGTCCACGGCCCGGCGCCACACGTCGCCGCTGGACGCGGACGCCGCCGGGTCGAACGCCGCCGTGTCCGCGACGGCCGCGACGCTGACGGGCAGCGCCGGAGCCGGACCGCCGCCGAACGGCCCGACCTCGGTCGGGAACGCGGTCCAGGGACCGGACGCGACCTCGGGCGCCCCATGCGTCGCGATCGACACGTCGCCGATCGTCAGGCCCTCGACCTGCGGGCCGTTGAGCACGTGGGCCACGTGCATCAGGACGGGCGCCGTCGCGCTGGCCACGATCGTGAGCTGGTCGGTGTCGGTCGGCACCACCACCGTGGGCGCCGCCTGCCCCGCCAGCAGCGGGAGCTGGACGGTCAGCGGCGTCGTGCCCACCAGCGCCTGCGGCGACCGGTTCGCCAGGCGCGCGTCCACGAAGAAGTCCTTCTGCCTCACCCCGGTGTTCTGGACCTGGATCGTCGCCGTCACCGGCTGGCCGGCCGCCAGCGTCACCCCGGCCGAGTCGGGCAGGCCCGACGCCGAGACCGGCACCGACCCGAAGTCGATGCGGCCGGTGAACGGCTCCCGCACCTGGGCCCCGCTCAGCGGCGCGTTCAGCGCCAGCACCAGCGTCCACCGGCCGGCGCTCGGGGTCCGGGCGAAGAACTGCATGCCGGTGCCGAACGCGGTCGTGCCGCCGGTCACCACGCCGGTGGACTGCTCGTCCACGGGCTCGCCCGCGGGGTCGATCAGCACGCCGGTCAGGTTGTAGTCGGGGTCGCGGAGCTGGAGCGCCAAGCCCAGCGACGGCCGGCCCCGGGGCACGTCGAACTGGAAGTCGAGCGTCTGGGCGCCGAACACCGGCCGGCCGTTGCCGCCGGTCAGCGTGCCCTGGAACGCGCCCCCGGCGGCGCCCAGGGCAACCAGCGAGCGCACGGTGATCGGGATGCTGCCGTCGGCGTCCCCGCCGGTGCCGATGGCCAGCCGGGCGCTGACGTCGCCGGCGTCCGCGGGCAGCGGCACCCGGACGGTGAACGAGCCGCTGGCGCCCGGCGCCAGCAGGCGCGAGGCGGGCGCGACGGCGCCCGCCGGCACGAACCGACGGCTCGCGAACGAGAACTGGACCGTGCCGGTGTACGCCGTGCCGTTCTTCTGTGTCCAGAGCACGGCCGTCCACGTGCCGGGCGCCGGGTCGTGGACGTCCACGTGGCCGGCGCCGCCCGGGCCCTGCGGCAGCGAGTACGCGGCCAGCCGTCCGAACGGGTCGAACAGCGTCTCCCGCACGCGGCTGTTGCGCTGGTCCTTGCCGTCCCAGGCGATGTCGCCGTCCAGCCGGTCCGTGCCGGCCGGGACGGTGAACTGGTGGAGCTCGTACGCGCCGGTGGTGCCGCCGCCGTCCACGAACGTGGGCGCCGTCGCCAGCGGCAGGTCGAGCGCGCCCGAGTCGCCGGCCAGCGGCGCCGTCTCCAGCGTCTGCGCCGACGGCCGGACGGTGCGGGCGTCCGCGCCCGTGTTGGTGACCGTCACGTGGAACACCTGGGTGCTGCCCGGGCGCGCCGTCGCGGTCAGGCGGGTCGGGCTGACCAGCACGCCATCGCCCCGGGGCGCGGGCGCGCCGTTGGCGTCCTGGACGGACATCGCCGTCTGCACCGCCTTCAGCGCGTTGACCAGGCCGGCGCCCTGCTAGTCGGCGGGCACGTGGAGGTCGGTCGCGCTGCCGACCAGGATCTGCCGGACCAGGCCGGGGCCGGGGCGACGACTCGCTCGTGCCGCCGAACTGCTGGATGACGCGCGGCGCCGCCGCCGGCCCGCACGAGCGGTAGATGGCGGCGTTGGCGTCGCAGAGGGACCAGCCCAGGTCGCCCGGCGCCACCACGTCCACCGTCTGGGGCCCGAACTGCGTGAAGCCGCCGGAGGACAGCGAGGAGATGTTGTCGCTGACCCAGCCGCCGGCCGAGAGCTGGCTGCCGAACGCGCCGGTCTGCCGGTACAGCCGGAACTGGGTCGTGCCCCCGACCGCGATCACGCCGGGCGCGTGGGCGGGCCGGCCGATCGTGCTGGTGGGGCCGGCGTCGCCGCTGCTGGCGAGCACGGTGACGCCCGCCTGGACCGCCGCGGTGTCGGCCAGCGAGACCGGGTCGCTGCCGGGGTCCGGGTAGACGTTGGTGCCGAACGACTCGTTGATCACGTCCACGTGGTCCACGGTGACCGCCCAGTCGATCGCCTGGATGAAGTGGGACGCGAACGTCGAGGTGGCGTTGCCGAAGACCTTGAGGCCGACCAGGCTGGCGCCCGGGGCGACGCCCTCGATGCGGATGTTGCAGCCGGGCGGCAGCGGGTGGGCGGCGCTGACGAACCGGCTCAGGTCGTAGACCTGGTTGCCCTGGGCGGCGATCGAGGCCGCGTCGCCGAACGCCTCGGCGCCGGCGGTGACCGCCGCGATGCCCTCGCCGGTGAAGTCCTGGTAGTCGGAGAAGATCGAGGCGCCGCCGCGCTGGAGGTCGGGGTTGTCGATGTCCACCCCGTCGGCGATGAACGCGACCTTGACGCCGGTGCCGTCGGCCAGGTCGTGCGCGCCGGGCAGGCCCGAGCCGGGCTGGTGCTCGACGTTCAGCAGCTGCAGCGCCTCCGGCTCCAGCAGGGGCACGGTCGGGTCGGCCGGGCAGAGCTGCTGCAGCTCGGCGGCGGTGGGCGCGGCGGGGGCTGGGTCGCTGGCGCCGGCGGCGGGCGCCTCGGCGGGCGCCGGGCGCGGGATCGCCAGGTCGGGGACCACCGCCTGGACGGCCGGGTTGGCGCGCAGCCGGTCCGATTCCGCGCCCGAGATGGTGGCCGAGATCGCGTTGACGAGGTGGAGCGGGCGCACGTCCTTCGCGTGGAGCACGCCGAGCTCGCCGCGCAGCGGCGCCTGCTCGCCGTCCACGGTCCGCACCCGGGAGGCTGCCGTGGCGCCGCGGGCGGGCAGCTCGGGGTGCTGGTCGCGGAGGATGACGATCGAGCGCTGGGTGGCGCCGGCCGAGAGCCGGGCCACGTCGGCCGGGGTGAGCGGGGCGGTACCGCCCGGCTGTGGCGGCGGGGCCGCCAGGGC
>VBJR01000346.1 GCA_005880175.1 Chloroflexota bacterium
CACGCGGACGCGTCCAGCCATGACACTCTCCCCTCCGTCGCGACCGGCCATGCCGGAAAAGGTTTTCCCGGCGTTTCCTGACATGCTACGGCACGGGCACACTCGTCGAACGTCGAGCGGCTGGGCAGCCGGTGGCGCCCAACCATCCTCACGCGGGATCACGAGCGTGATCGACGTAGCATTCGGGTCGTGACCTACGCGACCGACCCGCGCGTCGACGCCTATATCGACGCGCTCCCCGAATGGCAACAGGCCATCTGCCGCGAGGTCCGCGACCTGGTCCACGCCACGGATCTGGAAGTGGTGGAGACGATCAAGCGCTCCATCCAACCCTACTTCGTGCTGCAGGGCAACATCTGCGCCCTGCTGGCTGCGAAGCACCATGTCAACGTGTTCCTCTACGACGGCGGCATCGTCCCGGATCCCGAGGGGATCATCACGGCGGGCCATGACAACAAGACGGCGCGCACCGTTGCTGTCCGCCGCGGTCAGACGGTGAACTCGGACGCACTCGGCGCCATGTTTGGACAGATCATCGCGAACAACCGCGCCGGCGGCTGGCGCACGCTGAAGCGATAGTTCGCCGCGTCAGCCGCGGTACGAACGTCGGCCAGGCCGCGCGGCGTGCTCCACTGGAGCCGGGATGGCCGCTGTCGACTTGCCCTCAGCCCTCACGGCGGAGCGGGCGGGGCGGAGCGACCGCTGCCAGGCTGGGTGGCGCGCACGCGTGCCAGGCTTCGACCAGAGCCATCTTCAACAGGTCCTCATCGACCAGTTGCAGCCTGACGAGGACCGCCGGGTAGCCGCGGAAATGCTCGATGTCGAAGAAGCCGTGCGGCGGGTCCATCATCAGCACCTCCTTCTCTTCGAGGTTCGCTACCCGAACCGCCAGCAGCGGGCCCTCCGGAGGGGGCTCGCCACCGAGGCGCCTGACGTCGGCCTTGCTGAGGGGCCGCTCCCAGGCGAAGCCCTGGCCGGCGACGAACCAGGTGCGGTGGCCAAATCGGGTGCCTTCGTTGACCTCGGGGAGGGCGAGGGCCAGGCGAGCGGCATCTTCGACTGTCATCTCACGACCTCGTACTTGGGCGTCGCGGACATGGGCGGCCAGGGCCGCGACGGCGACATGGGGTGGCCGCTCAAGGATAGGTGGGCACCCCAGCCGGGCATGGGCTCCGGCGAAAGCGAGGCCGGTGACGCTCCGCCCCGATCCTGAACCCGCGGCAGCATACGGGACCGGCCGCATCACCACCGCCACGCCGAGGAAGGCGCTCGGGTTCGCACGCGCGACTGGCGTACGTCGCCGAAGCCGGCCTCGGCGCACAGCTCCTCGAGCTTGGCCGGGTGCAGGCCGAGCGTGCCCAGCCCCTCGCCGTGGGCGGACAGGGACATCGTCATGTATCCGGCGCACGCCATGCCGCCCAGCCACTCCCGCGTGCAGCGCTCGTCCAGACCCGTCCGGGCCGCCAGCTCGACGCTGGTCGCCGGCCCGTTCGCCGCCAGGTCCCGGAACAGGCCGAGGCGGTCGCCAATGCTCGCGAGCACGCCGTTGGTCAGGCCGGCCAGGTCGCCGAGGACGCTGCCTGCGACCGCCTCCACCGCCCTCACATCGACTGTCTCGACTGTCTGCTGTGTGGTCATGCCCGGCAACGTGAGCCCGGCATCGGATCCGCGCATCGTGGCCAGCACGGAGGTTCTGTGTGGGGCCGGTACGGGAATGACGGGTCGCCGAGGCGCCGCTCGCTCAGGAACAGGGCATCGGCGATCTCCCGGTTGGACATGCCCCGCGCGATCAGCCCCGCCACCTCGCGCTCCCGCGCGGTCAGCCCGCCGAACCGCTCCTTGTCGGCCCTCCTCCGCGAGGCCGGCCGTGTCCTCGGCAGCTGTCGGCCGGCGCCTTCGCGGAACCCGTCGCCTCGACCACCTCGCGCGCGGCAGCGAACTCGCCGGCCGCCTCGTCGTGCCGTTTCTCAGTACGCAGGAGCCGGCCCAGGGCCGCGTGCGCACGCCAGAGCTGCGGCCCGACCAGTCGGTCGCGCGCCGTCGCGCAGGCCGCGCGCAGCGCCGCCTCCGCCTCGGCCGGCCGCCCCAGCGCGCCCAGCGCCTCGCCCCGCAGCCGTGCCAGCAGCGGCACCGTCCCGCCGCCCGGCACCGTCGCGATCAGCTCGTCGACCAGCCGCAGCGCGCTCGCGCCGTCGTGGCAAGCGAGGGCCACCTCAGCACGGACGCTCCGGCACAGGCGGACGCCGGCGTGGCGTGGCAGTGTGGCGGCCTAGGCGCCGTCGAGGAGCACCGCCGCACGAGCCTTGTCACCCTGCCGCACGTACGCGCCCGCCAGAACGGCGGCCGCGAGCAGCGACCATGTCGAGGAGCCGATCTCGCGCGCCGTGGCCAACGGGGCTCAGCGTGCTCGCGCGCGGCGGGCAGCAGGCACAGGTCGCGCATGAGCGCGCCCAGAGTGGCACGGCAGTGGCACGGCTGCCCGCTTCCCACTGCCGGTGGCCGATCTCGCGGGCGATCTCCAGCCCGCGCTCGGCTGCCGGCGAGTGCGAGCGGCTCTCCTCTTGCGCCGGAGAAGATCTGAGAAACTGAGCCGGTGCTGAACCAGGTGGCCGACGGCGTCTGGGTCCGGCAGAGCAAGTGGGTCTGGACCAATGCCATCGCGGTGCGCGGGGACGATGGGCTGATCCTGATCGATCCCGGCATCGATGGCTCGGAGCTGAACCAGCTCGCCGATGACCTGGACGGGCTCGGCATGCCGGTGGTCGCCGGGTTCTCCACTCATCCGCACTGGGACCACCTGCTCTGGCATTCACGGTTCGGCGACGTGCCGCGGTACGCCACCGCCGCCTGCGCGAACGTTGCCAGTGAAGCCCGAGAGCGGGCGCAGAAGATGGCGGCGGAGAGCGCGTCGGGCATCCCACTCGAGCTGATCGGGCTCGTCACCCCTCTGCCCGCGGACGGCGGGCCTGTGCCGGGCGAGATCGTCGAGCATCAGGCGCACGCCATCGGCCACGCCGCAGTCCTCCTCGTGGACCGTGGCGTCCTGCTCGCCGGCGACATGCTCTCCGACGTGCTGATCCCGCTCTTCGACCCTCGCCAATCCAATCAGGTGGGCGCCTACGAGACGGCACTCGACCGTCTGGCTGAGGCCGCCAGGCACGTCGATGTCCTGGTTCCCGGCCACGGCGCCGTTGCAGAGGGCCCCGAGGTGGCGGCCCGCCTGGCCGTCGAGACTGGCTCTCCGGCCCCCACCAGTCGAACCTGGAGCAGGCCCGAGGGCAGTAGGGCTCGCGAGCCTGCCGCGCTGGCGCGAGTGGGAGGGGGCGACGGCTTCGCGGCCGTGCGCGAGGACCATCGAGCGACGCTGGGGCTGGCGCCAGGTGGACGTCTCGTGGGACGCGATCCTCGACGACCGCGATCAGGCGATGCTCGCCGCGCTCCGGGCGGCTCGCGACGAGGTTGGGCGATGGCCGCACGCGGCACTTCGGGAGCTGTCGGGTGGAGCTGACCAGGTCGTCCTCGACGGCCGCCTGCTGGAAGGTGGCGTCGAGCTGGACGAGTCGCTTCTCACCAGCGAGTCGGAGGCGGTGGTCCGGAAGCCGGGCGACGCGCTCTACTCCGGCACCCTGGCACCGCCGGTCGCGGCCTGTACGAGGCGACCGCAGCGGGCGAGACGAGCCTCGCCACCGGATCACGACCGGCGCTGGACCTTCCGGCGGGGTCAGGTGGCCACGTGCCGCTCCGGAGGCGGCCCGGAGCTGTCACGGACGATCAGGGCCGGTATCGACCCGCTCCGGGACGCCGGGGCGTTCCGCTCCTCGTGGTCACGGTCCAGCAGGTGGAAGCAGCTCCGGCCCAGGCCCACGAAGTCCAGCCGGACCGTGGTCAGTGACGGGGAGTAGAACGCCGACTGGGGGATGTCGTCGAAGCCGACGACGCTCACGTCCTCCGGTACCCGCCGCCCGGCCTCGCGGAGTGCGCAGAGCGCACCAAGGGCGAGGTCGTCGTTGCCGCACAGGATCGCGGTCACCTCCCTGTCGGCCGCCAGCCGGAGTCCGACGTGGTACCCGGACTCCGGCGTCCAGCCGGCGTAGACCGGCTCAGGGAGCGGGGCGTTCGTCTCCTCGAGCGCCATTCGCCAGCCGGCCATCCGGTCGCTCGTCCCGGTCGAAGAGGGGATGGCCATGTAGTGCACCGTGCGGTGACCGAGGTCGAGCAGGAAGCGGGTCGCCAGGTTGGCCGCCCCTCCGTCGTCCAGCCAGACGCACGGGTAGTTGGTTGCCGTGCGGCCCTGCGACGCCTCGACCACGCCGGCCAGCGGCACGGCGGCCCGCACTGCACGCAGCGCCAGCACTCCGGCGAGGTCGTAGGCGATCACGACCACGGAGCCCGTGCCCGGCTGGCAGGTCTGCTCGACGGCGTCCTGCACTCCGGCCGGGTCGGAGGTGTCGAGCACCCGGACGCCAACCGTATAGCCCGCCTGACGCGCCGCCTCCTCGATGCCATGCAGGATCTGCACGTATCCGTAGCGTGTGCGAATGGAGGCCAGCACCCCGTTCCTGGTCGACACTCGCACGCCAGGATGGCCGTTGATGACGCGGCTGACCGTCTGGTGCGAGACGCCGGCGGCCCGCGCCACGTCACGGATGCTCACCTGCCTGGGCCGCTGCACGTTACCGGTCACGTTACCGGTCACATTTCGCCATGTCAATTCGCGCCGGCCGCCACGATCGCCGCTTGACAGCGTCCCCCGGCGGTGGCCAAGATCGGCCCCTCGGACCGAAATCTCGTGAGTCTGTCGAAATACCGGACAAGGAGGCAGCAATGACATGGGAGCGGTTCCTACGCCTCGCGAGCGGCGCGAGGACGGGCCTGGTGGCGGCGCTGCTCGTGGTTGCGGTCGTCCTGGCCTCTCCGCCGCGGCTCGCTGTCGCGGTCGACAACGGGGTGGCGCGCACACCGCCCATGGGATGGGACGACTGGAACTCGGTCGGCTGCAACGTCAACGAGACGCTGATCCAGCAGGAGGCGAATGCCATCGCCGCCAATGGCATGGCCGCCCTGGGCTACCGGTACGTGGTGGTCGATGACTGCTGGTTCAACCCCGCCCGAGATGCGGCGGGCAACCTGCAGGGCAATCCGAGCCGCTTCCCCAGCGGCATGAAGGCGCTGGGGGACTTCCTGCACGGCAAGGGCCTCATGTTCGGGATCTACGAGGTGCCGACCCAGTTCGCAGCCTGGGGCGTCGACTACCTCAAGTACGACTGGTGCTCGTCGAGCGGCACCATCAGCGACCAGGTGGCCGCGTTTGGCAGGATGCGCGACGCGCTGGCCAGCACCGGCCGGCCGATCGTCCTGAGCATCAATCCGAACAGCTTCCACGCGATCACCGGTCCGTCGCGGAACTGGGGCGACGTGGCCAACCAGTGGCGCACCACAGAGGACATCACGACGTCCTGGGATACGGGCCACGTCAACTCGTTCCCAATGGGCGTGCGCAACATCGTGGCGGTCGATTCCACGCTGGCCGCGTACGCGGCGCCGGGACGGTTCAACGACCCGGACATGCTCGAGGTCGGGAACGGCGGCATGACGGACACCGAGATGCGGACCCACTTCTCGATGTGGGCGATGATGGCCGCGCCATTGATCGCCGGCAACGACCTTCGCGGCGCGTCAGCGGCCACCCTGGCGATCCTGACCAACAGCGGGCTGGTCGCAGTGGACCAGGACGCGCTCGGCATGCAGGGCGTGCAGATCCTCGACGACGGCACGCGGCGCGTGCTGGCCAAGCGGCTCGCGAATGGCGACGTCGCGGTAGCGCTGTTCAACTCAGGTTCCAGCACTACCACTGTTTCGACGACGGCCGCGGCGGTTGGCAAGGCCGGGTCCTCGTTCTCGCTGCATGACCTCTGGACGAACGCGGTCACCACGACCGGCGGCACCATCTCCGCCGGCGTCGCTGCCCACGGGACCGTGGTTTACCGCGTCAGCGGCGGGACCACGTCGTCCGGGAGCTCGTTCGCAAGTGCGGCCTCCAGCCGCTGTCTCGACGACCCGATGAGCGCGACCACGAATGGCACGCAGCCGATCATCTGGGACTGCTCGGGTGCGGCCAACCAGCGATGGGCCGCCGGCGGCGGTACCATCCGCGTCCTCGGCAAGTGTCTGGACGCGCCGATCGGCGCCAATCCGGGGGCGAAGGTGCAGCTGTGGGACTGCAACGGCGGATCCAATCAGCAGTGGACCATCAACACCGACGGCACGGTGCGCGGAGTCGCCTCGGGCCTGTGCCTCGACGTCACCGGCAACGCAACCGCCAACGGGACGCTGATCGACCTCTGGACCTGCGGCAACGCCGCGAACCAGCGGTGGGCCCGCCTGTAGCCGACGACCGTCCGCCATCGGTCGCATCGACTGGCGTCAGGCCTTTCGTACCGGTACGGATTCCAAGGAGGGAAGAGAGAGATGCACAGCGAGAGGTTCAGGCAACGTGCGGTGGGCAGAGCCCTCGTGTTGGCGACGGTGGTGCTCGTCAGCCTGTTCTCAGGTGGGACGAGCGCAGGTCGACAGGACGCCCTTGCCGCGGGGACCGGGCCCTGTGACATCTATGCCTCGGGCGGCACACCATGTGTCGCCGCGCACAGCACGACGCGAGCGCTGTTCGGCGCGTACAGCGGCAGGCTGTACCAGGTCAGGCGCGCTCGGGACAACGCCACCACCGATATCGGGACCCTGAGCGCGGGCGGGTTCGCCAACGCCGCGGCGCAGGACTCGTTCTGCGCGGGCACGTCCTGCGTCATCACGGTCATCTACGACCAGACGTCGAGGGGCAACCACCTCACGCAGGCGCCGGCCGGTGGGGCCGCAGGTGGTCCTGACAACCTCGCCAACGCGAGCGCGCTGCCGATATCGGCCGGCGGCAACAAGGTCTACGGCGTCTTCGTCGCGCCTGGCACCGG
>VBJR01000347.1 GCA_005880175.1 Chloroflexota bacterium
CCGAGCCCGGGCACTGGAACATGGCGTTCCTGCTCGAGACCAGGCGCCCGCTGCGGGCCGACCTCCTGAGCGCGGCGCTGTCCCACCTGGCCGGGCACCACGACGCGCTGCGCATGCGCTTCGCCCACGGGCCGGACGGTTGGCGGCAGGACGGCGCGGACGCCCCCGACTGGCCCCTGCGCACGGTCGACGTGTCGCACCTGGCCGGCGAGGGCCAGCGCGAGGCCGTCGAGGCCGCGGCCACCCGGCTGCAGGCGGGCTTCGACCTGGCCGCCGGCCGCTGGTGGGCGCCGCGCTGTTCGCGCTCGGCGGCGGCCGCTCGGCGCTGCTGCTCCACGCCCACCACCTGGTGGTGGACATGGTCTCCTGGCGCATCCTGCTCGACGACCTGGCCACCGCCTACGGCCAGCTGGAGCGCGGTGAGGCGGCCGCGCTGCCGGCGAAGACGACGTCGTACCGGGCCTGGGCCGAGCACCTGGAGGCCTATGCGGGGACGCCCGGCGCCCGGCGTCAGCTCGCGGCCTGGACGCGCATCGCCGACCTGCCGCGGACGCCGCTGCCGGCGGACCTCCCGGCCGGCGAGGACACGCGCGTCGCCGACCGGACGCTCACCCGCACGCTCGGCCGGGAGTGGACGCGAGCGCTGCTCCGGGACGTTCCGCGCCGGCATCGCGCGCAGGTCCACCACGCGCTGCTGGCGGCGCTCGGCCGGGCCGTCGCGGGCTGGACGGGCAGCGGCGGCGTCCTGGTCGCGGTGGAGGGCCACGGCCGCGAGCCGCTGTTCGACGGCGTGGACCTCTCGCGCACGGTCGGCTGGTTCACCGCGCTCGCGCCGGTGCACCTGGACGTCCGGGCCGCGGAGGCGCCGGGCGCGGCGCTGGCCCGGGTCCGGGACGCGCTCGACGCGCTGCCCGACCGGGGGCTGGGCCACGGCGTCCTTCGCCACCTCAGCCGCGACGCGGAAGTGGCGGCCGCCATACGCGCCCTGCCCGAGCCCGAGGTGACGTTCAACTACCTCGGCCAGCTCGACCAGTCGTTCAGCGGCGACGCGCTGCTGGCGCCGTCCGGCTGGAGCGCGGGCCGGCAGGTGAGCCAGCGCAACGGCCGGTTCACCGGCCTGTACGTCAGCGCCCCGGTGCTTCGGGACGAGCTGCGCGTCTCGTTCGGCTACAGCGCCGCCCGGTTCCACGCGGAGACGATCGAGGCGCTCGCCGAACGCTTCGCCGGAGCCCTGTCGGCGCTGGTCGAGGACCGCGCCACCTTTCCCAACGCCAACCTTCTTCCCGCTCGCCCCCCTGCAGGAGGGGATGCTGTTCCACAGCCTGTACAGCCCGGACTCGCGCCTGTACCTGGTGCAGACGCTGGTCGAGCTGAGCGGTCCGTTCGACGAGGCGGCGTTCGCGGAGGCCTGGCGGCAGGTGGCGCGCCGGCACCCCGCGCTGCGCACCGCGTTCGTCTGGGAGGGCATCGACCGCCCCGTCCAGGTGGTGTACGACGCGGTCGACACGCCCGTCGTGACCGAGGACTGGCGCGACGCCGCGCCGGACGGCCAGCGGAAGCGGATGGCGCGGTTCTTCGCCGCCGATCGCGAGCGCGGGCTGGACCTGCAGGTCGCGCCGCTGATGCGGGTGACGGCGATCCGGGTCGGCGAGGACCGCTGGAGCTGCGTCTGGACGCACCACCACCTGGTGGTGGACGGCTGGTCGGAGAACGTCGTGCTGCGCGAGGTGCGCGAGCTGCACGAGGCGCTCCGGACCGGCCGGTCCGCGGACCTGCCCGAGACCCGGCCCTTCGCCGACTACCTGCAGTGGCTGCAGGCCCGCGACGGCGAGGGGGAGCGCGAGTTCTGGCGGCGCCGGCTGGCCGGCTTCCCGGCCGCGACCCCGATCGCGGCGGACCGGCGGGCGAGCGGCCCCGCCCGGCGGGAGGCGATCCGCACCCTGCACCTCTCGCCCGCCGAGGCGGCCGACCTGCGCGAGTTCGCGCGCCGGCACCGGCTGACGACCAGCAGCGTGCTCCAGGCCGTGTGGGCGCTGCTCCTGGGCCGCTGGTCGGGCGAGGAGGACGTCGTCTTCGGGGCGACGGTGGCCGGCCGGCCGGCGGAGCTGCCCGGCATCGAGCGGATGGTCGGCGCGTTCGTGAACACCCTGCCGGTGCGGGTCGCGCTCGGGCCGGGCGCGACGGTGCTGGAGCTGCTGCGCGCGGTGCAGGCGGAGAGCGTCGAGCTGCGCGAGCACGAGCACGTCTCGCTGAGCCGGATCCGGGAGTGGAGCGAGCTGGCGCCCGGCCAGCCGCTGTTCGAGAGCATCGTGATCGTCGAGAGCCACCCCGCCCTGGGCCTGGAAGCGCCTGCGGACGGCGGGCTGCGGCTGGACAAGCGGGGAGCGGACCTCGACATGGGCTCGCCGCTCGTCTTCCTCGTCCGGCCCCGGGGCGAGGCGCTGGGCCTCAGCCTGCTCTCCGATCCGCGGTGCTTCGAACCGGCGACGATCGAGCGCATGGCCGGCCAGGTGCGCCCGCTGCTGGCGGCGGTGCTGGCCTCCCCGGACCAGCGCCTGGAGGACCTGTGGCCCGGACCCGACGCCGGCCAGGCCGAGCTCCTGTCAGCGTGGAACCGGACCGCGCGGCGGTTCTCCGAGCGGGACGGGTGGGTCCACGAGTGGCTGGGCGCGCGGGCCGCCGCTCAGCCGGACGGCGAGGCGGTGGCGGCCGGCGACGGCCGGCTCACCTACCGCGAGCTGTACGAGCGAGCCAGCCGGCTCGCCAACCACCTGCGCCGGCGCGGCGCCGGCCCGGAGACGCGGATCGGCATCTGCATGGAGCGCTCGGCCGACCTGCTGGTCGCGGTGTACGGCGTCCTCCTGTGCGGCGCCGCCTACGTGCCGCTGGACCCCGCCCACCCGGCCGAGCGACTCGCCTTCCTGCACCGCGACTCCGGGGCGGCGCTGGTGCTGACCACGTCACGCCTGCTGGAGCGGCTGCCCGAGGCGGCGCGGACAGCGGCCCGAGCGTCCAGGTCCGTGCCGGCAACCTCGCCTACGTGATCTACACCTCGGGGTCGACCGGCGAGCCCAAGGCGGCCATGAACACCCACGGCGCGATCCGCAACCGCCTGCTGTGGATGCAGGCCGAGCACTGCCTCGAGCCCTCGGACCGCGTGCTCCACAAGACGCCGTTCGGCTTCGACGTCTCGGTGTGGGAGCTGCTGTGGCCGGCGCTGGCCGGTGCCGCCGTGGTGGTGGCGCCGCCCGGCGCGCACCAGGACCCCGCGCACCTGGCCCGGCTCGTCGAGCAGGAGCGGGTGACCACCATCCACTTCGTGCCGTCGATGCTGCGCCTGTTCCTGGAGCAGCCGGGCCTGGAGCGCCTGACCGGCCTGCGCCGGGTCATCTGCAGCGGCGAGGCCCTGGCGCCCGACCTGCGCGACCGCTGCCTGGTCACGCTGCCCGCCGACCTGCACAACCTCTACGGGCCGACGGAGGCGGCGGTCGACGTGACGGCCTGGGCCTGCGGCCGCGGCGACGACCGCGTGACCGTGCCGATCGGGCGGCCGGTCGCCAACACGCGCATGCACGTCGTCGACCACCTGCTCCGGCCGGTGCCGCCCGGCGTGGCGCCGAGCGCTTCGTGCCGGACCCGTTCTCGCCGGAGCCGGGCGGCCGCCTGTACCTGACCGGGGACCTGGGCCGCCACGCCCCGGACGGGGCCATCGAGTTCCTGGGCCGGCTCGACGACCAGGTCAAGCTGCACGGCGTGCGCATCGAGCTGGGCGAGATCGAGGTGGCGCTGCGCGCCCACCCCGACGTGCGCGACGCGGCCGCCATCGTCCGCGACGACCGGCTGGTGGCCTGCGTCGTGCCGGCGGAGACGGGCGGCCCGGCCCTGCCTGGCACCCTGCGCCGGTTCCTGGCCGGCCGGCTGCCCGAGAGCATGGTGCCGGCCGCGTTCGTGCCGCTGGACGAGCTCCCCCTGACCGCCAGCGGCAAGATCGACCGCCGGGCGCTGACCCGCGTCGAGGTGCCCGACCCGGTCTCCGGCGAGCACTACGAGGCGCCGCTGACCCCCGACGAGCGGCAGCTCGCCCACGTGTGGGCGTCGGTGCTCGGCGTCGGCCAGGTCGGCATCCACGACAACTTCTTCACGCTGGGCGGCGACTCGATGCGCGCCATCCAGGTGGTCTCGGCCGCGCGCGAGCGGTTCCTGGACTTCACCATCCAGCAGCTGTTCGAGCACCCGACCGTGTACGGCCTGGCCCGCCGCCTGGGCCACCTCGCCGGCCCGGCGGGCCCCCCCGAGACGGTCCCGTTCGCGCTGGTGGCGGAGGCCGACCGGCCGCTGCTGCCGCCCGGGCTGGACGACGCCTACCCGGCCACCCGGCTCCAGCTCGGCATGCTGTTCCACAGCGAGCAGAGCCCGGACACCGCCATGTACCACGACATCACGAGCATCGTGGTCCACGCCCGGCTCGACGCGGGCGCGTTCCGCGAGGCGGTCGCGCAGCTCGCCGACCGGCACAGCGTGCTGCGGACCTCGTTCGACCTGTCCGGGTTCGGCGAGCCGCTGCAGCTCGTGCACCGGCGGGTGACGGTTCCCGTCGAGGTGGACGACCTGCGCCGGCTGGGCCAGGCCGAGCAGGAGGCCGCCGTCGCCGCGTGGATCGCGGCGGAGAAGCGGCGCCGCTTCGACTGGTCCACGGCGCCCTTGCTCCGCTTCCACCTGCACCAGCGCGGGGACGGGGTGTTCCAGTGCTGCCTGGCGTTCCACCACGCGATCCTCGATGGCTGGAGCCAGGCGGCGATGGTGGCCGAGCTGTTCCAGCGCTACTCCGCGCTGCTCCACGGGGAGTCGCTGCCGGCGCCGCCGCTGCGGACCAACTACCGCGACTACGTCGCGCTGGAGCGGGGCGCGCTCGAGTCGGAGCCGGTCCGCCGGCACTGGATCGAGCGCCTCGAAGGTGCGGAGGCGACGGCGATCGCGCGCTGGCGCGTCCCGGCGGCAGGCCCCGGCGAGCGGCGGGTGCGGCCGCGCGACGTCCCCATCCCCGTCGAGGTGTCGAACGGGCTGAAGGACCTGGCCAGCGAGCTCGGCGTGCCCGTCCAGAGCGTGCTGCTGGCGGCCCACCTGCGGGCGCTCGCCCTGCTGGCCGGCCGGGAGGAGGTGGTCACCGGGGTGACCGCGAACTGCCGCCCCGACCGGCACGACGGCGAGCGCGTGCTGGGCCTGTTCGTGAACCTGCTGCCGGTGCGGCTCCGGACCGCCGGCCGGACGTGGCGCGACCTGGTCCGCGCCGTGAGCGCGGCCGAGCGGGAGTCGATGCCGTTCCGCTGGGCGCCGCTGGCCGAGATCCAGCGCCTCACCGGCGGCGAGCCGCTCTTCGAGACGTCGTTCACGTTCTTCCACTTCCACGTCGCGCAGCAGCTCGACGAGGTGGCCGAGATGCGGTTCCAGCGCGGCAGCTCGTACGAGGAGACCAACTTCGCGCTGGCCGTGACCTTCGGGCTCAACCGCGCGGCCGGCGTCACGCTCAAGCTGACCGCCGACGGCACCGCGCTGGCCGACGCCCAGATGGCGGTGGTGGCGGAGACGTACGCCGCCGTGCTGGCCGCGATGGTCGACGACCCGGACGGCGACCGGGTCCCCGGGGCCTCCCGGCTGGACGGGGTCAACGTGGACCACGCAGCCCAGGCCTCGGTCCCGGCGCTGATCGCCGCGGCGGCGGCCCGGGCGCCGGGCGCGACGGCGCTGGAGAGCGAGGAGGGGTCGCTGACGTATGCGGAGCTGGAGGCGCGCTCGAACCGTCTCGCCCGCTCCCTGCGCCGCCGGGGCGTCGGCCCCGAGACCGTCGTCGCGGTGTCGATGCCGCGCTCGCCGGAGCAGATCGTGGCTCTGCTGGGCGTGCTGAAGGCCGGCGGCGCCTACCTGCCGCTCGAGCCGGGCCAGCCCGAGCAGCGCCGGGAGCGCATCGCCGGCGACGCGGGGGCCCGGCTGGTGCTGACCGCCGGCGACGTGGAGCGCTCCCGGGACGAGCCGGCCGAGCCGCTGCCGGCCCCGGCCGCGGGCGACAACCTGGCCTACGTGCTCTACACGTCGGGCTCGACCGGCGAGCCGAAGGGCGTGATGGTCACCCACCGCACGCTGCGCGAGTCCACGCTGGCCCGGCGCGCGTTCTACGGGCGCCCGCCCGGCCGGTTCCTGCTGCTCTCGTCGTTCGGGTTCGACAGCTCGGTCGCCGGCATCTTCTGGACGCTCGTCGAGGGCGGCACGCTCTGCCTGCCCGCGCCCGGCGACGAACGCGACGCCTACCGGGTCCGGGACCTCGCGGCGGCCTGGCGGGCGGACACGCTGCTGGCGCTGCCGTCGCTGTACGGCCACGTGGTGGAGGCGGCCGGCGCGGGCGGCCTGCCCGACCTGCGCCTGGCCATCGTGGCCGGCGAGCGCTGCCCGGCGGACCTGGCCGCGCGGTCGCGCCACGCGGTGCCGGACGCCGAGCTGGTCAACGAGTACGGCCCGACGGAGGCCACCGTGTGGAGCATCGCCTGGCGCTGCGCGGAGGAGGTGCCGGACACGAGCGAGGTGCCGATCGGCCGGCCGATCGCGAACGGCCGGGCCTACGTGCTGGGGCCCGCGCTGGAGCCGGTCCCGGTGGGCCTGCCGGGCGAGCTGTACGTCGGGGGCGCCGGCGTCGCGCGTGGCTACCTCGGCCGGGCGGCCCTGACCGCCGAGCGCTTCCTGCCCGACCCCTTCGGGCCCGACCGGGGCAGCCGCATCTACCGCACCGGCGACCGGGCCCGCCTGCTCCCGAGCGCCGCCACCCGGACGTCGCCGAGGCGGCGGTGGTGGTGCAGGAGGACGCGTCGGGCGAGCTCCGGCTGGCCGCGTACGTCGTGCCCCTGCCCGGCCGGCCGCCGCCCGACGAGGCGGGGCTGCGCGGCTTCCTGCGCGAGCGGGCGACCGAGCCGATGGTGCCGGCGGTCGTCGCCGTCGTGCCGGAGCTTCCCCGCCTGTCCAGCGGCAAGGTGGACCGGCGAGCGCTGCGCGCCGGCGCCGGCGTCGCCGGAGCGGAGCCGGCGCGGGCGGCCTACGCCGACCCCCTGCCCGGCACCGAGACCCGGCTGGCCGCGATCTGGGCGCAGGTGCTCCGGACCGAGCGCGTGGGCCGGGACGACGACTTCTTCGAGGTCGGCGGCCACTCCCTGATGGCGCTGGAGCTGGCGGCCCGGATCCGCGACGCGTTCGGGGTGGAGCTGCCCCTGACGGTGCTGTTCGACTTCCCCACGCTGGCGGCGCTGGCGGCGGAGGTCGAGGCCGGCGTGCCGGCGGGGAGCGAGGCCGGTGGGTGAGGCGGCGGCCTGGCCGCTCACCGACGTGCAGGCGGCGTACTGGCTGGCGCGCGGCGACCCCGACTGCCCGGGCATCCCCGGCACCAACCTGTTCGCCGAATACGACTTGCCGGGCGCCTGGCTGCCGTTCCTGCAGCACGCCGTCAGGCGGCTGATCGACCGCCACGACGCGCTGCGAGTCGTGGTCACGGGCGGCCTGCAGCGGGTGCTGGAGGAGGTGCCTCGGTACCGCCTGGAGATGGTCGACCTGCGCGGGGTGCCGTCCGGCGAGGCCGAGGCCCGGCTCGAAGCGACCTGGGCCCGCCTGCGCCACGACGCGGCGCCGGTCGACCGCTGGCCGCTGTTCCAGTTCGTCGCCCACGCGCTCGACGACGGCCGGGTGCGCCTGCTGGTCCGCATCGACAAGTTCCTGGCCGACGGCGAGAGCCGGCTGCTGCTGGAGCGGGACCTCTTCGCGATGCTGGCCGAGCCCGCCGCACGCCTGCCGGCGCCGGACGTCTCCTACGCGGGCTGCCTCGACGCGGCGCGGAGGGCGGAGCGGTCCGCGGCCGGCTCGCGAGCGTACTGGCGGGGTCGCGCCCGCGGGCTGCCGCCGCTGCTGCTGCCGCCGGCCGGCGCGGCTCCGGCCCGAGGCGCCGGGCGGACGGCGTTCCGCGCCCACCCGCTGCTGCCGGCCGACCGCTGGAGGCGCGTCCGGGCGCGGGCCGGCGCCCAGCGGCTGACGCCGTCGATGGTCGCGATCGCGGCGCTGGCCGACGCGGCCGCCGAGATCAGCGGCCGGACCTGCTTCACCCTGCCGCTGCTGGGCATGCAGCGGCCGCCGGACCTGCCCGCCGCGCAGAAGGTGATCGGCAACTTCACCACCCTGCACCTGCTCGAGGTGACGGGCGCCGGGGCGACGTTCGCGGACCGGGCCGCCGGCCTGCGCCGGCGGGTGCTCACCGACATGGAGCACCAGGGCCACTCCGGCTACCGGCTGCTCCGGGACCTGCACCGGACACGCGGCGGCTGGCCGGTGGTCCCGCCCCTGACCGTCGCCACCACGCTGGAGTACCGGCAGCGAACCGCGCGCGACGGAGAGCCCGCCGGTCCGCACCGCGTGCTCAAGGCCAGCGCGCACATCCGCGGCGAGCTGTCGGTGCTGACCGTCAGCGAGGGACCAGACGGGTCCCTCCGCCTGCGCTGCCAGGTCGTGGACGAGGCGCCGCC
>VBJR01000043.1:0-13936 GCA_005880175.1 Chloroflexota bacterium
CGCCCTGCCGCGGCCGCACGGCGCGAACCTCCCCGCCATCCCCCGCCCCGACGCCGACGCCGCTCCCTCCCCGCTCGAGCCCACGCTGTTCGAGCTGAAGAAGCTCATCGTCGGCCAGGACCGGCTGCTGGAGCGACTCCTGGTCGCCCTGCTCGTCGGCGGCCACGTCATCATCGAGGGCGTCCCCGGCCTGGCCAAGACGATGACCGTCAAGGCCCTGGCCGAGGTGGTCAGCGGGACGTTCGGCCGCGTCCAGTTCACGCCCGACCTGGTCCCGGCCGACCTGGTCGGCACCCGCGTCTACCACCCCGGCCGGGGCGAGTTCAGCGTCGAGCTGGGTCCCATCTTCGTCAACCTGCTGCTCGCCGACGAGATCAACCGCGCGCCGGCCAAGGTCCAGTCGGCCCTCCTCGAGGTCATGCAGGAGCGCCAGGTCACCATCGGCGGCCAGACGCACCCGGTCCCCGATCCGTTCCTGGTCCTGGCGACCCAGAACCCGATCGAGGCGGAGGGCACGTACCCGCTGCCCGAGGCGCAGCTCGACCGCTTCCTGTTCAAGGTGCTGGTGGACTACCCCTCCTTCCACGAGGAGCTGACCGTCATCCAGCGCGTCACCGGCCCGCCGATCACCCTCCAGCCCGAGCTGACGCTGGAGCAGCTGCGCGCCATGCGCGACGAGGTGAGCCAGGTGTACGTCGACCCGCCCGTGGCCGCGTACGCCGCCACGCTGGTCGCCGCCACCCGGCTCCCGGCCACGTACGGCCTCGGAGACCTGGCGCCCGGCATCTCCTTCGGCGCCAGCCCGCGCGCGTCCATCAACCTGGTCCTGGGCGCGAAGGCGCTCGCGTTCATCCGCGGGCGGACGTACGCGCTGCCCCACGACGTCGCCGAGATCGCGCCGGAGGTCCTGCGCCACCGCCTGGTGCTGAGCTACGACGGCATCGCGACCGGCCTCACGCCCGAGATCGTCGTCGGACGCGTGCTGGAGCGGTATCCGCCGCCCTGGATGAGCCTGGGCGACCGGCGTGCCTCCTGACCAGTCCGTCACCGGCCTGAGCAACCTGCTCAGGCGGCTGAGCTGGCCGGCCCTGCGCCGGCTGGGCATCCACCTGGGCGGCGCCGAGCAGTCCATCGTCCGCGGCCCGGGCATCGAATACACGGACGCGCGCGAGTACACGCCGGGCGACGACTCGCGGCTGATCGACTGGAACCTCACCGCCCGCAGCGACCGGCCCTTCGTCAAGGACTCGTTCCCGGAGCGCGCCCTGGACGCCTGGCTGGTCCTGGACGTCAGCCCGTCGATGGCCTGGGGGACCGCCCGCTGCCTGAAGGGCCGGCTCGTGAACGAGATGGCGGTCGCCGCCAGCGAGCTGCTCGCCCGCAGCGGCAACCGGGTGGGCGTGATCCTCTTCGGCGCCGGTCAGCCGGCGATCGTGCCGCCCCGCGCCGGCCGCACCCACCGGATGCGCCTGCTGGCCAGCCTGGAGGCGGCCGGCACCACCCCGGAGGCCGGCACCACCGACCTGACGGCGGCGCTGGAGCGGGTCGAGCGAGTGGCGCGCCGCCGGGCGCTCGTGCTGCTGGTCACCGACTTCCTGACCGCCGGCGGCTGGGAGCGGCCGCTGGCCCGCATGTCCCTCCGCCACGAGATCGTCGCCGTGCACGTCACCGATCCTCGCGAGCACGCGATCCCGAACGTCGGCGTCGTGACGTTCGAGGACCCGGAGACCGGCCGCCAGCTGACCGTGGACACCTCCAGCCGGAAGCTGCGCGCCCGGTTCGAGGAGGCCGCCACGGCGCAGCGCGCGCAGCTCGAGGAGCGACTGCGGCGCTGCCGCGTGGACGTGCTCCAGATCAGCACCGACGAGGAGCTGATGCCGCGCCTGGTCCACTTCCTGGCCACGCGCCGGGCGCTGCGCTCGGCCCGGGGCCCGCGCCCTTGGGACGCTCCGGCCGCCGCCATCCCGGCCAGCACACAGGGGGCACCCATCCGATGAGCTTCCAGACGCCGATCGCGCTGCTCGCGCTGCTCGCCGTGCCGGTGCTGGCGGCGCTGTACTGGCTGGCGCAGCGGCGCCGGCACACCTACACCGTCCGCTTCACCAACCTGGAGCTGCTGGGCCAGGTGGTGCCCCGCGCCCCCGGCATCCGCCGCCACCTCCCGACCGCGCTGTTCCTGCTCGCCCTGACCGGCCTCGCGTTCAGCTTCGCCCGGCCCCAGGCCACGATCAACGTGCCCGGCGACCGATCGAACGTGATGCTCGTGATCGACGTGTCGGGCTCGATGCAGGCGACCGACGTGCAGCCGACCCGGCTCGACGCCGCCGTGAACGCGGCCAACACGCTGATCGACACGCTGCCGCCCAACGCGTCCGTCGGCCTGATCGCGTTCAACGCCTCCGCGTTCGTGATCACGCCGCTCGGCACGGACCACGACACGCTGCGCGCCGGCCTGCAGAGCCTGCGCTCGCGCGGCGGCACCGCCATCGGGGACGGGCTGAACCTGGCGCTCGACCAGCTGGGCGCGCCGGCCAGCGGGCCGTGGACCCAGCAGCACCCGCCGGCCATGGTCGTCCTCCTCACCGACGGCGTGTCCAACGCGGGCGCCGCCCCGGAGCAGGCGGCGACGCGCGCCGCCGCGGCGAAGGTGCCGGTCAACACGGTCGGCGTCGGCTCGCGCGGCGGGCAGCCCGTCTTCGTGCTCGGCCAGGACGTCGGCGGCGTGGACGAGCAGGAGCTGCAGTCCATCGCCCAGTCCACCGGGGGCAAGTACTTCTTCGCCACCGAGGCCGGCCAGCTCCAGCAGATCTACTCGTCGCTCGGCTCGCAGTTCGGCTGGAAGCACGAGAAGGTGGACCTGACCGTGCCGCTGGCCATGGCGGGGACGCTGGTGCTGGTGGCCGGGGCCGGGTTCAGCCTGCTGTGGTTCCGCCTGCTGACGTGAACCCGTAGGCGGTCACGTCGCCGATCGGCCGGTAGCCCACGTGCATGTAGATGCGGTTGGACGTCGGGTTGGCGAGGTCCGTGTAGAGCATGCAGCAGGCCGCCCCGGCGTCGAGCGCGCGCTGGCTCATGGCCGCGACCATCGCGCTCGCGTAGCCCCGGCCGCGCCGGTCCGGCGGCGTGTACACGGGCCCGATCCGGACCACGCCGCCCTCGGGCCGGGTCGCGGACGCGAACGATACCGCCCCGCCGTCGTCCCACACAAAGATCCTGCCGTCGGCGGTCCGCCACTCGATCTCCGCGGGCGCGTCGTCGCTCCGGGGCAGGCCCACCTCGACCTCGAACTCGCGGTACCAGGCGACCAGCAGGTCGCGGTCGGCGCCCTCGGCGAGGCGCAGGCGGCCGCCGGGCGGCGCGGGCACGGCCACGGCGTCGAGGCGGTACATGCGCTCCCGCCGCTCCACGACGACGCCGCCGCCGGTCCGCGCCGACCACGCGGTCGCGAACGCCTCCGCCTCGGTGGCCGGGCCGCCCACGCCCCGGGCGTCGGGACACGCGCGCGCCAGCGCCTCGACCAGCGGCGGCACGGCCCCCGCGGGCATCGGCGAGACGACGATGGCGCGCGGCGGCGTCCGCATGGCCGCCCCGACGACCCGCCCCGCCTCGTCGAGCACCACCGCGTACGTGGCGGGCGCCGGGTCGCTGACCGCGCCGTCGCGCCGGGCGGCGATGTTGGTGACCAGCACGTTGTTCGGGACCGGGTGAGCGAGCAGGAAGCTCGACGCCAGGTCCCACATCGTGGCCGGATCGGCCGTCGTCTCGCACCGCATGCCGAGGAGTATGCCGCGCCCGCTTGACTCTTCCCCAGGGGCAGACCCCATCGTGGCGGACATGAACGACATCGAGATTCGCGAGGTGCCCGAGCAGGTCGTGGTCACCGAGCAGCGGACCGTGGACCAGGCGCAGCTGGTGGAGTGGCTGCCGGGCGCGATGGACCGGGTGGCCCGTTCGGCGGAGACGCTCGGCGGCGGCCTGCGCACCTCGGCGCAGGCCCACCTCCTGCGCAACGGCCACTCCGACGAGCAGGTCTTCATCGTCATCTACGAGGGAAACCCGCACGAGGGGCCGACGGCCGTGGAGGTCTGCACACCCATCGCGACGGCACCCTCGGGCGCGACCGACGTGGCCACGCGCACGGTGCCCGCCCACCGCGAGGCGTACGTCCGGCTGACCAGGGCGGAGGCGACTCCGGACACGATCGGCGCGGCCTACGAGGCGGTGTCGCGGTGGATCGGCGACCAGGGCAAGGAGATGACCGGCGCGCCCCGCGAGGTGTACTGGACCGACTACTTCAGCGCCGCGCCGACGGACGTGGTGTGCGACGTGGCCTGGCCGATCCGCTGAGCCGGATTCCACCGCGCGAGCGGAAAGACGGGCCTGATCCGCGTGTCGTCGGTGGAATCCGGCTGAGCTGTCAGGCGGCCTCCTCCTCGGGGGCCGCCTGCTCCACCTCCGCCCGCTCCTCGGACCGGAGCACCGTCGCCGCGACCACGATCGCGGCGGCCACCAGGGCGGCCCCGATCGCGAACGCCAGCCGGTAGCCGCCCGTCAGCGCGTCCGGCACGCTCTGCCCGCTCGCGGCCAGCTGCGCGGTGCGCGAGGTCGCGAGCGTGGCCAGCACCGCCAGCCCGAGCGAGCCGCCGACCTGCGCGGTCGTGTTGACCAGGCCGGAGACCAGGCCGGCGTCCTCGTCCGTCGCGCCCGACATCCCCAGCGTCATCACGGCCGGGAACGACAGGCCGCCGCCGACGCCGAGCAGCACCATCGCCGGCAGGACGTCCACCACGTAGCTCGCGGCCACCGGCGCCCGGACGAACAGCGCCAGCCCGGCGACCATCGCGCCGAGGCCGACCAGGAGCACGGCGCGGGCGCCGAACCGCGTGTTGAGCTGGGCGGCGAACCGGAACGAGAGCGCCCCGATGGCGATCGCCACCGGCAGGAACGCGAGCCCGATCTCCAGCGGGTCGTAGCCCAGCACGCGCTGCAGGTACAGCGCGCCCATGAAGAACATCGCGAACATGCCCGCGACCATCAGGATCTGCACCGCGTTCGCGCCCGACACGTTGCGCGACCGGAACAGGCCCAGCGGCAGCAGCGGGTTGGACGCGGTGGCCTGGCGGACGACGAAGCCGGCCAGGAGGAGGACGGCCACGGCGCCGAGCCCGAGCGTGTGCGCCGAGGCCCAGCCGTACGCCGTCGCCTCCACGATCGTGTAGACGCCGAGCATCAGCGCCGACGTGACCAGCACCGCGCCGGCGAAGTCGGCCCCCGCGCGCAGGCCCAGGCCCGGGTCGGACTCCAGCAGGCGGGCGGCCAGCAGGACGGCCGCCACGCCGATCGGGAGGTTGACGAAGAAGATCCAGTGCCAGTTCACCGCCTGCGTCAGCAGGCCGCCCGCGAGCAGCCCGATCGAGCCGCCGGCCGCCGCCGTGAAGCTGAACACGCCGATCGCCCGCGCCTGCTCGCGCCGCTCCGGGAACATGGTCACGATCACGCCCAGGATCACGGTGGACGTCAGCGCCCCGCCGACGCCCTGGACCAGCCGGGCGCCGATCAGCATCTCCTGGCCGCTCGACACCCCGCACAGCAGGGAGGCGGCGGTGAACACCACCAGGCCGGCGAGGAACACCCGCTTGCGGCCGACCAGGTCACCGAGCCGGCCTGCGAGCAGGAGCAGGCCGCCGAACGGGATCAGGTACGCGTTGACGACCCACGCCAGGCTGGCCTGGGAGAAGCCGAGGTCGCGCTGGATGGACGGGAGCGCCACGTTCACGATCGTCGCGTCGAGGACGATCATCAGCATCCCCGCGCACAGGACCAGCAGCGCCAGCCAGCGGGCGCGGCCCCTCGTCCGAGTCGTCCGGTTCATGGGCACGCCACCCTCCAACCCGGCAGGAAGGCCCGGTTGTTCCGTCAGGTCGCGACGACAGTTCCCGGGGCGTGAGGCAGTCCCTCACGCCCCGGGAGCGGGCTACGCGGACGGCCGCTGGACGATCCGGATGTGGTTGCCGAACGGGTCGCGGAGGCCGACGTCCGTGCCGTAGTCGCGCGTGGTCGGCTCCTGCGTGAACTCGACGCCGCGCGCCCTGAGCGCCTCGTACGTCTTCTGGCAGTCGTCCGTGCTGAAGCCGACGGCGAAGCCCGAGGCGCCCTTGGTGATCAGCTCGCGGACCTGCTCTGCGGCCGCCTGGTCCATTCCCGGCGGTCCCGGCTTCTCCAGCAGGATCTCGCGGCCGGGATCGCCCGGGACGCGCACGGTGAGCCAGCGCATGAACCCGAGATCCTGGTCCTCGGAGACCTCGAGGCCGAGCTTGCCGACGTAGAAGTCGAGGGCCTGGTCCTGGTCGAGGACGAAGACGTGTGAGATGGTGATCGCGTTCAGCATGCCTGCGACTCTAGGGTCGGCCGGCGGGCGCGGGCTTCTCCGAAACTGCTGTGAACGCCGGCCGCGTCCAGGCCATCACGAAGCAGGTGGGCGCGGCGACCGCGCCTCCACCGCGCCGGTAGCTGGACGGCGACTCGCCCACGATGTCGCGGAACGTGCGGCTGAACGTGCCCAGGCTGCTGAAGCCGACGTCCATGCACTGGAGGTAGCGGTGCGGCGTCTCACCGAACGTGGCCCGGAACGTCCGGATGAAGTGCGCCTCGGAGACGCAGGCGATCCGGGCCAGGCTCGTGATGTCGAGCGGCTCCGCGTACGTGCGGTCCATCGCGTCGCGCGCCCGGAGCATCCGGCGGTTGCTCTCCTCGACGGCCCTGCTCATCAGCTCGAATCAGACCACACTCGGCGCCTCACCCGGGCGTGATGGCATCTCCCGCAGCGACCGCAGGGGCGACCGGACGACGAACAGGAACGCGACCAGCACGCCGAGCCCGCTGACCACCAGCGTGGGCCGCAGCCCGACCCACGCGCCGAGGACGCCGCCGAGCGCCGCGCCCAGGGCCTGGACGCCGAACACCAGGAACCGCCACGCGGCGTTCACCCGGCCGAGCACGTGGTCCGGGGTCAGGCCCTGGCGGAGCGAGACCTGGTGGACCTGGTAGAACGGCGGCCCGGCGCCGCCGAGCACCATCGCCAGCAGCAGGATCACCACCACGGCGGCGGGCGGCCCGGCCGCCGCTGCGAGGAGGAGCACGCTCACCCCGAACAGGAGCTGGCCGGTGACGAACGCCGCTCCCACGCCGGCCCGCTCGCCGAACCACCGCGCCACCAGCGCGCCCACCACGGACGCCGCGCCCGCCACGCCGAAGGCCAGGCCCACGAGCGCCGGCGTCAGGCCGAGGCCGCGCACCAGGTAGAGCACGACCAGCGCGCCCTGCACGGCGCCCGCCAGCGCGCCGAGCGTCGCGGCGATGGTCAGCGGGCGCAGGAGCGGGCTGCCGAACAGCACCCGCAGCCCGTCCACCATCTCCGGTCCGAGCCGCACGCGGCCGGCGGGCCGGGGCGCCGGGCGGACCCGGACCAGCAGCGTGCACCCGGCGGACAGCAGGAACGAGAGGGCGTCGAACGCGATGGCGACCGGCGCCGTCAGCACCTGCACGAGCCAGCCGGCCAGCGACGGGCCGCCGGTGCCGGCGACCGTGTTGACCAGCACCCAGGCGCCGTTCGCGCGGACCAGGTTCTCGCGACCGACGAGCGCGGGCATGAGCGACGTCGCCGCCGTGTCGAAGAGCATGGTCAGGAGACCGGTCAGGAACACGACCGCGTACAGGTGCTCGACGCGGAGCAGGCCGAGCCCGGCCAGCGCCGGCACGGCGCCCAGCACGACGCCGCGGCCGACGTCGGCCGCGACCATGATCGCGCGGCGCGGGAGCCGGTCCACCCACACGCCGGCCAGCAGCCCGAACAGCAGGTGGGGCAGGACGCCCAGCGCCCCGAGGACGCCCATCTGCGCCGGCGTGGCGTGGAGCACCAGCACGGCGGCGAGCGGCAGGGCGACGCCCGTGATCCGCGTCCCGAACGCGGAGATCGCCTGGCCCGACCAGAGCTTCAGGAACTCCGGGTTCCGCCTCAGGATCACGTGGCCTCCACGCCCCTGGCGTACGATGCCCTGGCCATGTCGTTCGAAGGATGGAAAGGTGACTTCGTCGGCTTCTTCCGAGGTCTCGAGGTCGACAACTCCAAGCGCTTCTTCGAGGCGCACCGGAAACAGTACGAGACCGAGGTGCGGGGACCGATGGAGGAGCTGGCCGCCGAGCTGACGCCCGTGCTCGGTCCGGCCAAGATCTTCCGGATCAATCGGGACGTGCGCTTCTCGGCGGACAAGTCGCCGTACAAGGCCAACGTGGCGGCGGTGGTCGGGCCGCTCTACATCCACCTGGACGCCCGCGACTTCTTCGTGGCGACCGGCGCCCACATGCCGGACAACGCCTGGCTGGCGCGCTACCGCGCGGCCGTCGCCGGGCCGGCCGGTGCCGACCTGGAGCGCGTCGTCGAGGGGCTGCGCGCGGCCGGGCACAACGTCGGCGGCAACTCGCTGAAGACGGCGCCGCGCGGCTACGCGGCCGACCACCCGCGCATCGAGATGCTGCGCTGGCGCGAGGTCGGGACCGGCCGCAGCTTCGGGATCGAGCCGTGGCTGGCGACGCCGGCCGCGAAGGACCGCATCCTCGAGGCGTGGGAGACGATGCGGCCGCTGTCGGAGTGGCTGACCGCCAACGTCCCCGCCTCGGAATGAGGTGACGGACGCCGAGCTGCGTCCGCTGATCGACCGCGTCCGGGCCACCGCCCGGGTGGACCTGGCCGGGATGGGCGGCTCGCGCCTGGCGGACGGCGTCCGGGAGCGGATGCGCGCCGCCGGCGCGGACGACCTGGCCGGCTACCTGGACGTGCTGGACGCGCGGCCGGACGAGCTCGGCCGCCTGTTCGACGCCCTCCTGGCCGACCGCTCGTCGATCGACTGGTCCTACGACGTGTATCCCCGCATCGAGGAACGGTTCCTGGCGGCGCTGGACGAGAGCCTGGCGCCGCGCGGGCCGGAGCTGCTGTACGAGCTGGTCGCGGGGCTCGGGCTGCCGCCCGGCGCCCGCGTCGCCGACGTCGGCTGCGGCGAGGGCCGGCACACGGTCCGGCTGGCCGAGCGCTTCGGCTTCGAGGTGGTCGGCATCGACCCCGCTGCCGGACCGGGTCCGGTTCACGCTCGGCGCCGTCGAGGCGCTGCCGGCGCCCGACGCGGCGTTCGACCTCGTCTGGTTCCGCGACGCGCTGGAGCACGTCGAGCGCCTCGACCGGGCGTTCGCGGAGATCCGCCGGGTGCTGCGCCCCGGCGGCCGTGCCCTGGTGTACTCGCTGTTCGCGACCCGGCTGCCCCCTCCCGAGGACGTCGAGTGGCTGTGGCGGACGTTCGCCAATGCCCCGACCGCCCACCACGGGGCCGCCGTCGAGGCGGCGATCGCCGGCGCCGGCCTGCGGATCGACGAGCGCATCGACCTCGGCAGCGAGTGGGGCGAGCTCGCCGAGGAGCGGGCGGCGCAGGGCACGCGCCGGCTGCTGCACGCGGCCCGCCTGCTGCGCGCCCCCGACCGCTACGCCGAGCGGTTCGGCCGCGCCGCGTACGACGTCATGCTGGCCGACTGCTACTGGCACGTGTACCGGATGCTCGGCAAGACGGGCGGTCGCGTCTATCTGTTGTCATAGAACGATGGGTGCCGACGACGGCGAACGCGACGGGGTGGCGCTCACCAACCTCGACCAGTCGCTGTTCGACGGGGCTGACGCGACCAAGCGCGATCTCGTGGACTACCTGGACGCGATGCGCGACCGCATCCTGCCGGTGCTGCGCGACCGGCCGCTCTCGGTGATCCGGGTGCGGCCCGGCCAGGAGCCGTTCATGCAGAAGAACGTCCCGAAGTACACCCCGGAGTGGGTGCGGACGGTGTCGATGTGGGCGGAGTCCTCGCGGCGGGAGGTCTCCTACGCGCTGTGCGACGACCGCCGGACGCTGCTCTGGTTCGCCAACCAGCGCGCGGTGGAGTACCACCCCGGGCTGGTCCGCGCCGAGCACCGGGAGCAGCCTACTCACATGGTCCTCGACCTCGACCCGCCCTCCGGCGGCGCGTTCCCGCAGGCGGTCGGCGCGGCCCGCCTGGTCCGCCGGGCCCTGGCCGGCGCCGGGATGGGGGGGGCCGTCAAGACCAGCGGCGCGAAGGGCCTGCACGTGTTCGTACCGCTGGAGGCGCCGGCGTCGATGGAGGACGTGGCCGCGGCGACCCGGGCGATCGCGGCACGGGCGGAGCGGCTGGACCCGGCGCTGGCCACCACGGCCTTCGTGCGCGAGGACCGGGGCGGCCTGGTGTTCGTGGACTCGACCCGGGCCGGCGGCGCCACCGTGGTGGCGGCGTACAGCCCGCGGATCCGGCCCGGCACGCCGGTGTCGTTCCCGGTCGCGTGGGAGGACCTGGACCGCGTCACGCCGGCGGACTTCACGATTCGGACCGCCGTCGGGCTGCTGGGCGACGGCGACCCGTGGGCGGCGCTGATGCCGCCGCCGCAGCGCCTCGCGCCCGAGCTGGTCGAGGAGGGCCGGTCCATCCCGGTCGCGCGGGCGCAGGCGATGCACGAGGGCCTCCGACGCCGCCGTGCCACCCGCGACGAGGGCTGACTCGGCTTTCAGGCCAGGGTGCTGCCCGGGAAGCTCCGGCTGGCGTGGACCTCGAACGTGAACACGCCGGCCCGAACCCCGGGGTCGTCGGCCATGATCCGCTCCGCGTCCTCGGGGCTGGTGTCGAACACGCCGATCCCGGTGATGCCGCCGCCGTCGCCGACGGGGCAGACGATCGGCATGAGGCCGGCCTTCATCAGGGCGACGTTGCGCTTGCCGTGCGCCATGATGATGCCGGTCACGGTGGGATCGCCGTTCGGCCCCGGCATCACGAAGCTCGGGCCGCGGCGCAGGATCATGACGGTGTAGGGCCTGGCCGCCTGCCGGACTGCCAGGAACTCCTCCTCGCTGATCTGGGGCAGGCTGCCGTCGTCGACGTACTCCATGCGACCATCGTAAGCATGGACTCACCGTTAGTCAATACTTACTGATAGTCCTCCAGCGTGTCCCGGACCCGCTCGGCGTCCGGCACGCCCAGCCGCTCGTACGCGGCCAGCGCCCGCCGCAGGAGCGCCATCGCCTCGCCTGGCTCCGGGTCGCGGAGGAGGCAGCGGCCCAGGCCCTCCTCGGCGCGGGCCCGCTCCAGCGGGCTGTGCGCCTCCTCGGCGAGGGCCATCGCCTGGCGATGGTGGGTGACAGCGCCGGCGACGTCGCCCGCGTCGAGCCGGAGCACGCCGAGCTCGCGCAGGACCTGCGCCCGGCCGGCCGCGTCGCCCAGGTCGGCGAACAGCTCCCCGGCCTCGGTCAGCGACGCCACCGCGCCGGCCCCGTCGCCGGTCAGGCGCTGCACCACGCCGAGGTCGTGGAGGGCATTCGCCTGGCCGTCCCGGCCGCCGGTGCGCCGGAAGATCGCCAGCGACTCGGTCAGTGAGCGGGTCGCCGCGGCGTAGTCGCCCGTGACGTGCTGCATCGTGCCCAGCTCGTGGAGCAGCGAAGCCTCACCGAACCGGTTGCCGAGCTCCTGGAACAGCGTCCGCGCCTCGGTCAACGAACGCGTCGCCGCCGGGTAGTCGCCGGTCAGGCGCTGCACGTGACCGAGGTTGACGAGCGCGTTCGCCTGGCCGAGCCGGATGCCGAGCTGGCGGGAGAGCGCCAGCGCCTCGGTCAGCGAGACGGTGGCGGCCGCGAAGTCGTCGCTCTGGTACTGCACGCAGCCCAGGTTGTTCAGCGCGTTGACGTGGACCAGCCCGTAGCCCGAGTCGCGGGCGAGGGCGAGCGCCTCGGTCAGCGAGGCGAGCGCGGCCGGGCGCTCGCCGGTGATCCCCTGCAGGATGCCCAGGCAGTTGAGGGTGGCCGCCTGGCCCAGCCGGCTGCCGAGCCGCCGGTGGAGCGCCAGCGCCTCGTGCAGCGACGCCTCCGCGGCGCGGTAGTCGCCGAGGCTGCGCTGGACGTCGCCGAGGTCCTTGAGCGCGCTGGCCTCGCCGGCGGGGCTGCCGATCCGGCGCGTGAGGGCGAGGGCCTCGCCGAGGGACGCCAGCGCCGCCTCGTGCTCGCCGGTCCGGCGCTGGACGTCGCCCAGATCGTTGAGCGCGTCCGCCTCCGCCTGCGCGTCCCGGCTGCGGCGGGCCGCGTCCAGTGCCGCCCGCTGGACGGTCCGCGCCTGGTCCCACGGGCCCGACATGTCGAGGAACGCGTGCAGCCCGCGGGCCAGCTCGACCACGTGGCGGTCGCGGCCGTGTGCCACGGCGTGGTCGAAGCAGGCGCCCAGGTTGCCCCGCTCCGTCTCCAGCCACACCTGCGCGGCGCGCCACGTGGACAGGTCGGGCGCCCGATCGGCCCCGCGGGCCGGCGGGCAGTCGGCCGGCGGGTCGCGGCGGGCGATGTGCCGGCTGGCCAGCGCCAGGGCGCCGAGGAAGTAGTCGAGCAGGCGGTCCACGGCGCCGTCGGCCGAGCCGTCCCTGGCCGCGAGCGACCGGGCGTACGCGCGCAGCAGGTCGTGCAGCCGGTAGCGGCCCGGAGCCGGCTCGTCCACCAGGTGGTCGCCGTACAGCCCGTCGAGCCGGCGGGCCGCCTCCGCCGGATCGATGCCGTCGAGCGCGGCGGCTGCGTACCGGTCGATCTCGCGGCCCGGGTGCACGCCCAGCCGGCGGAACAGGCGCCGGAGGTCGGGCCGCAGGTCGCGGTACGAGAGCTCGAACGCGGCCTCGACGGCCACGTCCTCGGCGTGCAGCTCGGCCAGGCGGTCCTGGGAGGCCCTGAGCATCTCGACCACGTGGCGGACGGTCCAGGCCGGATGGCTCCGGAGCCGGCCGGCGAGCAGCCCGATCGCCAGCGGCAGGCACCCGGCCAGCTCGACGAGCTCGGCGACGGCGGCCGGATCGGACCGCCGCTCGGCCGGGCCGACGAGGCGGGTGAGGAGGTCTGCCGCGTCGGCCGGCGGCAGCGTGCGCAGGGTCACCGGCCGGACGTCCTCCAGCGCGGAGAGGCGGCGCCGGCTGGTGATCAGCACCAGGCAGCCGGGGACGCCCGGCAGCAGGGGCCGGACCTGGTCGTTGCCGGCGGCGTCGTCGAGGACGACCAGCATCCGCCGGCCGGACAGGTGGTCGCGCCACAGGGCCATGCGGGCGTCCAGGTCGGGCGGCACCGCCTGGGCGCCGACGCCGGCGGTCAGCAGCAGCCGGCCCAGCGCGTCGAACGGCTCGACCGGCTCCAGCCCGGCGGCGTGGGCGCGCAGGTCCAGGAAGATCTGCCCGTCCGGGTAGTCGGGGGCCAGCCGGTGGGCGGCGTGGATCGCGAACGCGGTCTTGCCCACCCCGGCCATGCCGTCGATCGCGCTGATCGCGACGGCCCGGCCGGCGCTGGCGACGTCCGACACGACGGCCAGCAGCTGCTCCAGCTCCGCGTGGCGGCCGGTGAACGTGGCGACGTCGCGGGGCAGCGTCCGCCGGGCCGCGGGCGGGCCGGCGTCCCCGTTCGTCTCGGGGATGGCGGCGTCGAAGCTGGCGGCCAGCAGCGCCTCGGCGTCGGCCGGGGCGAGGCCCAGCGCCCGGGACAGGCGGACGACGGTGTCGTGGCGGGGCGAGCGGCGGGTGCCGCGCTCCAGCATCCCGATCGCCTGGACGCTCATGTGCGCGCGGACGGCGAGCGCCTGTTGCGTGAGGTTGGCGGCCAGCCGGTGGCGGCGCAGCAGGCCGCCGAACCGCGTCCCGTTGGCAGCGTCCCGCACCGAGCGCCTACCCCTCCCAAAGCCGCTAAGAGCTACAGGATTGTAGCGAATGTGTTGCTGCGCTGTATAGGCTCGCTTGGCGACAATTGACGCAGATCCCCGCTGCCATGGCAGCCGCGGAGAGCATGGCGGGCACCACGGCCCGGAGGATCCCTTTCCCCCCTTG
>VBJR01000043.1:13981-29441 GCA_005880175.1 Chloroflexota bacterium
AGGTGAGTTGCCGCCGCCGTTCGGTGCCGGCGATACCCTGGAGGCACAGGAGGTGAGCACGCCACGCTGATCTGGATGCGGCAGCCGGTGCGGGCCGGCAGCTTCGAGGACGAGCCCGTGGGGCCGGACGTCGAGTGGCAGCCCGCGCTCGACATCTACGAGGCCACTGACAGCTTCCTCCTGGTGTTCGCCCTGCCGGGCGTCCGGCCCCAGGACGTGGAGGCGATGCTGGTGAGCCGGTCGTTCGTCGTCACGGGGACCCGGCACGTGCCCCTGCCGGCCGGGGTCCGGGCCCACCTGATCGAGTCGGCGCGGGGCTACTTCGAGCGCCGGGTCCGCCTCCCCGGCAACGCCGACCTGACCGGCCTGCGCACGGAGCTGACGAACGGGCAGCTCCTCGTCGAGATCCCCAAGCGGCGGACGGGCACGGTTCGGGTCCGGGTGACGACGGCGTGACCGACGCTCCGGCCCAGCCGGGGCCGACCGAGAGCACGCTGCCCGCGCTGGTCATGCCCACCGTGGTCGTGTTCCCCGGCCTGCTCGCCGCGCTGCTCGTGCAGGAGCCCGGCCAGTCGGCGGCGGTGGAGGCCGCGGCCACCCGGAACACCCCCCTGGCCCTGTTCCTGGCCGCCGGGAGCCAGGAACGGGGAGAGGGCATCGAGTCCGCCGCGGAGATGGGCGTCAGCGCCCGGATCGCCCGCCTGGTGCGCCTGCCGGCCGGCCCGATCCAGCTGTTCCTGCAGGGCGCCGCCCGCGTCCGCCGCAGGGCGGTCGGCCAGCGTGAGCCCTTCCCGGAGGTGGTCGTCGAGATCGTCCGGCCGCCCCAGGTGCCGGCGATGGGCAACCCGCTCCGGGAGGCCGTGATCAACAGCCTGCGCGCCGTCGCGGCGACCTCGCCGACGATCTCGGACGAGGTCGTGCTGCTGGCGGCCAACGCCAGCGACGCCGGCGATCTGGCGGACGTGGTGGGCGCGACGATCGAGCTGCCGCCCGAGCAGCGGCAGCGACTGCTGGAGACGATCGACCCGATCCCCCGCCTGGAGCTGGCGCTCGAGCTGTGCGAGGAGCGGCGGCGCTACCTGGAGGTCTCGCAGCAGATCCGGGAGCAGGTCGGCGCCCGCGCCGGCCGCCAGCAGCGGGAACAGCTCCTGCGCGAGCAGCTGGCCGCGATCCAGCGCGAGCTGGGCGAGCTGGACCCGCAGCAGGCCGAGGTGGACGCGCTGCGCCGCGAGCTGGCGGCGAAGGAGCTGCCCGAGGAGGTTCGCCGGGAGGTGGACCGCGAGCTCTCCCGGCTGGCGGCGATCAACCCGGCATCGCCCGAGTACGCGATCGTCCGCACCCGCCTGGACTGGATCCAGAACCTGCCCTGGGCGCCGCCGCCGCCCGACAGCATCGACCTGGCGCAGGCGCGCGCGGTCCTGGACGAGGATCACTACGGCCTGGACCAGATCAAGGACCGGATCATCGACTACCTGGCCGTCACCAAGCTCCGGGGCGGGATCCGGGGGCCGATCCTCTGCCTGGTCGGGCCGCCCGGCGTCGGCAAGACGTCGTTGGGGCAGTCGATCGCCCGCGCGCTGGCCCGCCCGTTCGTGCGCGCCTCGCTGGGTGGGATCCGCGACGAGGCCGACATCCGCGGCCACCGGCGGACGTACGTCGGCGCGCTGCCCGGCCGGATCATCCAGGGCATGCGGCGCGCCGGCAGCCGGAACCCGGTGTTCATGCTCGACGAGGTGGACAAGCTGGGCGTCAGCCTCCAGGGCGACCCCTCGGCCGCCCTCCTGGAGGTGCTCGACCCGGCGCAGAACAACACGTTCGTCGACGGCTACCTCGACGTGCCGTACGACCTGAGCCGCGTCTTCTTCATCTGCACCGCCAACCTGCTGGACACGATCCCGGGCCCGCTCGTGGACCGGATGGAGGTCATCCAGCTGGCCGGCTACACCGACCAGGAGAAGCGCGAGATCGCGCGCCGGCACCTGCTCCCCAGGCAGATGGCCGAGCACGGGCTGCCGGAGGGCGCCGTGCGCGTCGACGACGAGGTGCTGACGGCGCTGGTCCGGGGCTGGACCCGGGAGGCCGGCGTCCGGCAGCTCGAGCGCCAGCTGGCCGCGATCTGCCGCAAGCTGGCCCGGCGCCGCGCCTCCGGCGACGAGTCGCCCGTCGAGGTCACCGTGGAGATGCTGACCGAGTGGCTGGGCCCGCCCCGCCTCGATGACGACCTGCTGGAGGAGGAGACCGTGGGCGCCGCCACCGGCCTGGCCTGGACGCCGGTCGGCGGCGACGTCCTGACGGTGGAGGCCAGCGTCGTGCCGGGCAGCGGGCAGCTCACGCTGACCGGCCAGCTCGGCAGCGTCATGCAGGAGTCGGCCCGCGCGGCCATCACGTACGCCCGCAGCCGGGCCGACGAGCTTCGGCGGGGGTGACGCTCACGACCGCCGTGATCTCCGCCGCGACCGGGCGGCCCGTGGACCGGCGCTGGGCGATGACCGGCGAGGTCACGCTGCGCGGACTGGTGCTGCCGGTCGGCGGCATCAAGGAGAAGGTGCTCGCGGCCGACCGCCTGGGCCTGAAGGGCGTGATCCTGCCGTCGCGCAACGAGCGGGACCTGCGAGACGTCCCGACCGACGCGCGGGAGCGGCTGCAGTGGCGGATGGCCGACCGGGTCGAGCAGGTCCTGGAGGTGGTGCTGCGGCCCCGCCAGGAGGCGGCCGCGGCGCTGGCCTGACAAGCGCCGCCGACATCTGCGCCGGCCCGGGCCGCCCTACCATGGCCTCATGCCCGGCTCGATCCTCGGAACTCGTGTCACCCGCGTGGAGGACCCCGATCTCATCACCGGCCACGGCCGGTACGTGGGCGACATCCACCCCGACCGCCTCGCGTACCTCGCGTTCGTGCGCTCGCCCATCGCCCACGGCCGATTGCGTGGGATCGACGCGGCGGCCGCCCTCGCCCACCCGGGCGTGATCGCGGTCCTGACCGCCGCCGATCTCGGCATCCCGCCCTTCCACGGGTTCATGGTCCTGAACGAGCGCTGCGCGCGGCCCCCGCTGGCGGAGGGGAAGGTCCGGTTCGCCGGCGAGCCGGTCGCGATCGTGGTCGCCGAGACGCCGGGGGCCGCCGAGGACGCGGCCGAGCTGGTGGCGATCGACGTCGACCCGCTGCCTGCCGTGACGGACCCCGAGCTGGCGCTCGCGCCGGACGCGCCGCTCCAGTTCGAGTCGCTGGGCAGCAACCTGGCCGCCGGGGAGCGCGACGCCGACGGGGACGACGTGCTGCACGGGGCGGCCGTCGTCGTCCGGGCGCGGATGGTCAACCAGCGCGTGGCCGTGGCGCCGATGGAGGGGAACGCGATCACGGTCGTGCCCGGCGACGACGGCCGCGGCCACGACCTGACGATCTACGTCTCCACGCAGATGCCACACGGGCTGCGCGACCGGGCCGCCGAGGTCCTGAGCCTGCCCGCCGAGGGCATCCGCGTGGTGACGCCGGACGTGGGCGGCGGGTTCGGCGGCAAGGCGGGCCTGAGCGCCGAGCACGCGGCCGTCATCGCCGCGGCGCGCCGCGTGGGCCGCCCGCTCTCGTGGGTGGAGACGCGGACCGAGAACCTGATGACGATGCACGGCCGGGGCCAGGTCCAGTACGTGGAGCTGGGCCTGGACGGCGACGGCCGCATCACCGGGCTCCGCTGCCGGATCGTCGGCGACTCGGGCGCGTACGCCGGCTTCGGCGGCGCCCTGCCGATCGGGTCCACGCGCCTGATGGCCCAGGGCACGTACCGCATCCCGCGGATCTCGTACGACGTCGCGACGGCGCTGACGAACACCGCCCCGATGGGCGCGTTCCGCGGCGCCGGCCGCCCGGAGGCGGCCGAGATGCTGGAGCGCGTCATGGACATCGCCGCCGATGAGCTGGGCATCGACCCGGTGGAGATCCGGCGGCGGAACCTGCTGCGGCCCGACGAGCTGCCGCTGGTCACGCTGACCGGCGCCGCCTACGACTCCGGCGACTACCCGACGGCGCTGGACGAGGCGGTGCGCCTGGCCGGCTACGACGCGCTCCGGGCCGAGCAGGCCGCGCGCCGCGAGGGGGGCGACCGCCGGGTGCTCGGGATCGGCGTCTCGTGCTACGTCGAGGTGACCGGCGGGCAGGGCGAGGAGTACGGGCACGTGGAGATCCACGAGGACGGCGGCGCGACCGTCTCGGCCGGCACGTCCGGGCACGGCCAGGGCCACGCGACCGCGTTCGGCATGATCGTCGCCGAGCAGGGGGCTCGCGGTCGCTGCAGCTGGCGGGCAGCGCGGTGCGAGCGGCGGCCCTGTCGGTGCTCGACCAGGCCCGCGAGCTGGCTGGCGAGCTGCTGGAGGCGAGCCCGGCTGACATCGTCGCCACCGGCGACGGCCGGGTCGGGGTCGTGGGGTCGCCGGCGCGGGCGATCGGCTGGGGCGAGCTGGCGGAGGCGGCGGGCGCCCGCGGCCGGCCGCTCGCGGCGGCGGCGGACTTCCACCAGGACGGGGCGACGTTCCCGTTCGGCGCCCACGTGGCCGTGGTCGAGGTGGACCTCGACACGGGCGCCGTGCGCGCCCTGCGCCACGTCGCGGTGGACGACTGCGGCCGGGTCCTGAACCCGCTGCTCGTGACCGGCCAGCAGCACGGCGGGATCGCCCAGGGGCTGGCGCAGGCCCTGCTCGAGGAGGTGGCGTACGACGGCGAGGGGAGCCCGCTGACGGCCGGCTTCATCGACTACGGCATGCCGAGCGCGGCCGAGATGCCGGCCGTGGAGACGGCCAACACGGAGACGCCGACCCCGCTGAACCCGCTGGGCGCGAAGGGCATCGGCGAGTCCGGGACGGTCGGCTCGACGCCGGCGGTGCACAACGCGGTCGTGGACGCGCTGTCCCACCTGGGCGTGCGCCACGTGGACATGCCGTGCACACCCGACCGGGTCTGGCGCGCGATCCGCGCGGCGGCCGAGGGCGGCGGCGCCCCGCTCTGGCGCGACCCGCCGGCGGCGCTGGCCGGCGTGCCGCTGCGGGGTGCCGAACGACCGGAGGCGGCCGGGGCCGAGATCTGACCGGACGGCGGTCACGAGGACCGCGTCGTCAGGTCGTCTCGGGGTCCCGTTCGTCGGCCAGGGTCGTCGCCCAGGGGACCACCTCCAGCCGCTCGATCGGGATCGGCTTGCCCGACACCTCGCTGGTGCCGTAGGTCCCCTCGTCCATGCGCGCCTGGGCCCGGTCGATCCGCTCCAGGGTGTCCCGGTCCAGGTCCTCCTCGATCATGACCTGGTCCCGCTCCCGGGCCATCGTCCCCTTGTCCGCCTCGTCCACCGGCTCGTCCGCCTCGGGCACGGTGGCCCGGATCCGCTCGACCCGGTTCGCCGTGCGCGCCTCGATCGCGGCCCGCTCCTGGAGGAGCAGGGCGCGGAAATGCTCCACCTGCTTGCGCGTCAGCACACCTTCGATGCTACGCGACGCCGGTCACCGGCCGGCCGGCTGCCGGCGCCGGTCCCACTCGGCCATCTCGGCCAGGACCTCGGGGGCGGTGGCGCGCTCGGCGCCCGAGTACCCGCGGTACAGGGTCCGGACGTTGGCCACCATCCGTTCGGCCTCGCCCCAGCTCGCGAAGTCGGCCAGGGAGATGTCCAGCGCGGCGTCCATCACGCTCATGCCGGCGTCGAAGCGGGCCCGGGCCTCCCGGTCCAGGTACGTCAGGTAGTCGCGCATCGCCGTCACCGCCCGCTTGTCGGTGACCGGCCCGTGGCCCGGTACCACTGTGTCCACGTCGAGCTCCAGCACGAGCTCGAGCGCGCGCACCCAGTTCTCGACCGGGCCCTCCCACATGATCGGGTGGCTGCCGGCGAACAGGATGTCGGCGGTGTAGACGACGCGGTCGGCCGGGACGACCACGATCGTGTCGCCCCGCGTGTGCGCCGGACCGACCTCGACCAGCCGGACCTGCTTGGCGCCCACGGTGAGCGTCAGCTCGCCGTCGAACGTCTCGGTCGGGAGGCTGAGCTCGATGCCGTCGAACTCGAACGGCCCGAAGATGCGCTCCAGGAACTCGCCCAGCGGGCCCATCTGCGGCGCCTGGCGCATCAGGGCGGCCAGCAGCATCGGCGGGACCTCGGACATCTCCTCGGCGGTCGCGCGCGTGGCGACGATCCGGACGCCGGGCAGGAGTTCGTTGCCGAACGTGTGGTCGCCGTTGGCGTGGCTGTTCACGAGCGTGGTGATGGACGCGCCGGCCGGCAGGACGCGGCCGTACGCGTCCAGCAGCTCGCGCGTGAGCCGGAGGTCGAACAGCGTGTCCACGACCAGCGCCTGGTCGCCGTCGACGACCAGGCCGGAGTTGCTCCACCCCCAGGAGCCGTCGTGCTGCACGTACGCGTAGGCGCCGCCGCCGACCTGGCGCAGCTGCTTCGGGACGTCGGTCATCGGGTGGGTATAGCAGAAGGCCCCTTCTCGAACAGCGCCTTGAGGCACCGCAGGTTCTTCTTCGTCTCGCGCCGCACCGCGGCGGCCATGAGAGGAGCGCCGACCCTCGAGAAGCCGCTGGGCTCGCCCCGGTTGCGCAGCGTCATGCGCGTGGCCCCGTCGCCGGCGGTCTCCCAGGCATAGGTGGTCTCCATGGGGAACGGGCCCTGGGGCGTGCGCATCACCAGCCGCTCGCCGGGCACCAGCTCGACCACCTCGTACGTGTAGGCGAGGCGCCGGCCCAGGAAGTGGGCGACGAAGTCCATGCGGGAGCCGACGCGCACGGGCGGATCGGTCTTCCAGTCCACCGACTCGATGTTCGCGTACCACTCGGGAGCGTGGGACGGGTCCGCCGCGTACCCGGCCACCTGGTCGCGCGGGCGCTCGATCACGATCTCGGTGATGACGTCAATGGCCATCGTGGGGTTCGACCTCCAGGTCCCGGCCGGCCGCCAACACGCCTTCCAGGCGGAGGAGCATGGCGCCCCAGCCGCCGCGGTGCGAGTCGGCCGCCGGTCCCGGCAGCTCGGAATGGACGAGCCGGAGCAGCGTCGCCTCCTCGCCGTCCGGCTCCAGCGAGAGGGTCACGAGGCTGGGCCCGGCCCCGGTGTACCTGGACGACCACGTGAACGCGAGCCGGCGTGGCTCGTCGATCTCGACGAACTCCCCGACGTGCTCGATGACCATGCCCTCGCCCCGCATCACGACCCGGAACGCCCCGCCCACCCGGAGGTCGACCTCGGCCTCGACGGTGCCGGCCGGCGCCATCCACTGCCGCAGCCGGTCGGCCTGCGTCCACCAGCGGAAGACCTCCGCCACCGGCGCGGGCAGGCGGCGACGGATCTCGATGACGCCGGGCCCGCTCAGGGGTTCGGGTCCTCGAGGCGCGCTTCGAGCCGGTCCAGGCTGGCCTCCCAGAAGCGCCGGTACGTGTCGAGCCACTGCGTCGCGGGCTCCAGGCGGGCCGGCTCGAGCACCAGCCAGTGCTCGCGGCCGGTGACCAGGCGCCGGACGAGGCCGGCGCCCTCCAGCACCCGGATGTGCTTGGAGACGGCGGCCAGGGAGACGTCATAGCGGTCGGCCAGGTCCGTCACCCGGGCGGTGCCCCCGCTGAGCCGCTCGAGCAGGCTGCGGCGGACCGGGTGGGCGATGGCGCCGTAGACGGCATCGAGGGCGGTCGGGAAATGCTCAACCAACAGGTTGAACATTAGCGATCGGCGGCCGGCCACGTCAATCGGAGCCTGCGGGCGCAGTTCGGGGCCTGACTGCCTCGCCGGCCAGTGGTCCGAGGGAGCCGCGAGACCGCGGTTCCACCGGGCGCGGCGGGTGCTAGTGTTGCGTCAGCCCGGTGCACGCCGGGCCGCTGCGAGAGGGGTCGCTGGTTGCGGGAGGATGGGGCATGAGCAAGTCGCCTGAGGAGATTCTCGGAGCCGTCGACCTGTTCGCGGAGGACCAGCGCGAGCACCTCCTGGACGCGCTGGCCGTGGCCCGGCGCGAGTGCCCGGTGCTGCGCACGGAGGCGGACGGCGGCTACTACCTGGTCACGCGGTACGACGATGTCCGGGCCGTCTGCCAGAACCCTGACCTCTTCAGCTCGGCCGATCCCTCGATCCGCAGCCAGCCCGTCCGCGTCATCCCGCTGGACGTCGATCCGCCGGACCACGGCCGATATCGGCGCTTCCTGAACCCGTACTTCTCGCGCTCGTTCCTGCTGCGCTACGAGGCGCAGATGCGAGAGATCGCGCGGGACGCCATCGCGGCGTTCATCGACCGCGGCCGGCTGGAGGTGGTCCACGACTACGCGGTGCCGCTCACCGCCGGGTCGCTCGCCCGCGTGGTCTTCGCGACGGAGAACATCGACCTGATCCGGCGGGCGGCGGCGTCGGTCCGGCGCGTGGCCCTGGAGCTGGCGCCCGAGGCCTTCCAGGAGCTGGCCGTGCTCTCCATGGAGGCGATGGCGGAGGCGGAGCAGTCACCGGAGGGGCGCGAGGACGTGCTCAGCGCGCTGGTGCGGGAGACGGTCGGCGGCCGGCCGCTCACCACCGAGGAGCGCCTGTCCATCATCACCACGCTGCTGCTGGGCGGTCTCGACACCACGCGGGGCGTCATCGTCAACATCGCGTACCACCTGGCGACCGGTGACGGAGTCGAGGCGGCGCTGCGCAGGCCCGAGCGGTGGGACGCCGCGCTGGACGAGTTCCTCCGCTACGAGACGACGGTGTCGTTCATCGCCCGCACCGTGACGCGAGACACGGAGCTGGCAGGCATCCCGCTGAGCGCGGGGGACCGGATCGCGATCCACTTCCTCTCGGCCAACCGCGACGCCGGCCGCTTCGAGCGCGCCGACGAGCTCGTCCTGGACCGCGAGAGCAACCAGCACGTGGCCTTCGGCCACGGCGTGCATCGCTGCCTCGGCGCCCACTTCGCCCGGATCCAGCTCGGGATCGCGTTCGAGGAGCTGCTCGCCCGGGCCACCCGGTTCCGGCTGCTGGAGGGAGCCGCCATCCCCCGCCAGACCGGCATGGTGCTGAACAGCCCGACGGAGCTGCACCTGACGTTCGACCGGCGCTGACGCTCGCGGAACGACCGCCCGGATCGTCTGAGCAGACGTCCTCGCGGCCCCGCCTGCCCCGCCTGCGGTCCCGACGGGACCTCAGCTCATGTCGTCGGTGTAGTCCTCCGACCGCCAGCGCTCGGGCCGCATCCGGACGGTGACCTCCGAGGGATCGGGCTCGGGCGACCGCTCACGGGCGCGGCGGGCGGCCTCGGGCCCCAGATAGCGCGCGCGGAGCCTGCTCAGCTCCTCGACGTCGACCGGATCGATGGCGACCACCGGGCCCTCCACGGACACATAGCGGTACGGCAGCGTCTCCTGCTGGACCGCCAGGCTGATCCGACCCGACCGCTCGATCAGGCGGGTCTTCCGTGACCGGCGCCCGGTCACGAACGAGACCAGCCCGGAGTCGTACGAGTACCAGATCGGAACCGACAGCGGCGCGCGCTCCCCGTCGTCGTTGACACTGAGCATGCCGACGCGCACGTCGGCGAGGAACGCCTCCCGCTCCGGAACGGTCATCTGTCGCGGCATGAGCGTTCATACGCCACGCCGGCAGGGCGCTATTCCGGCGCGCATCAGCCCCACCAGAAGGAGACCGCGATCACCAGGTAGAGGGCGATCAGTGCCACGCCCTCCAGCCAGTTCGAGCGGCCGTCGAAGATGATGAACGTGACCGCCACCACGGTCAGCGCCACCGCCGCCATCAGCATCGGCGAGAAGACCAGCGTGAACACCGCCCCGCCGGCCACCACGCTGATGAGGACCAGCGCCGGCGCCAGCACGAGCGCGATCTGGAGCGGGCTGTTGATGACCACGGACAGCGCGTAGTCCGCCTTGTTCCGCGCCGCGAGCTGGATGCCGACCACGTTCTCGATCGCGTTGCCCGCCAGCGCCACGATGACCAGGCCGGCGAACGCCTGGCTGATGTGCAGCGCATTCATGGCCGGCGTCAGCGCGCTCACGAACCAGTCGGACACGAACGCGGCGGCGACGCCGGCCGCGGCGAGCAGGCCGACGGCCAGCCACATCGGCCAGGTCGGCGCCTCGGGGGCGGGCTCCGAGCCGGCCTGACCGCGCTCCAGCGAGGCCGGGAGCGAGAGCGCGAACACGCCGAGGAGGATCACCGCGACCACCAGGGAGAACTCGCGCTCGTGGCCAGCCGCCGGAGTGTGCACGGTCGCGGCGACGCCGGGCAGGACCATCGCCGCCACCACGACGATCAGCATCGCGCTGATCGTCCGGGCCCGGCCCGCGTCGAACCGCTGCTCGCCATGACGCAGGCCGCCGACCACGAACGCCAGGCCGAGCACGAGGAGCGCGTTGCCGAGGATCGACCCGATGATGGCGGCGCTCACCACCTCGACCAGGCCGGCGCGCAGCGCGAAGAAGCCGATGAAGAGCTCTGGCAGGTTGCCGAGCGCGCTCTGCAGGACCCCGGTGGCGCCGGCGCCGAAGCGGTCTCCCATCTGCTCCACGCAGCGGCCGACCAGCGCCGCCAGCAGCGCCACCGCGACGCCGGAGGTCACGAACGCCGCGAGCGCCGGGCCGCCCGAGAAGTGGAGGATCCCAGCGAGCACGATGGCCGCGGCGCCGCCTCCGAGCAGCACCAGGTCGGTGCGGTTCAGCGTCTGCCGGGCGACGGCGACTGGCGATTCGATCATCGCCGCACATGGTAGGGGCCCCGGACGCTCCTCCCGCCGCCCGAACCGCTACGCTCGGCCGCCGCGGACCTGTGACGGATGTCAGGCCGCCTTCGTTGCATCAGTGACTTCCGGCGGCGCCAATGCCAGACCTAGCATGGCGCCATGGCACACGTCCGACGCCTCGCCCCCGCCCTGTGGCTGCTGGTGCTGGCTCCGTTCATCGCGGAGTTCCTGCTCGGTGACTTCTCGTTCAGAAGCCTGGGCCTGCTGCTGGTGTTCCTGCCTCTGTACGGCGGCGGAGCGCTGCTGATCCGTGAGGTCGTCCGGCGCACGCATCGGGGGTGGCCCTCCATCGTGCTGTTGGCAGTCGCCTATGCGCTGATCGAGGAAGGCTTCGCGACCCAGTCGCTGTTCAACCCCAACTACGCCGGGCAGCACCTGCTCGCCTATGGCTACCTCCCGCTGTTGGGCACGTCGCCTGTCTGGTCGCTGTTCGTCCTCTCCATCCACGTCGTGTGGAGCATCTCGACCCCGATCCTCATCGCCGAGGGTCTCGCCGGCGACAGGCGCACCACTCCGTGGCTGGGCCGCATCGGCCTGGCGATCGTCGCCGTTCTCTACATCGTCGGCTGCGCGCTCACCACGCTGTTCACCCTGGGAATGAGCCACTTCGTCGCGTCGGCGCCGCAGTTCGTCGCGGTCGCCCTCCTCGTGGTCGCGCTCGTCGCCGCGGCGTTCCTCCGGTTCCGGAGCGCCGCGCCACGGCGGCCGGGGAGCGCGGTCCCGTCCTGGCTCGTCGGCCTCGCGATGCTCGTGCTCGCCAGCGCGTTCATGGTCGTCGAGTACGCCGCTCCCAGCCGCGGACTGCCCGCGGCGATCACCGTGCTGGGCATGGTGGCCTGCCAGGTCATCGCCGGCGTGCTCGTCGTGACCTGGTCGCGTGTCGAGGGGTGGGGCCCCTCCCACTACCTCGCCATCGCCACCGGCACCGTCCTCACGTACGCCTGGGTGGGCCTGAACGTCCTCCTCCGCGGGACCACGAACCTGGGCACGCCCGTGAACGCCGTCGACATCGCCGGCCAGGTCGCCGAGATCCTGCTCGTCCTCGCCCTGATCGCGTGGGCCGCCCGCCTGCGTCCCCGGGTAGCGGTTCCGAGCCCGGAGGGCGCCGCGGGGCCTCACACCCGGAGCTTGAAGCCGGAGGCGTAGCGCGGACCGGCGGCGGTGTTCGCTCCCGGCCCGCCGCCACGTGGCGCAAAATCTCATACAGTCAGACTCTTGGAAGCTAATCCATGAGCAAGGCCACCATCCTGACCGTCGACGACGACCCCGCCGTGCTCGCGGCGATCACCCGGGACATGCGCAGCAGGTACGCCGTCGACCACCGCGTCGTGGGCGCGACATCGGGGCAGGATGCGCTGGCGGTGCTGACCAGGCTGGCTCTGCGCAGCCAGCCCGTCGCTCTCATAGTCGCGGACCAGCGGATGCCACGGATGACGGGCATCCAGATGCTCGAGCAGGCCCGGGCCCATGCCCCCGGCGCGAAGTTCCTGCTGCTGACTGCGTACGCGGACACGGACGTCGCCATCAGGGCGATCAACGACGTCGGCCTCGACCACTACCTGCTCAAGCCCTGGGACCCGCCGGAGGACCGGCTCTACCCGGTCGTCGACGACCTGCTCGGTGACTGGCGGCGCGCCAACCCGGACCACACGGCTGACGTGCGGGTGGTCGGGCACCGGTGGTCAGAACGCAGCCACGAGGTCAGGCGGTTCCTGACCAGCAACCACGTGCCGTACCGCTGGTACGACATCGAGCGCGACGCCGAGGGCCTGCGCGACCTCGCGCAGGCGGCGCCCGCCGACCTGCCGCTCGTGCTCGTGCCGGAGGGCGAGACGCTGCGTTCGCCGTCCACGCTCGAGCTCGCCGGTGCGCTCGGACTGCGCACCAGCGCCCAGCGGCCGCTCTACGACGTCTGCATCGTGGGCGGCGGGCCGGCCGGGCTGGCCGCCGGGGTGTATGCCGCGTCGGAGGGCCTGAGCACCGTCATCGTCGAGCGCCAGGCGCCGGGCGGACAGGCCGGCCAGAGCGCGGCGATCGAGAACTATCTCGGGTTCCCCAGGGGACTGACCGGGTCGGACCTCGCCCAGCGCCCGATCGCCCAGGTGTATCGCTTCGGCGCCGAGATGGTCCTCGCGCGCGACGTCGCCGGATTCGAGGCCCGGGGACCGGTGCGCGCCGCGCTGTTCGATGGCTCCGGGGAGATCGAGGCCCGCGCGCTCGTCGTGGCGACGGGGGTGTCCTACCGCCGGTTGGAGGCCGACGGGCTCGAGGGGCTGATCGGCCGCGGCGTCTACTACGGCGTGAACGCCAGCGAGGCGAGCCAGTGCCAGGGCGACGACGTCTACGTGGTCGGCGCGGCCAACTCGGCGGGCCAGGCCGCGCTCAACCTCGCCAAGTTCGCCAGCCGGGTCGTGCTGGTGGCCCGCGCGGCCACGCTCGCCGACACGATGTCCCAATACCTCGTCGAGCGGATCGCGGCCGCGCCGACCATCGAGGTCCGGTACCACACCGAGGTGGTCGCCGCCCGCGGCGACGAGCACCTGGAGGCGCTCACGCTCGCCGACCGGGGTTCGGGCGCCACCGAGGACGTGCCGGCGAGCTGGCTGTTCGTCTTCATCGGGGCCTCGCCGCGCACCGAATGGCTCGGTCCCGAGGTCGTCCGCGATGACAAGGGCTTCGTGGTCACCGGTCAGGATCTCCTGGGCCCCACGTACCGTGACCGCTGGCCGCTCCCCCGGGCGCCGTTCGCCCTGGAGACGAGCGTGCCGGGTGTGTTCGCCGCCGGTGACGTGCGCCTCGACTCGATGAAGCGGGTCGCGTCGGCCGTCGGCGAGGGCGCGATGTCGATCTACCTGGTGCACCGCTACCTGGCCACGGTCTGATGCGGATCGACGACATCCGCCCGATCGCCATCTTCGAGGGTCTGTCCGACGAACAGCTCGCGCGGCTGATCGAGGGGGGTGAGGAGGTACCCGTCGAGCCCGGCGTCGAGCTGTTTCGGCAGGGCGAGCACGCGGACTCCTGGTGGGTGCTCATGGAGGGCGCCGTCGATCTGGTGCGCCACGTCGGCCGCGAGGAGACGCTGGTCGGGAGGTTGGACACGCCCGGCCGCTGGGCCGGCGGGTTCCGCGCCTGGGACCCGGAGGGGGTCTATCTCGCGACGGGCCGCGGGTCGGCCGCCGGCCGCTTGCTCCGGGTGCCGGCCGAGGTGCTGCGCGCGCTGGGCGACGAGTGGTTCCCGCTGGGTGCGCACCTCATCCGGGGGCAGTACGGCACAGCGCGGTACATCGAGTCGACCGCCCGGCAGCGAGAGTCGCTCGTCGCGCTGGGCAAGCTCGCCGCCGGCCTCGCGCACGAGATCAACAACCCGGCGGCCGCCGCCACGCGGGCAGTCGACGCCCTGGACGCGGCCTGCCGGACGCTGCTCTCGTCGCTCACCCGGCTGGCGCACGGCGACATCTCGGCGCGGCAGTTCTCGGCCCTGGACGGGCTGCGCCGCGAGCTCGGGGGCGGGGCGGTGACCGATCCGCTGGACCTGGTCGACCGCGAGGAGGCCTTGTCATCGTGGCTCGCGCGCCACGGCATCGAGCGCCAGTGGACGATCGGTCCGCCGCTCGCCGCCGCCGGGGCCGATGTCCCCTGGTGCGAGCGCGTGGCGATGGTGCTGGAGGGCCCGCCCCTCGAGGCCGGCCTCGAGTGGGTGGCGAGCACCCTCTCCGCCGAGACGCTGCTGGCCGAGATGAAGCTGTCGACCGGGCGCATCTCGGAGCTCGTCGCGGCCGTCCGGTCCTACTCTCAGATGGACCGCGCGTCCATGCAGCAGATCGACGTGACCGAGGGCATCGAGAGCACCCTCGTGATGCTCGGGCACAGGCTCCGCGACGGCGTTACCGTCGTCCGCGAGTACGACCCCGGCGTACCGGCGATCGAGGCTCATGCCGGAGAGCTGAACCAGGTGTGGACCAACCTCGTCGACAACGCCGTCGACGCGATGGAGGGCGGCGGCACGCTCCGGGTGGCCACATGGGCCGATGGGGACCATGTGGTGGTCGAGATCGGCGACACCGGCCCCGGCATGCCGCCGGAGGTGGCGGCCCGAGCCTTCGAGGCCTTCTACACGACCAAGGACGTGGGCCGCGGCACCGGGCTCGGCCCCGACATCGCCCGGCGCATCGTCGAGGAGCGTCACGGGGGCACGATCGCCATCGACTCGCGACCGGGTCGGACTGTGCTGCGCGTCCGCATCCCGGTCCGGACGCTGAGCAGCGGCGTGTAGGTGGTGGGCCGTAGCTTACATAAGTCGAACCGCGACGCCACTCTGGCTGGGCCGCTAGTGAGGCTGTGACGGGTTCGACTCCCGCCAAGTGGACCCAACGGAACAATATGTAAACCCCGATCCCGAGATCACCGCCGCGCCGATAGACCTCTCCAGCCGGGCCGAACCGATCCCACGTGCCGTAGGTGTCAATGGACACGACGTTCTGGCTCTGGGGCATATTCGGTGATGCGGGGTGACGATCGTGTAGACCCCGCCGGTGATCTTGAAAGATGGTGCGGTTGAACTCCTCAACGTCCTGTTTCGTACCGCCCAGCAAGGGCTGGCGACCAGCCGGTGAGAGTCCGGCCCGGGCAAGCCGCCAGGGGAGCCCGGTAGTGAAATCTCCGGTGACCGTCGAGAGGCGGAGCCGAAGGGAGGTGGAGCAAAGCTGCAGGCCGTAACG
>VBJR01000044.1:0-2447 GCA_005880175.1 Chloroflexota bacterium
CGCCGGGTACCACCTGCCCGTGCACCTGGACGTCCCCGAGATCGACGTGACCTGGACCGACATCCCCGACCCGCGCGCGCCGATGGGCGCGCACGGCATCGGAGAGATCGGCATCACCGGTGTCGGGGCGGCGGTCGCGAACGCGGTCTACAACGCCACCGGCAGGCGCGTGCGCGACCTGCCGATCACCCCGGACAAGCTGCTGTAAGAGGCCCTGACAAAACCCACAGGGGCTTACCCCTCTTTCCCAGGCTCCCCAAGGTTTTGTCAGGGCCTCTCCGTGCCTCTCCGTCACTCCAACACCAGGGCGACCGCGTACACCACGCCGAAGTGCTTCAGGTGCATGCCGATCACCTTCCGCCCGCCCCCGCTGACCTTCCCCTCCTTGTCGCCCTCCTCCGGGTGGCCGAGCCAGTTGCTGGTGTAGCTGTCGGCCGGGTCCAGGGTGCCGTCCGGCTTGCACGCCGCCCGGCGCCCGGAACCGGACCTCGTCCCCGGCGCGGCGCCCGAGCAGGGCGCTCCCGAGCGGGCTCAGGGCCGACACCCTGTCCGCCACCGCGTCCGCGCTCTCCGGCTCGACGATCCGGAATGTCGCGTCGCCGTCGATGTCCCGAATCCGCACCCGCGATCCGATTCGGACTTCCGCGCTGCCGTCGGTCATCTGTCCCCTCCGCAGTGCTGCGCCGTCGGTGGTCCCCGAACGCGCTCGCGCCACCTCCGGCTGCCTCGGCCGGCTCGACGCCGCCTCCGTGTTCGGAAGCGCGGACCCATGTTCGGGAACGGACGTACGCCGCAACGGCCAGCCTGCGGCGGCGCTTGTGCAGATTCTTTACGGCGCAGATGTTCAGTCACTGAGCGACGCGGCGCGCGAGCGGCCGCGTCCGGCTCAGGCCGTGGCGGCCTTCAGCTGGTCCCGCGAGTCCAGCAGGAGCTGCCCGAACTCCCGGTCGTTGCGCTCGTCGAGCCAGCGCTCGAACGTGACCCGGAAGAGGGCGATCCCGACCTCGGCGGTCAGGCTGGCCGTGGCCTCGGCGACGCCGCGCCGGCGCAGCGCCTCGGCGAGGGTGGCGCCCAGTGACGCGAGCTTGACCAGCTCGCGCTCCCGGAGCTCGGCGTTCGCGGCGATGATCCCCTGCCGCCGGCGGGAAGCGGCGCGCTGCTCCAGGGGAAACCCGTCGCCGACGGCCTCGAGGGCCGCGACGACCGCGTCCAGCGGCGTGGCCCCGGCCGGCGCGGCGGCGACGGCGTTCATGAGGGCCTCCCGGAGGCCGCCCGAGCCCGAGAACAGGACCTCGCGCTTGTCGGCGAAGTGGCGGAAGAACGTGCGCTCGGTCAGCCCGGCCCGGCGGGCGATCTCCGCGACCGTCGTCTGCTCGTACCCGAGCTCGCCGTAGAGCTCCAGCGCCGCCCGCTCCAGCCGGCCCCGCGCGTTGGGCTCCCATCGCCCCATGGCACGATCATAGCCATGGCAGCGCCTGACATCAGTCGTCCGAGCGTCCGGACGGCGGGCGAGCGTCCTGGCCGCCGAAGCTGGTGCGGTCCCTGGCTGCCCGAACAACTCGGGAGTCCACCGGCGCCCCGCCCGCCTCGGCGCCGCGCAGAATTGGTGGCCGTGGAAGAGGACGCGCCTCGGAACGCGGCGGAGGAGCGGGAGCGGCTCCGCCAGGACAACCTGGCCTATGGCGGGCTGATCGGCATCGGCGTCGTCGTGGTGCAGCCGTTCCTCACGTCGACGTCGCTGGACCGCTCGGCCATGGTGTGCGTCATCGCCTTCTCCCTGTCCATCCCGCTGCTCGCGGCCCTGGTGATGGTCAACCTGCAGGAGACGTTCAGGCGCCGGGCCACCAGCTCGGTCCTCGTGCTCGCGGCCAAGCCGGTCGCGCAGTCCAGCGCCTTCGTCGGCGTGGTCGCCGGCTTCTGGCACATCTCCTAGATCGCCGGCGTCGTGCTCATGGCGAGCGGGCTCGCCGGCGTGCTCGTGCACTCGGCTGGCTTCGTGCGCCTGGAGCGGGACGGCGAGGGGAAGCTCCGCCCCCGACGGCGCGGAAAAGAGTGACCCCGACGAACCGACTCGCCGGTCCAATGCCGTGCCTTGCGGCTCCGCATCGGCCCGTCGCGCGTGTCCCTCGGGGTCACCGCAAACAGTAGCGCTCGCCCGCGCTGGACGCAACGGTCTTCTTCGCGCGGTCGCCTGGCTACCGGCGGGAAGCGGCCTACCGGTCGAGCAGGCCCAGCCGGCGCGCCTCCGCCGCCGCCTGCGTGCGCGTCCGCGCGCGCAGCTTGTCGAGGATCGCGGAGACGTGGTGATCGACCGTCTTCTCCGAGATCACCAGCCGCCGGGCGATGTCCGCGTTGCGCAGGCCGCCGGCGAGGTGCGTCAGCACCTCCGCCTCGCGGCGCGTCAGCCCGGCCGAGTTGCTGCGCGTGGCCGCCCGCGGCCCCTGGCG
>VBJR01000044.1:2518-9099 GCA_005880175.1 Chloroflexota bacterium
TCAGCAGGGCGATCGCCGCCTCGTACGGGCAGCCGAGGCGGGTCCAGGCGGCCGAGGCGCCGGCCACGTCGCCGGCCAGCTCCAGGTGGAACGGCTCCGGCAGGGGGCACGGCGGCAGCTCGACCGCCAGCCCGGCCCGGCGCCGCCACGCGATCAGCTCGGCGGCGGCCCAGAGAACCCGGCGGTCGAGCGCGAGGGCGAGCGTCCGCTCCGTCTCCGCCGCCATCAGCTCGTGCTCGCCCTGGAGCCATCGGCCCTCGGCGCGGGCCAGGACGACCGGACCCAGCCGCTGCAGCTCGCCCGACTGCATCGCCAGCTCCAGCGCCTCGTCGAGCGGCTCCCAGGCCTCGGGGTCGCCGCGGCGGAGCCGCAGCCGGCCGATGACCGCGAGCCCGTAGACCCGGCTCGGCACCGCCGCGCCGGCGCGGTCGAGGACGGCGACCGCCCGCGCCTCGGCCTCCTCCCAGCGGCCCTGCTCCAGGGCGGACCGAGCGCTCCAGCCCAGCATGAACAGCAGCCAGGAGTCCAGGTCGCGCTCCTCGCAGTACGCCATGCCGGCCGCCAGGAACCGGTCAGCGAGACCGTACCGGCGCTGGTACACGGCGATCGAGGCGCTGTTGCTGTGCCCGCGCGCGACGTGCTCCTCCAGGCCGGCGGCCTGCGCCAGCTCCAGGCTCCGCTCGAGCTTCTCGGTGCCCTCGTCGAGGCCGGCCTGGAGCTCGGCGGTCCCGATGTTGGCCAGCGCGTGGATCATGGTCTCCGGGGTGCCGGTGCGCTCGGCGATCTCGATCGCGCGCGTGCCCCACTCGCGGGCGCCGGCCACGTCGGACGCCAGCATCCGCAGCTGCGACACGTTGCTGCAGGCCATCGCGAGCTCGGGGCCCTCGGCCAGCTCCTCCAGCACCTCGACCGCCCGGTGCGCCTCCCGCCCGGCGGTGGCGGTGTCGCCGGCGAACCACGCCAGCCGCGACAGCCACCGATGGGCGTCGCCGGCGCGCAGCCGGTCGCCCAGGCGGAGGTGCTCGTCGAGCGCCCGCCGCCGCGCCTCGATCGCGTCCGGCAGCGCCCCGGTCAGGTAGCACTCGTACGACCGGCGGTCGAGCAGGCCGGCCCGCTCGGCCGGCGCGAGGCGGTCGGCGAAGCGCAGGGCCCGGGCGTACTGGTCGCTCGCCTCGCGATGGGCGCCCACCGCTGCCGCCCGCCGCGCCGCCCGCGGCGCGTGGCACAGGATCGCCTCGACGTCGCCGGCGGCGTCCGCGTGGTGGGCGACGCGGGCCGGGTCGGCCTCGCCGCCCGGCGCGGCCACCAGCGCGGCCAGCGCCCGCCGGTGCAGCGCCAGGCGCCGGTCCGGCGGCAGCGTCTCCTCGATCGCCACCCGGGCGATCTCGTGCCGGAAGCCGACCGCGCCGGCGTCGGCCCGCAGCATCCCCGACGCGACGCACGCCTCGAGGGCGCCCAGGTCGCCCTCTGCCAGCGCCTCGAGCAGCCACAGCTCCGTCCGCTGGGGCACGACGGCGACGGCCTCCAGCAGCGCCAGCGCCGGCCGGCTCACCCGCGCCACGCGCGCGAGCACCGCGTCCCGGACGCTGTCCGGCACGCGCGCGGTGCCGGCGGCCAGCGCCTCCGTGACGTAGAACGGGTTGCCGCCCGTCCGCTCGTGCAGGCGCCCGGCGTCGATCCCGGACGGGCCGGCCAGCGTCGCCACGGCGTCGGCCGAGAGGGGTCCCAGCACGATCCGGCTGACGGCCGCCCGGGGAAGCTCGCCCAGGAGCACGCGGAGCGGGTGCCGGCGGTCCAGCTCGTCGTGCCGGTACGTGAGCAGCGCCAGCGCCGGCACGGCGTTCAGCCGCCGCACGAGGAGGCGCACCAGGTCCAGCGTCGCCTCGTCGGCCCAGTGCAGGTCCTCGATCACGACGACGGTGGGCGAGCCGCGCCGGAGCTCGTCCAGCAGCGCGGCGGCGAGGTCGCCCGGGAGCGCGCCGGCCTCGACGCGCCGGGCCAGCTCGCCCTGCGTCTGCATCGCGATGTCCAGCAGCGGACCCAGGGCTCGCGGGGTGTGCAGCGCGTCGCAGGCGCCCGTGAGGACGCGCGTCGGGCCGAGCCCGGCGCAGAACTCCCCGGCGAGCGCCGTCTTGCCGATGCCGGCCTCGCCCGCGAGCAGCACGGCCTGCCCGCGGCCGCTCCGCGCCACGCCGTGCAGGGACTCCTGGAGCTGGCCGAGCTCGCCCGCCCGCTCCAGGAGCTGACCCGGCGCCGCGACCGCGGTCACGTCGTCGCGCTGCACTGCAGGTGTAGTGATCGCGCCCAGCGGCGGTTCATTCCACGGGCCACGTGGCCGCCCCGGCTAGGCCGGCTTGGGGGTGGGGTCCGGCCGGACGATGACCGTGTCGGAGACCTTCACGATCTCGTCCAGGGGAAGGTCGGCGAGTCGCGCGTGCTTGCGGATCGCCTCCGGGCTCGTCGCCTCGTAGATGCAGACGGTTCCGACACCGCCCCGGCCCTCGTCGAGCACGTAGCTCCGGATCCAGCGCACCTCGGTGGACATCTCCTCGTGGCCGACCTGCGCCGATCGCCTGGCCGCCACCTCGAGGTCCGCGCCCGATCTCCATCCGCTCCGTCGAAGAATCGCGTACAGCTGCATGTCGTCCGCTCCTTGCAGGGGTTCGTGGGGTGAGACGACCGTAGGTCTCGGGCCGGGGGCGGGACATCGGTAGGAACCCCTATCTTGGGTCGGTAGGAATCCCCATCTTCGGGACGTGCCATCATTCGGCCCCGTGAGCGGTGACCTCGCCGGCTGGCTGCTCGTCACCGACCTGGACGGCACGCTGTGGGACGGCGCCCTGCGGCCGCATCCCGGGGCGCGGGAGGCGCTGGACGCGCTGGCGGCGATGGGCATGACCGTGCTGGCCGCCACGGACGACGGCGCCCTCGGCCGCGACTTCACGACGGGCGAGACGTTCCACGTCGCGCGGTTCCCGCCGCCGAGCGCGATCAGCGTCCTGGAGGCGTTCCAGCGCTGCGGCCTGGAGCCGTGCGTCAACGTGGCGAGCGACGACCGCGACGTGCTCCTGGGCGCGGCCCCGTCCACGTGCCAGGGTCACCGTGACTTCATCGCGCCCTGGAGCCGGCCCGCCGACCTCGGAACGGCCGTCGCGGCCGAGTCCGTCCTCTCGTTCGCGATCGTCGGGCGCCCCCGCGAGCTGCTGCTGCCCGCGCTCGAGGCCGTCCGGGCGGTCGCCGACGCGTCGCTGTCGCACGACCTGGTCTGGGGCGGCTGCACCCTGAGCGTGCGGCCGCCCGGCATCAGCAAATGGACCGGCGTGCTGGCGTTCTGCGCTGCCCGCGGGCTGGACCCGGCCCGGACGGTCGCAATCGGCGACGGCGAGAACGACGTCGAGATGCTCAGGGCGGCGGCGGTGTCGTACACGTTCGAGGGGGCGAGCTCGGGCGCCCTGCGCAGCGCCGGTCACGTCCTGCCGCCGGCCGGGTCGGACGCCTGGCCGGCACTGGTCGAGCGCACGGCCGGTGCCGCGCGCCCGCGCTGACGCCCGGGCGCCGGCGACCTACCAGAACTGGCCTCCGCCGTTCACGACGACCATCTGGCCGGTGACGAAGTCGCTGTCGCTCGACAGCAGGTAGACGAGCGTTCCCTCCAGGTCCTCCGGCGTCTCGTCCCGGGCCAGCGCGCGCGGGCGCTCCGGCTCCGCTCGACCGGCTGGTCGGTCCTGGCCCGCAGGACGTCCGTGAGCGTGAAGCCCGGCGCGAGCGTGTTCACGGTGATGCGGTCGCCGCCCAGCTCGCGCGCCAGCGCCCGGGTCAGCGCGAAGACCGCGCCCTTGGAGACGATGTAGTGCGCCAGCCCCGGCGAGGCCGACAGGATGATGCCGGAGCCGATGTTCACGATCTTGCCGCCGCCCCGCCGCCGGAGGTGCGGCAGGACCGCCTGGCAGAGCACGAACGGGCCGCGCACGTTGACGGCCAGCACCCGGTCCAGCTCGTCCGGCGGGATCTCCTCGAAGGGCCGGTTGGGCAGCGTCGAGAACAGCGCCGCGTTGTTCACCAGCGCGTCGATGCCGCCGAGCCGCCCGGCCGCCTCGTCGATGGCGCCGCGTGCCGCCGCCGGGTCGGCGACGTCGGCCACCACGTCGATCGCATCGGCCCCGAGCTCGCGGCACTCGGCGGCCAGGGCGGCGACGCCCGCGGCGTCCACGTCCACGAGCGCCAGGCGCGCGCCCTCGCGGGCCAGCCGCCGGGCGTAGACCTTGCCGATCCCTCCGGCCGCGCCGGTCAGCACGACCACGCGCCCCGCCAGCCTGCCGCCGTGTCCTTGCGTTGCCATGCGTCAATCCTCGGCTGCTACGATCCGTGCTCGTGTACATGACCGCGCGGCCTCTGCCTCCGCCCGCCGCCTAGGGCGGGCCCGCCAGGACGGCCGGGCGCCGGGTCCCTCGGGACCTGGCGCGGGTTTCCGGTGCTCGCAGACACGCGTTCTCGCGACCACCTCGTTCTCGAGCACCGGAGAGGCACATGTCGAACACGGTCATGGGCAGGTCCGCCACGCGCGGCCTGCTGTATCTCGCCATCGCGGGCGTCGCCTGGGGCACGACGGGTGCCACGGCCGCCCTGCTCCACCGGTCCAGCGACCTGGGACCGGTGGCCATCACGCTCTGGCGCTACGCCGGCGGCGTCGCGCTGCTGCTGGCGGCCCGCCGGCTCGGCGCGGCCCGGCGCCCGGCGCGGGCCGCCGCGCGGCCCGGCCGCCCGCTCTGGATCGTCGTCACCGGCCTCGGCCTGACCGTCTTCCAGGTCGCGTACTTCGCGGCGGTGGCGACCACCGGGGTCGCCGTGGGCACGGTCGTGACCATGGGCGCCGGCCCGGTGCTGATCGCGGTCGCCGCGCGGCCGCTGCTCGGCGAGCGGCTGGGCGCCGGCGGCGTGGCGGCCGTCGCCGCCGCGCTCGCCGGCCTGACGCTGCTGGTCCTCGGCGGCGGCGGTCTCGGCACGGTGCGGGTGGCTGGCCTGGCGCTCGCGCTGCTGTCGGCGGCCGGGTACGCGGCCGTGACGCTGCTGACCCGCTGGACCGGCCGCGAGGACGGCCGGGGCGACCCGGCGCGGACGACCGCGTGGTCGTTCGGCGTCGGGGCGATCGCGCTGCTGCCGGTCGCGGCCGCGGCCGGGCTGCCGCACGTCGCCGACCTGAGGCCGGTCGTCCTGCTGCTCGTCTACGTCGCCGCCGTGCCCACCGCGCTGGCGTACCCGCTGTACTTCGCGGGGGCGGCGGTCGTGCGGGCGGCGACGGCCTCCGTGGTGATGCTGCTGGAGCCGGTCTGCGCGGCGGTGATCGCCGTCGCGCTGCTCGGCGAGCGCCTGACGGCCGCCGCCGTGGCGGGCACGCTGCTGCTGCTGGCGGCCGTCGCCGGCCTGGCGCTGCTGGAGGCCGGCGGGCGGCGGCGATGAGGGAACCAGGGAGTGCGTTCGCGCGATCTCATACCCCTCCAGGGTATACTCGGGACCATGCCTGGACTCGCGTTCGTCGTCGAGCAGGTGGGCCGGGCACTGCTGCTCGCGTTCTCGATGTTCTGGGAGGTGCTCTGGCCGCTGGCCCTGGGCTTCCTGCTCTCGGCGATCGTCCAGACGGTGGTCTCCCGGCAGGCGGTCGCCGGCGCGCTCGGGCGCTTCGACCGGCGCGGCGTCGCGCTCGCCTGCGGCTTCGGCGCGGCCTCGTCGTCGTGCTCGTACGCGGCGGTGGCCATCGCCCGCTCGCTGCTCCGGAAGGGCGCCGCCTTCGCCAACGCGATCATCTTCGAGTTCGCCTCGACCAACCTCGTCTTCGAGCTGGGCCTGGTCATCCTGGTCCTGCTCGGGTGGCAGTTCCTGACGGCCGAGCTGGCCGGCGGGCTGCTGATGAGGCGCGCGCCCAGGCCGAGAGGGGCCTGCAGGGGCGCATGGAGGGCCACGCCGCGATGGACATGGCGGTGACCGACGGCCGGTTCCTGCGCCGGCTGCTCTCGGCGCGCGCGTTCACGGCCGTCGCCCACTCCTTCTTCATGGACGTCGCCAGCATCTGGCAGGACCTCCTGGTCGGCTTCCTGATCGCGGGCGCGCTGGGCGCCTGGGTGCCGGTGACGTTCTGGCAGGCGTTCTTCCTGGTGGACCACCCGGCGCTGGCGGCGGTCTGGGGCCCGCTGGTCGGGCCGGTGATCTCGATGCTCAGCTTCGTCTGCTCGGTGGGCAACGTGCCGCTGGCCGCCGTGCTCTGGAACGGCGGCATCAGCTTCGGCGGCGTGATCGCGTTCATCTTCGCCGACCTGATCATCCTGCCCATCGTCAACATCCACCGGAAGTACTACGGCGGCCGCATGAGCCTGTACCTGCTGGGCGTCTCCTACGTGGCGATGGCGCTGGCCGGCCTGCTGGTGGAGCTGGTGTTCCAGGCGCTGGGCCTGGTGCCGGCGCACTTCCACGTGACGGTCCTCGAGTCACGCCCGTCGTGGAACTACACGACGTTCCTGAACATCGGGTTCCTGGCCCTGATCGCGGTGCTCGGCAGCCGGTTCCTGACCACCGGGGGCCCGGACATG
>VBJR01000044.1:9219-35414 GCA_005880175.1 Chloroflexota bacterium
CGGTCCCGGATCTCGTCGGGGCTCACCCCGGCGCGACAGGGCGCGAGCGCGGGCGGCCGGCCGAACCCGAACAGGAGCATCGTGGCGCCCGGCGCCGCCACCCCGGACACGCTGCGCACGTATGCCTCGCGCTGGTCCCGGGGCAGTGTGTGGAAGCAGCCGAAGTCCACCAGCAGCGAGAAGTCCCCGCCGATCCCGAGGTCCGGCAGGCGCGTCGCGTCGCCCTCCACGTAGCGCGGTGAGACTCCGGCCGCGGCGGCCCGGCGCCGGGCCGCGCCCAGCGCCCGCGGCACCATGTCCACCCCCGTCACGTCCCAGCCATGCCGGGCCAGGTAGACGCTGTCGGTGCCCGTCCCGCACCCGATGTCGAGGGCGCGGCCGGGGGGCAGCGGGGCGGTCCCCTCGACCAGCTCGACCAGGTCGAGGGGTGGGACGTCCCGCTCCCAGATCGTCAGACCCAGCCGGTAGCAGGTCCGGTACACGAACCGGTACCACCGGAATCCGTTCGCCGTCGCGTTCGTTCGAGCCATCACAGCGCCCTCCGCGGCCTGCCCGACCTGGCCGGATACCTGAACGCCCAGATGGCCGCGGGACGGCTGCGGCGGATGGACCCGGTCCTGGCGGTGCAGCTGCTGGCCGGGCCGATCCTCGCCCACCAGCTGACCCGGCCGCTGGCCGAGTCGCTGGTCAGCTCCCCGGTGCCCGCGCGAGAGGCGGTGGACCAGGTGGTCGAGGCGTGGCTGCGCGCGATGGCCCCGTAGCTCGCCGAGGGCGACGGCCAATGGGCTAGCACTGTACTGCCTTTGGGTGGCAAGTGGTTCACGATGGTGCCTTGCCGTACGTCTGCCACCCCTCAGCCCGGTCGAGACGTGGCGCCCATACGGCAAGGCACGTTCGTGGCATAGTTGTCACCCAGAGGTGGTCCGATGCTAGCCCACCGGAGGCCCCCTTCGTTGAACTCCCACGCCTCGACGAGGCCCGTCTCGAGACGCGCCAGGCCGATCGCCCAGACAACGACTTCGTTCCGGGCTCGCAGCGGACTCCAACTCACCGGCATTGCCCGTAGCCCCCGGGCGGGGACGGGCGCTCGGGCGAACGGGCGCCGGCGGCCGCGTCTATAGTCGGGCCGTCATGTCGGCCCTGGGGCGGTGCCCGGTGCTGGTCGAGCGCGACGACGAGCTCCGCTCGCTGTCGGCGCTGGCCAGCGAGGCGGCGCGCGCCGGCGGCCGCGCCGTCGTCATCACCGGCGAGGCGGGCGCCGGCAAGTCGCGCCTGGCCCAGGAGCTCGCGGCCTCGCTCCCGGACGGGTGGTCGGCGCGCACGGTGCGCCTGACGCGCAGCGGCGCCGGGCTGCCGCCGCTCCCCGACGCCCGGCCGCTCGCGTTCGTCCTGGACGACGCCCACTTCCTCGACCCCACCGCGTTCGAGGCGCTGAGCGGCGTGCTCGACCGGGTCGGCCCGGCCGCGGTGCTCCTGCTGCTCACGTTCCGGCTCGGCGTCCACCCCGCCGGCAGCGCGGAGATGCGCGCCCTCGCGGCGCTCGCCCGGGACCCCCGCTGCCGCGAGCTGCGCCTGGTCCCGCTCTCGCCGGCCGGTGTCGCGGCGATGGCGGCCGCGATGGGCCGGCCGGCGGCGGACGACCTGTACCGGCGCACCGGCGGCAGCCCGTTCTGGACCGAGGCGGTGCTGCGGACCGGCGGCGACGTCCCCTGGACGGTCGTCGAGACCGTCGCCGCGCAGCTGGACGCGCTGCCGCCGCCCGCCCGCGACCTCGCGTTCGCGCTGGCCGTGGCCGAGGAGCCGCTGCAGGCGCCGGCGGCCGCCCGGCTGGTGCCGGACCTCGCCGGCGCCCGTGCCGCGCTCGCGGGCGCCGGCCTGCTCCAGGACAGCGACTCCGGCGTCGGGCTGCGCCACGCCCTCGTGGGCGAGGCGCTGCTGGCCGGGCTGGGCCACGAGGCGCGGGCCGGCTGGCACCGGCGGCTGGCCGCCGACCTGGAGGGAGAGGGGGTCGAGGCCGACCGGCTGGCCCGGCACTGGGCCGGCGCCGGCGAGGCCGAGCGGGCGGCGGAGATCGCGCGACCGGCCGCGTCCGAGCTGCGCGCCCGCGGCGCCACCCGCCGGGCGTTCGAGTGCTTCGCGATCGCGGTCCGGCGTCCGCCGGCCGACCCCGAGGCGGCCGGCGTCCTGCACGAGGAGGCGGCGCTCGTCGCCGCGCGCGTCGGCGACCACGACGCGACGCGGCGCTGGATCGGGCTCGCCGAGCGCCACTACCGGGAGGCCGGCCAGCCCGAGCGCGCGGTGCGCATGCTGCTGGACCCCACGTACGACTACCTCCCGGTCGGCCGTTCCCGGGCCGCCCGGGACGAGCCGGTCGAGCGCCTGCTGGCCGGCGCGCTGGCGGCCCTCGGCCGGGCCGACCCGGAGACGGCGCGCGGGCTCGTCGAGGCGGCCGTCGACGCGGCCCGGACGCGCTCCGACGGCATGGCGCTGGCGCGGGCCGCCCGGATGGTCATGTTCGCCCTCGGCGAGTTCGAGCGCGGCGACGCCCTGCTCGACGAGGCGCTGGCCTGCCCGGACATGGCCGTCCACCCCGGCCGTGAGAGCCGCGTCCTGACCATCCGCGCGTGCGGCCGGGTGGCCAGGGGGTACCCGCTGGAGGCGGTCGAGCTGCTCCGCCAGGGCGCCGCGATCAGCCGGCAGGAGCCGGAGGCGGTGCTGTGGACGGGGCAGCTGGGGCTGGCCGACGCGCTCCTGATGGTCGGGCACGTGACGGAGGGCGCGGCCATGCTGGCCGAGGCGGGCCGGGCCCGCGGCACCGACCGGATGGTCGAGGCCGCCGGCGGCTACCGCCGCTTCGAGGCCGGCGACGTCGCCGGCGGCCTGGCGGCGATCGGCGCGGGAACCGCCGGCATCCTGGCCGAGCTCGACTTCGACCCGCTGGGCCGGGCCGTGGCCGGCTCACGCATCCTGCGCGCGCAGGCGCTCGCCGAGGCGCACGCCGGGCGGCTGGCGGCGGCGCTGGAAACGGTCCGCCGGCTCGACGTCCTGTCCCCGGAGCCGTTCAACGACGTGTCCGCCGACCTCGCGTACGTCCTCGCCAGGGCGGGCGCCGGGCTGCGACGCGACGGCGCGCTGGCGGAGGCCGGCCGGCGGATCGGCGAGATCGTCAGGGTGGCGTCGGGGCCGAACGTGATCGGCGCGGCGGAGGCCGTGCGCGGGTTCACGGCCCTCGCCGGCGGGCGGCCGGACGAGGCCGCCCGGCGACTGCTGGCGGCCGCCGCCCTCTACGAGCGCGCGCCGAGGCCGGTGCTGGCGGCCGAGCTGTGGTGCGACGGCGCGCTGGCGTCGGGCCCGGGGAGCGCGGCGGAGGCGGCGCTCCGGCAGGCCGGCCGCGTCTGCGAGGCCGGCGGCCTGGTCCGCCTGGCCGCCCGGGTGGCCTCGGTCCGCGACGACCTGGCGGCCCGGCGGCCGAGGGCGCCCGACGTGCTGGCGGAGCTCACGCCGCGCGAGCGAGACGTGGTCCGGCTCGTCGCCGAGGGCCTGAGCAACCGCGAGATCGGCGGCCGCCTGTACCTCGCCGAGGGCACGGTGCGGAACTACCTGTCCACGGCGTTCGACAAGATCGGCGTCTCGCGACGGGCGGAGCTGGTCCGGCTCATCGCCGCGTCCCGGCCGCCAGGTGGAAGCTGACCCGGACGTCCAGCTCGCCGGCCGCCGCGGCGCGGTCCAGGGCGCGCAGCCAGCCGGCGGCGGCCGCCTGCGTCACCGCGCCGGTCCGGACCGCGTCCGCGGCGTACGCCGCCACGCGGAGCCCGTGCGGCGCGGCGACGTGGCATCCGGAGAGCCGCAGCTCCAGCGCCCGCACCTCCGTGAAGCCGGCGCCGGCGAGCAGCCGCGCCAGGCGGGCGCCGGCGTCCGGCGACGGGATGGCGCGCAGGCGGACGCCAAGGACGCGGCGCGTGACCTCCGGGTCGGCGCCCGTCAGCTCCAGCCCGCGCCAGTCCGGGTCGAAGGCGGCCACCTGCCCGCCCGGCCGGAGGACGCGAGCGGCCTCCGCGAGCGCCGCGGCCGGGTCGGCGAGGTGCTGGAGGACGCGCTCGAAGCGGCAGGCGTCGGCGCTGCCGTCCGGGAGGTCCAGGCGCTCGGCGCGGCCGACCCCGAACTCGACCGGCAGGCCGCGGCCGGCGGCGCGGCGGCGGGCCTCCGCGACCATGGCCTCGCTCGCGTCGACGCCCGTGACGTGCCCGTCCGGCGCCACCACCGTGGCGATGGCGAGCGCGTCGTCGCCCGGGCCGCAGCCCACGTCCACCACCCGGCTGCCGGGACCGGCGCGGAGCTCGGCCAGGAGCAGCCGGTCCACCGCCTGGAACAGCGGCTGGTCGCGGTGCACGTCCAGGTAGCCGACCAGCTCCGTCACGTCGCCGCCGCCGGCGTCGGCGAACGCCTGCGCGGGGCTCACCGCGCCGCCCCCGCCCGCTCGCGCTCGATCAGGTCGCGCCGCAGCACCTTGCCGGTCGGGGTGCGGGGCACGCGCTCGATCACGATCACGTCGCGGACGTGCTTCCACGGCGCCAGCCGGCCGCTCAGCCAGTCGCGCACCTCGCCGGGCTCGGCGGGACCGCGCAGCGCCACGTACGCGACCGGCACCTCGCCGAGCTCGTGGTCCGGGCGGCCCACGACGGCGGCGTCGGCGACCGCCGGGTGCGCCAGCAGCTCGCGCTCGACCTCGGCCGGCGCGACGCTGTACCCGCCCACCTTTATCAGCTCCTTCAGGCGGTCCACGAGGAAGATGTCCCCGGTCGCGCTGAGCGAGCAGAGGTCGCCCGTGTGCAGCCAGCCGTCCCCGTCGAGGGCGCCGGCAGTCGCCTCGTCGTCGTCGAGGTAGCCGCGCATCACCTGCGGTCCGCGGATCCACAGCTCGCCCGGCTGGCCGGGGCCCAGGCGGGCGCCGGTGCCCGGGGCGACGACCACCGCCTCCAGGTTGGGCCCGATCGTCCCGACCGAGCCCCGGACGGGCGGGTCGGCGGGCGGCCCGTAGCACCACGCCTCGGTCGACCCGAGCAGGTCGAGGACCTGGCAGCCGAGCCGGGCCTCGACCTCCTCCTGGAGCTCGGGCGGGCAGGGCGCGGCCCCGTTCATCACCAGCCGCAGGGAGGACAGGTCGAACCGATCGACCAGCGGGCTGCGCGCCAGCGCGTGGATCACCGGCGGCGTGACGGGAACGACGCTGGCGCGGTGGTCCCGGAGCATGCGCAGGAACGCCTCCAGGTCGAATCCGGGCGCGTTCCTGGTCACCACCGTCGCGCCGAAGCCGAGCGCGTGGCTGAGGAGGGCGGTGCCGTACAGGTGCGTGAACGGGACCGGCAGCCCGACGACGTCGTCCGCGGTCCAGCGGAGCGGTCCGGCGGCGGCGAGCGCCAGGAGGAACGCGGTGGTGCCGTGGTGGGTGTGCGCGGCGACCCTGGGCAGGCCCGTGGTCCCGCTGGAGGGGAACAGCAGGGCGAGGTCGTCCGGGTCGCGATCGGCGACAGGCGGGCGCGGCGCGCCGCTGAGGGCGGGGAGGTCGTCGTCCAGTGAATGGAGGGCGGCGGGGCTCGCGGCCGAGCCCAGCGCGCCCTCGACGGCGGCCCGCGACCAGCGGTCGGCGAGCACGAGGCTCGGCCCGGTCCGGGCGAGCTGCCGCGCCAGCTCGCCGGGGGTGAGGGCCGCGTTCGCGCTGGCCACCGCCGCGCCGGCCGCGAGGGCGCCGTACAGGGCGACGGCGTACTCGGGGCCGTTGGCGGCCACGACCGCCACCACGTCGCCGCCGCCCACGCCCCGGCCGGCCAGGCCGGCGGCGAACCGCCGCGAGCGGTCGTGCAGCTCGCCGAAGGTGAGGCCCCGGCCGGTCTCCGCGTCGAGGACGGCGGGCCGGTGGGCGTGGGCGGCGGCCGCGCGCAGCGCCACCTCGTCCACGAGGGCCGGTTCGACCGGGAGGGTCCGCCCGCGCCAGATCGTTGCGTTCATGGGGGCGACGCTAGGGACGCCCGGCGGGCGCCGGTAGTGACGGTTGTCATGTCATCCCACCCCCGGCCGGGGCCGCCTACGATGCCCGCATGCTGCTGACCATCGACGACCTTCGCCGCGCCAGCCGGCGGCGGCTGCCGCGCGCCGTCTTCGACTTCATCGACGGCGGGGCGGAGGACGAGGTCACCCTGCGCCGGAACCGGCAGGCGTTCGAGCGGATCGCGCTGGTCCCGCGCGTGCTGGTGGACGTGCGCGACGTGCACCTGGCGACCACGGTCCTGGGCCAGCGCATGGCCGTGCCGCTGCTCCTGGCCCCGACCGGGCTGTGCGGCATGGCGACGTCCCGCGGCGAGATCCCGGCCGCCCGCGCCGCCGTGGCCGCGGGCCTCACGTTCACGGCCAGCTGCATGTCGTCGGTGACGCTGGAGGACATCGCCCGGGAGGCGCCGGGCCCGCACTGGTTCCAGCTGTACGTGTGGCGCGACCGCGGCATCACCCGCGACCTGGTCGAGCGCGCGGCCGCCGCGGGCTACCGGACGCTGGTGGTCACCGTGGACACGCCCGTCCTCGGCCAGCGCGAGCGGGACGCCCGCAACGGCGCGACCGTGCCCCCGCGCATCACGTGGCGCAACGCGCTCGACACGCTGCGCCGGCCGGGGTGGCTGCTCACGATGGCGCGCGGGCCCCGGATCGAGTTCGCCAACGTGTCCGTGGAACGGCCCGGCGGTCCAGGACCGTTCGCGCTGTCGCCGTACGTCAACAGCCTGTTCGACGCCACGCTGACCTGGTCCGACCTGGACTGGCTGCGCGGCCTGTGGACCGGGCCGCTCGTGGTCAAGGGCGTGCTGAGCCCGCGCGACGCCACGCTGGCGGCGGAGCACGGGGCCGACGCGGTCATCGTGTCCAACCACGGCGGCCGCCAGCTCGACGGCGCCCAGGCCACCGTCGACGCGCTGCCGGCCGTCGTCGAGGCGGCGGGCGACCGGCTGGAGGTCCTGCTCGACGGCGGCGTCCGCCGGGGCGCGGACGTCGCCCGGGCGCTGGCGCTGGGCGCCCGCGCCTGCCTGGTCGGCCGGCCCTACCTGTACGGCCTGGCGGTGGGCGGCGAGGCGGGGGTGGCGCGGGCGATCGGCATCCTGACGGACGAGCTGCGGCGGACGCTGGCGCTGATGGGCTGCGTCGGGGTGGGGGAGCTCGGACCCGACTCGGTGGTGCGCTCGGCGTAGCCGGCGGCGCGGCTCAGCCGCGCAGCGTGCGGATCAGGTCCAGGTCGATCTGCTTCGGCGGCGCCGAGCGGAGCCACAGGAACGTCTCGGTGCGGCTGACGCCCGGGAGCCGCCCGATCTGCTCGAACAGGCAGGTGCGGAGGTGCTCATGGTCCCGCACCCGCAGCCGGATGATCAGGTCCATCGAGCCCGCCACGATCGTCGCCTCCTCGACCTCCGGGACCGCGGCCAGCGCCTCCAGGACCTGGTCCGGGTCCTTCAGCACGTTCTCGGCGAAGACGCTCGCGTACGCGACCAGCGAGAAGCCGAGGGCCGACCGGTCGATCTCCGCGCGGTAGCCGCGGATCACCCCGGCCCGCTCCAGGCGGGCGATCCGCTCGGCGACCGCCGGCGGCGACATGCCGACTTCGCGCGCGATCCGCCGCTGCGAGGCGCGCGCGTCGGCGACCAGCTGCTCGAGGATCGCGAGGTCCACGTCGTCCAGGCTCTGCGGCTCGACGGCAGCCCGTGGGGCGGACGCTGGCTGTGGCACGTTTGAAAGGCAATTCTGACCGATGGCCTTTTCTATGACAAGTTCCTGGTCAATTCACCTTTCCCTTGCTATACTCGGCCCAGCCGGACACGTCAGGTCGGGTTTACCAGCCAGGGAACGGACGGTACCTCCCGGAAGGGAGTAGATGGGGGCCGCCATGAGGGAAGGCGAAGGAACGAACGCGGCGCGGGCTCGGGGGACGGAGGCGCGGCCGAACCTGACGCGCCGGCGGTTCATGGGCCTGATGGGGGCCGCCGGCGGCATCGCGGCCGGTGGCGGCGGGCTCGCGGCCTTCCTCGAGGCGTGCAGCCAGGGGGCGACGTCCACCACGTCCGGCAGCCCTCAGCCCATGACCATGGCCGTGTTCCAGGAGCCGGACACGCTCGACCCGGCGGCCAGCGGTCTCATCACGGTCGGCACGATCAGCCGCTGCGTGTTCGACAGCCTGGTCTGGAGCCTGCCCAAGGGCGGGTCGACCGCGTTCTCGCCCGGGCTGGCCACCTCGTGGGAGGTCTCGCCGGACGCCACCTCGTACACGTTCCACCTGCGCCAGGGCGTCAAGTTCCACGACGGCACCACGTTCGACGCGAACGCGGTCAAGTCCACGTTCGACCACATCGTGGACCCGAACACGAAGTCCAAGGGCGCGGCGTCGGCGCTGGGCCCGTACAAGGAGACGCAGGTCGTGGACTCGCACACCGCGAAGGTGGTGTTCGAGTCCCCGAACGCGGCGTTCATGAACGAGGTGGCCGGCTTCTCGATCACGTCGCCGGCCGCGCTGCAGAAGTACGGCGCCGACTTCGCCAAGAACCCGGTCGGCACCGGACCGTTCAGGTTCAAGGAGTACGTGGTCGGCCAGCACGTGACGGTCGAGCGGAACCCCGACTACAGCTGGGGGCCGGCGCCCATCCGGAGCGGGCCGGCGCTGCTCAGCGAGATCACGTTCCGGATCCTGTCCGACGCGGGCGCCCGGTTCAACGCGCTGCAGACGGGCGAGGTCCACTTCGCGCCGAACCTGAACCCGCAGGACGTCGCCTCGGTCAAGAGCAGCTCGCAGTACCGCTTCTACCAGGTGGCGTCCACCGGGATGCCCTGGAACATCATGATCAACGCCCAGCGGCCGCCGACCGACGACATCAACGTGCGCAGGGCGCTGCTCTACGCGACGGACCAGCAGGCGATCATCAAGACGCTGTACTTCGGGCTGCACACGGCCGCGGACCAGGTCTTCACGCCGATCACACCCGGCTACGACTCGTCGCTGAAGGGCAGGTACACGCACGACGCGGCGAAGGCGGGCCAGCTGCTCGACCAGGCCGGCTGGACGAAGGGGTCCAACGGCATGCGGCAGAAGGGTGGCCAGCCGCTGAAGCTGACGTTCATCAACATCTCCGGCTTCGGCTTCGACGACATCTCGCAGCTGCTGCAGTCGCAGTACCGCGACGCCGGCATCCAGGTGGACATCAGCGACCAGTCGTTCCCGGCGGTCGGCGACGCGTACAACCGGGGCGACCACAACCTGGCCGACTTCTTCTACTACGACGTGGACCCGTACTTCGTGCGCGCCATCTTCGGCGCGGACCAGATCGCGCACGGCTTCAACTGGGAGCACTACGCGAACCCGCAGCTCGACGCGCTGGTGGACAGGGCCAACGCCACGTCGGACGCGGCCGCCCGGACCAGGCTCTACCAGCAGGCGAACAGCATCATCGAGGACGCGGCCGTCATCATCCCGATCTACAACTCGGACGGCCTGTTCGTGGGCTCGTCGAAGCTGAAGGGCGTGCAGTTCACGGTCAACGCGACACCGCTGTTCCACGGGGCCAGCATGTGAGGGCCGGCCCTCCATGCTGAACCTCCTCGCGCGCCGGCTCACGATCGCGGTCCCGGTGCTGTTCGGGGTGACGATCCTCGTCTTCCTGATCCTGCACCTGATCCCGGGCGACCCGGCGCAGATCCTGCTGTTCGGGTCGCGGCCCACGCCGGAGCAGATCGCGCACCTGCGCTCGCAGCTCGGCCTCGACCAGCCGCTGCCGGTCCAGTACCTGGCCTACCTGGCCCGGCTCGCCCACGGCGACCTGGGGCAGTCGTTCATCACGAACCGGCCCGTCGCCGAGGAGATCGCCCAGCGGCTGCCGGACACGCTGGAGCTCACGTTCGCGGCGATGCTCGTGGCGGTCGCGATCGGCATGCCCGTCGGGATCGTGGGCGGCGTCCGGCCGGGCAGCTGGGCGGACCGCCTGGGCAGCGGGTTCGCCGTCCTGGGCGTGGCGGTGCCGTACTTCTGGTTCGCGCTGGTCCTGGTGCTGATCTTCGCCGTGGACCTGCACCTGCTGCCGTCGCTCGGCGAGGGCTCGTGGGACTCGCTGATCCTGCCCGCCGTGTCCCTGGGCTGGGGCCTGTCCGCGATCATCGCGCGCCTGCTGCGCAACAACCTGGTCGAGATCTACCGCCAGCCGTACATGCAGGTGGCCAGGGCCAAGGGCCTGACCGAGCGCATGATCCTGTACCGGCACGCGCTCAAGAACGCGCTGATCCCGGTGGTCACGATCCTCGGGCTGCAGTTCGGGAACGTGCTCAGCGGCGCCGTCGTCGTCGAGGTGATCTTCGGCCGGCCCGGCATCGGCAGCTACCTGGTCCAGGCGATCCAGGCCAAGGACATCCCCGCGGTGCAGAGCATCGTCCTGCTCATCGCGGTCGTCTACATCGTGATCAACCTGGTCGTGGACCTCGCGTACGGGGTCCTCGACCCGCGCATCCGGCTCTCCTGGGTGCGCCAGTGACGACCGCCGCGCCGGCCAGAGCAAGGGGGGGCAGGCCCCCCCTTCCGGAACCCCCCCTCTTCCCGGGACGTTGGGAGCGCCTTCGGCGCATCGCTCCGCGTCTCGAGGAACGTCAGCGATCTCGGGATTCCGGACCCACACGCTCGGGCGGAGCCCTTGCTTGCGGCGCCCCGGGATTCTCGCCACGAGAGGTGTCGGCCAGGTGACCACCGCCGCGCCGGCGTCGGGGACCCGCGGTGTGTCGTCCTGGGCCGTCCGCTCGCTGGCCACGCTGGCCCGCGCGCTGCTGTACGGCGACCGCGCCGGCGTCGGGGCGCTCTGCTTCCTGCTGCTGGTGGTCGCGGCCGCGCTCGCCGCCCCGCTGATCGCGCCGTACGACCCCGTCCACGTCACCACCGACAACCTGGCGGCGCCGAGCGCCCGCCACCTGATGGGCACCGACCAGTTCGGCCGGGACGTGCTGAGCCGCATCCTGTGGGGCGCCCGGCTCACGCTGGCGGCCCCGGTCGTGGGCATCGGCATCTCGACCGCCGTGGGCGTGCCGCTGGGCCTGGTCGCCGGCTACTCGACCCGCTGGGTGAGCGGGCTGATCATGCGGGCGATGGACGTCCTGCTCGCGTTCCCCGGCCTGCTGCTGGCCCTGATCGTCGTGACGATCATCGGGTCGGGCCTGCTCAACGTGATGTCGGCTGCACGGGGCGCTGGATCGTCGGCCGGCACATCCTGCCCAACGTCACGACGCAGGTGGTCGTGGTCGCGAGCAGCGCCATCGGCTGGGCGATCCTGACCGCGACCACGCTCAACTTCCTCGGCTTCGGCGTGCGCCTGCCCACGCCCGAGTGGGGCGCCGACCTGGCGTCCGGCAAGAGCTGGCTGCAGCTCGCCTGGTGGACGTCCACGTTCCCCGGCCTGGCGATCACGCTCGTCATCCTGGCCAGCAACTACCTGGGCGACCACATCGCGGCGGTGCTGGAGCCGGATAGCCACTGGCGCGACACCGTGCAGCAGGTCTCCATGGAGGGCTCTCGATGAAGCTGTACATCCTGTTCCTGGGCGAGGCCTGCATCGACAAGGGGGCCGTCATCTCGCCCGGTGTGGACGACGGCCGGCGGGTGCACATCCCGATCCCCGCGTACCTGCTCCAGCTCGACGACGGCACGAACGTGCTCATCGACACCGGGATGCACCGCAAGCACATCGACGACCCCGAGTACACGTTCCGAGGCCAGGAGGTGGCGAAGGTCCTGCTCCCGTGCATGCGCCCGGAGGACTCGCTGGTCCGCCGCCTGGCCGAGCTCGACCTGTCGCCGCGGGACATCCACTACGTGATCAACACGCATCTGCACTTCGACCACGCCGGCAACAACGAGCTCTTCCGGGACGCGACGATCTACGTCCAGCGCCAGCACTTCGAGGTCGCGAAGGAGCACCCGGCGTTCCCCAGCGAGTACTTCGACATCCCGGGGCTGAAGTACGAGCTGATCGACGGCGAGCCCGAGCTGTTCCCGGGCGTGCAGACGATCCTGACGCCCGGCCACGCGCCGTGGCACCAGTCGCTGCTGATCAGCCTGAGGGCCGACGGCAACGTCCTGCTCTGCGGCGACGCGATCTACTGCCAGGACAACATCGACCACGACGCGTGGGGCGGCCAGGCCGAGCCCGAGGTGGCGAAGGAGAGCGCCCAGAAGCTGCTCAGGATCGCCGGCGAGAAGGACGCGTTCATGGTCTACGGGCACGACCCCGACCAGTGGCGCCGCCTGCGCAAGGTCCCCGCCTGCTACGCCTGAACGAGGAGGTCGGCCGATGGCCGCATCCGTCCACCTGATCCGCGACGTGACCGTCATCGACGGGCTCGGCGGGCAGCCGCTGCGGGACGCCGCCGTCGTGGTGGAGGGCGACCGCATCGCCTGGATCGGTCCGGCCGCCCACGCGCCGAGCGTTGGGGACGGCCGGGTCGTGGACGGCCGCGGCCACTCGCTGCTGCCGGGCATGATCAACTGCCACGCCCACCTGTGCAACGACGGGGCGGCGGACCTGTTCGCCCAGGTGGTCAGCGACAGCGTGCCCATCGCCACGATCCGGGCCGTCCTGAACGCGCGGCTGGCGCTGGAGGCCGGCGTCACGACGATCCGGGACTGCGGCGCGGCCAGCCAGATCGCGCTGGAGATCGCCAGGGCGGTGGAGCAGGGGCTGATCGACGGCCCGAGGGTGCGGGCCGCGGGCCGGGTGGTGACGATGACCGGCGGCCACGGCCACTTCATCGGCCGGGAGGCCGACGGCCCCGACGAGGTCCGCAAGGCGGTCCGCGCCGAGATCAAGGGCGGCGCCCACTTCATCAAGGTGATGGCGACCGGCGGCGTGCTGACGCCGGGCGTCGACCCGAGCCAGACGACGTTCCAGCCCGAGGAGCTGCGGGCGGCGGTGGAGGAGGCGCACAAGGCCGGGCGGCCGATCGCCTCCCACGCGATCGGGAACCGCGGCATCAAGAACGCGCTGGCGGCCGGCATCGACTCGGTCGAGCACGGCTTCTACCTGGACGACGAGTCGGTGAACCTGGCGCTGAAGAACGATGCGTACATGGTGCCGACGCTGATCGCGGTGGACCAGATCGTGAACAACGGCCTGGCCCGCGGCATCCCCGACTGGGTCGTGCGCAAGGCCGAGGCCGAGGCGGGCCACCACCGCGAGAGCTTCGCGCTGGCCGTCCGGTCGGGCATGCGCATCGCCGCGGGCACGGACGCGGGGACGCCGTTCAACCCCCACGGCGACCTGGCGCTGGAGCTGGCCAAGATGGTGGAGTTCGGGCTCGGCGAGATGGCGGCGATCGTGGCCGCCACGTCCAGCGCGGCCCGGCTGCTCCGGCTGGACCACCTGGTCGGGAGCGTCGAGGCCGGGAAGCAGGCGGACCTGCTGCTCGTGCCCGGCGACCCGGTGGCGGACATCGCGGCCATGCGCCGGCCGGCCTTCGTGATGAAGGCGGGCCGCGTCTACGCCGACCGGCTCGGCCTGGCCGGTTGAGCGCGACGCCCGCGACCGTCCTGTCGGTCGAGGACCTGGCGATCACGTTCCGGACGCCGGCCGGCCCGCTGCGCGCGGTCCGCGGCGTCAGCTTCGCGCTGGGCGAGGCGGAGACGCTCGCGATCGTGGGCGAGTCGGGCTGCGGCAAGAGCGTGACCGCGCTGTCGCTGCTGCGCCTGCTGCCAACGCCGCCGGCCGAGGTGTCGGGCGCGGTCCGGTTCGAGGGCGCCGACCTGCTGGCGATGCCGGAGGAGGCCATGCGCGAGGTGCGCGGCCGCCGGATCGCGATGGTGTTCCAGGACCCGATGTCGTCGCTCAACCCGGTCCGGACGATCGGGGTGCAGATGGAGGAGGTGCTGCGGGTCCACCTGGGGATGGGCCGCGGCGCCGCCCGGCGGCGGTCGGCGGAGCTGCTCGGCTCGGTCGGCATCCCGGCCCCGGACCGGCAGCTCGACAGCTACCCGCACCAGCTCTCCGGCGGGATGCGGCAGCGCGTGATGATCGCGATGGCGCTCTCGTGCGAGCCGCGCGTCCTGATCGCGGACGAGCCGACGACGGCGCTCGACGTGAGCATCCAGGCGCAGATCCTGGAGCTGCTGCGCACGGTGACGGCCGAGCACCGGACCGCGATGATCCTGATCAGCCACGACCTCAGCGTGGTGGCCGGGCTGGCCGACCGGATCGCCGTGATGTACGCGGGCCACGTGATGGAGACGGGGCCGACGGGTTCGGTGTTCGCCCACCCGCGGCACCCGTACGCGAAGGGGCTGCTGGAGTGCATCCCGCGCCTCGACCAGCCGCTGGCGCGGCGGCTGCTCTCGATCGAGGGCGGCCTGCCGGACCTGCGCGGGGCGGCCGCCGGGTGCCCGTTCGCGGACCGCTGCGAGTTCGTGATGGACCGGTGCCGGACGGACATGCCGCCGCTGGAGGCGAAGGCGCCCGGGCAGCTGGCGGCGTGCTGGGCGGACCTGTCCGGGGTGGCGCCGCGGGTGGGCGGGCGGGAGCTGGCGGGGGTCGCAGCCGCGCCGGCGGCCGCCGCGGCCACGGAGCCGCTCGTGCGGGTGGAGGACCTGGCGGTGCACTTCCGGTTCGGCGCCGGCCTGCCGCTGCGGCCGCGCCGGGTGCTGCGGGCGGTGGACGGCGTCACGTTCGACGTCCGGCGGGGGGAGACGCTGAGCATCGTCGGCGAGTCGGGGTGCGGGAAGTCCACGACCGGGCGGGCGCTGCTCCGCCTGGTCGGGGTCACGTCGGGCCGGGTCGTGTTCGACGGGCAGGACCTGCTGCCGCTGTCGGGCGAGGCGCTGCGCCGCCTGCGGCCGAACCTCCAGATGGTGTTCCAGGACCCGTACGGCTCGCTCGACCCGCGGATGCCGGTGCGCGACCTGGTCGCGGAGCCGCTGCGCGTCCACCGGGCCGCGACCGGGCGGACGGTGGGGAGGCGGGTGGGCGAGCTGCTGGACATGGTGGGCCTGCCGCCGGGCGCCGGCGACCGGTTCCCGCACCAGCTCAGCGGGGGCCAGCGGCAGCGGGTGGGCGTCGCGCGGGCCCTTGCGCTGCACCCGTCCCTGATCGTGGCCGACGAGCCGACGTCGGCGCTCGACGTGTCGGTGCGGGCCCAGATCCTGAACCTGATGCAGGACCTGCAGGAGCGGCTGGGGCTGACGTACGTGCTCATCAGCCACGACCTGAGCAACCCCTACACGCAGGCGCTGCTGGCGACGGTCCCGGTCCCCGACCCGGCCGTCCAGCGCGGCCGCCGCCGAGCCGCGATGCGGGGCGACGTGGCCAACCCGGCGGACCCGCCCCATGGCTGCCGCTTCAACACGCGCTGCCCGAAGGCGTTCGACCGCTGCTTCGCCGAGGAGCCACCGCTGGTGGAGCTGCGCTCGGGCCACCAGGCGGCATGCTTCCTGGCCGAGCCGGCTGCCGCGGCCCCCGCCGGCGGCAGTCGCTGAACCGCCGGCCGGCGGTGGGGGTTGCGCGATACGGCGGTCGCAGTAAACAATTACTGCATGCCCCGAGACAGCCGGTCGGCACTCCTGGCCGCGGCGGCCGAGGAGTTCGCCAGGTTCGGACCGAAGGGCGCGAGGATCCAGGCGATCGTCCAGCGAGCCGGCATCAACGAACGCATGATCTACCACCACTTCGGCAGCAAGGACGGCCTCTACGCGGCGGTGCTGGAAGCGCAGGCATCCGGGCTGATCGAGGCATGGCGCCAGGTCATCCACCGGGCCGCCGGCATGGCGCCGTACGAGGGCATGCAGGCGGTGCTGGCGGGCTTCGCGGACCTCCTCGCGGCCCGACCGCAGCTCGTCGCGCTGACGGTCCACGAGGCCCTCGGCGGCTGGCGGACGCTGCCGCTGCCCACGGCGGGCACGGCCCCGTTCCCCGAACTGCGGGAGCTCTACGAGCGCGGCCAGCGCCAGGGGGTGTTTCGCGCGGACTGTCCCTTCGAGATCGCGCACGGCGTCGCGCTGAGCGCCCTGGTCGGCAGCATGGTGCTCAAGGCGAGGGGCGCCGCGGTCATGGACTCCGCCGCGTTGGGCGCTGACCCGGCCAGGCTGCGCGACCAGGTCGTCGGACAGCTGCTGGACGGCATGACGGGTCGGCCCCAGCGGGCCGGCGAAGGAGTTCGACAATGAGCACCCTCGACCTCTCTCCCGCCGGTCTCGTGGGCCGCGCCACGACGGAACGGGCGCTGCTGGTCTGCGGCGCGGTCGCTGGCCCGCTGTTCACGCTCGCCTGGATCGTCGAGTCGGCCACTCGCGCTGACTACAACCCGCTGCGGCACCCGGTCAGCACCCTGGAGCTGGGCGACCCCGGTTGGACGCAGGTCGCCAACTTCCTCGTCGCCGGCGTCCTCGGCGTGGCCTTCGCCGTCGGTCTGTGGCGCGCGCTGCGGCCCCTCGGCGGCTCGACCTGGGGACCGCTCCTGGTTGGCGCCTTCGCCATCGGCCTGATCGGCGCCGGCCTCTTCGCGACCGACCCCGTGAGCGGCTACCCGCCTGGGACCCCCGACCTGCGGGGCTACAGCACGCACGGCGCCCTCCACGACCTGTTCTCCGTCTTCACCTTCGCGGGACTGCCGGCCGCATGCTTCGTGTTCGCGCGGCGCTTCGCCGGATGGCACGAGCGCGGGTGGTCGATCTACTCGGTGGCGACAGGTGTGGTGTTCTCGATCGCGTTCGTCCTCGCCAGCATGGGCTTCTCCCAGGTTCCGGGCCTGGTGGCCTTCGGCGGGCTGTTCCAGCGCCTCACGATCACCACCGGCTGGACCTGGCTGACTCTGCTCGCGGTCTCCCTGCTGCGACGCTCGCCGGCACCCGAGAACACGGCGGTCTAGAGCCTGTCCTCGACGTGCTCCCGCCGGCGGTCGCGAAGACCGCGGTCGGGCGTGCCGGACGACTGCTCCGGCTGGCCGAGTTCCCGGGTCAGAATGGCCTGATATGGAGCGTCTGCAGGACAAGGTCGCGTTCATCACCGGCGGCGAGAGCGGCATCGGGCTCGAGACCGCCCGCCTCTTCGTCGCCGAGGGAGCCCGCGTGTACATCGCCGGCATCGTCGAGGACCGGCTGCGCGACGCCGTGGCGGAGCTGGGCGCCGCCTCGGCGGCCGCCGTCTGCGACGTCACCGACTCCGCGCAGGTCCGGCGCGCGGTCCAGGAGGCCGTCGAGCGCCACGGCCCCCTCGACGTCGTCTTCTCCAACGCCGGGATCAGCGGCCGCATCGGCGCGCCGGTCCCCGACTACCCCGAGGACGTGTTCGTCGAGGTCCTCCACGTCCACGTGCTGGGCGCGTTCCACGTCCTCAAGCACGCCCTGCCCGCGATGCGCGACGGGGGCAGCGTCATCATCACGTCCAGCATCGTCGGGCTGAAGGGCGCGCCGGGCGCCGCCGGCTACGTCACCGCCAAGCACGCCCAGGTCGGTCTGATGCGGACCGCCGCGCTGGAGGCGGCGCCGCGCCGCATACGCGTCAACACGCTCCACCCGGGCCCGACCGACACCCCGTTCCAGACCGCGATCGAGCTCGCCGCGACGGGCGCGGCCCAGGAGGACGCGGCCCGCATCTTCGAGCAGATGATCCCCATGCGCCGCCACGCGACCACGGGCGAGATCGCGCGCGCCGCCCTCTACCTGGCCAGCGACGACAGCCGGTTCGTGACCGGCACGACGATGACCGTCGACGGCGGCATGTTCCTCTGACCCCCCGGTGACCCCCGAGTGAACCGGCGGCCCGGCCCCGGGTCCATGGCACGCTTGGGCGAGATGGCCACGGCGGCCCCGGCCTCCAGCCTCCGGGAGGCGACCCTGCGGTGGCGCCCGCACGACGGGGGCCTGCTCAGCCTGCGCCGGGCGGCGCGGGCGGCCCTGCTGATGCCGGCGCTGTTCGCCGCCGTCCTGCTCGGCACCCACAACGTGCAGCTGACGACGTTCGTCGGCTTCGGCACGTTCGCGCTGGTCGTCCTGGCCGACTTCGGCGGCCCCCCGGCCAGCCGCGCCGCCGCGTACGCGGTCACCGCGCTGCTCGGCGCGCTCCTGGTCGTCGCCGGTACGCTGGCCGGCCAGGCCACGTGGGTGGCGGTGCTGGCGACGCTGCTCGTCGCCTTCGCGGTGCAGCTCGCCGGCATCTTCGGCGGGTACGCCGCGGCGGCGCAGGTGGCGCTCCAGCTCGCGTTCGTCCTGTCCGTCGCGGTGCCGGCGCCGGCGTCCGCCATCCCGTCGCGGGTCGAAGGCTGGCTGCTGGCGAGCGCCGTGGCGACCGTGGCGTCGCTCGTGCTCTGGCCCCGGCACGAGCGGGCCGCGCTGCGCGAGCGGGCGGCGTCCGCCTGCGACGCCCTGGCCGCGCTGATCGAGGCGTGCCGCGTGCGCGCCGGCGGCGCCGTGGTCCGGCGCCGCGAGGAGGCGGCCGGCGAGGCCGAGCGCGCGCTGCGCTCCGAGTACGCGGCCACGCCGCTGCGGCCGGCCGGTCCGACCCGGCGGGACGGGGCGTTCGCCGAGCTGGTCGTGGACCTGGACCGCGGCCTGACGCTGGCGACCCGCTGGGCCGAGGAGCGAGCGGACGGCGAGCCGCTGCTCGGCGAGGAGGACGTCCTGGAGCAGGCCCTCGTCGCGACGCTGCACGGCGCCGGCGACGCCCTGCGCGGCGGCCCGCCGCCGGACCTGGCCGCGCTCGACCAGGACAAGACCCGGCAGCGGGAGGCGCTCGAGCGGTGGGCGGAGGGCACGCTCCGCGAGGGCGGCCGGGCCGAGGACGTGCTGGACGGCCTGCGCGCCGGCTACCGGCTGCGCCTGCTGTCGTACGCCGTGCTCGCGCTCGGCGCCAACGCGACGATCGCCACCGGCCGCGAGCCGGCGGGCGGGGTTCGGCTGCCCGCCGGCATCCCGCGCCGCGGCGGCGTCGCGGGCGCGATCGAGCGGGTCGCCGGGGCGCTCCGGACCGACCTCGCGCCCGGCTCCAGCGTCCTCCACAACAGCGTGCGCGCGGCGGCCGGCCTGGCCGTGGCGGTGCTCATGGCCAGGGTGCTCGGGCTCCACTTCGCGTTCTGGACCGTGCTGGGCACGCTCTCCGTGCTGCGCTCGAACGCCCTCGCCACCGGGCGCACGACGCTCCAGGCGGTGGCCGGGACCCTGGCCGGCTTCGCGATCGGCGCCCCGTTCATCCTGCTGGTCGGGGAGCACCGGCTGGCGATCTTCGTCGCGCTGCCCGTGGCGGTCTTCCTGGCCGCGTACACGCCGACCGCCGTCCACTTCGTCGTCGGCCAGGCGGCGTTCACGATCCTCGTGATCGTCCTGTTCAACCTGATCGCGCCGGCGGGCTGGACGGTCGGGCTGGTGCGGGTGGAGGACATCGCGCTGGGCACTGGCGTGAGCCTGGTCGTGGGCCTGCTCCTCTGGCCGCGCGGGGCCAGGGCGGACCTGCGCCGGGCGCTGGCCCAGCTCTACGGCGCCGTCGCCGCGTACCTGGCCGCCTCGCTCCACCGGCTCCTGGACGGGGAGGTGGACGTCGCCGAGCCCCGCGCCCAGGCGGTGCGGGCCCGCGGCCGCGCCGGCGAGGCGTTCGACCTGCTCCTGGTCGAGCGGACCGCGCATCCGGTCGGGGTCGAGGTCCCCGCCGTCCTGGTGTCCGCCGGCAGCTACGCGATCCTGGTCGGCGACCTGATCGACGTGCTCGTCCGTCACGGCTACCGGGCCGCCGGCTTCGCCGACCAGACGGCGGTCGTGGAGCGGCAGGCGCGGCTCATGCTCGACGGCCTCCTGCGCCTGGCGGACCTGCTCGACGGCCGCCCGCGGGCGCAGGTCGCCGAAGAGGTGTCCGCGGACGCCCTGCGCCACGCCGCGGCCAGCTCCCTCCGGGACTGGGCGGCGGACCCGGAGGGCGCCGGCCGGACGCCGATGACGCTCACGTACTGCGCGGAGCTGATCGAGCAGCTCGCGGACGTCACCGCCGAGCTGGAGGCGTCCGTCGAGGTGGCCATCCGGGCCGCGCGCGCCCCGTGGTGGCGATAGGGAGCGGTAGCATTCCACCTCCGTGTGCGGATCTGCTGCCGACCGCCGGCGCGAGGCGCTGGCGGCCACGTTCGACCGCGTCGCCGACCGCTACCACCGGGCCCGCCCCGACTACCCGGACGAGCTGCTCGACGACCTGGTCGCGACCGCGGGACTGACCGTCGGCGCGCGCCTGCTCGAGGTCGGGTGCGCGACCGGCAAGGCGACGCTGCCGCTGGCCCGGCGCGGGTTCCGGATCACGTGCGTGGAGCAGGGCCCGCACCTGGCCGCGGCGGCTCGCCGCAACGTCGCCGGGCTCGAAGTCGAGGTCGTCGAGGCGCGCTTCGAGGACTGGCGCCCGCCGGCGGGCGAGCGGTTCGCCCTGGTGTTCGCCGCCACCGCGTGGAGCTGGATCGATCCCGGGGTCCGCTACACCCGCGCCTGGGAGGCGCTGGCGCCAGGCGGCCACCTGGCGTTCTGGACCGCCTCCCACGTGAGGCCCGACGGCGGCGACCCGTTCTTCCAGGAACTCCAGGACGTCTACGACGAGATCGGCGAGGGGCTCCCGCCCGGCACGCGGTGGCTGCGGCCGGGCGAGCTGGACGAGCAGCGCGACGAGATCGAGGCCACCGGGCTGTTCGACGTCGTCCACGTCCGGCACTTCGACTGGGAGCGCGTGTACGACGCCGAGGCGTACATCGACCTGCTGGAGACGTTCTCCGGCCACATCGCCATGGAGCCGTGGCAGCGGGACCGCCTGTACGGGGAGATCCGCCGGCGCCTGGCCTTGCGCCCGGACGGCACGCTGCGCCGGCACTGGGGCGCGGTCCTGCACGTGGCCCGGCGCCGGGAGCGGCAGCCGCGACCACCGCGATGATCGACCAGGCCTGGGCCGCGGTGGCCGGCGAGGGCGAGGAGCCGCCGGCCCCGCTCCGCGTCACCGGCCCGCCCGGGCACCTGCCGTCCCGGTTCCCGGTGGAGGACGCCGCGGTCGCCTGCGTGGGCGCCGCCCTGCTCGCCGCCGCCGCGTTCGGGCGCCGGCGGGGCGGCGCGGCGGCGGACCTCACGGTCGACCGGGGCCACGTGGCCGCGGCCGTGCGCAGCGAGGCGCTGTTCCGCGTCGACGACCGCGACGCGGGCGTCGGGTTCGCGCCGCTCTCCCGCTTCTGGCGCACGGCCGGCGGGTGGGTGCGCACGCACGCCAACTACCCGTGGCACCGCGAGGCCCTGCTCCGCGAGCTGGGCGTGCCGGAGGACCCCGAGCGCGTGGCGGCGGCCCTCGCCGAGCGGCGAGCCGGCGAGGTGGAGGAGCGGGTCCTCGCGGCCGGCGGCGTCGCCGCGGCCGTCCGCGCTGCCGCCGAGTGGCGCGAGCATCCCCAGGGCCGAGCGGTCGCGGCCGAGCCGCTGATCGCCCGCCGGGCCGAGGGCCGCGCGGGGCCGCGGCGGCGGCCGGCGGCCGGGCTGCCGCTCCACGGCGTCCGGGTCCTGGACCTGACGCGGGTGATCGCCGGCCCGGTCTGCACCCGGTTCCTGGGCGCGCTCGGCGCCGACGTCCTGCGGCGCGGTCCTCGACCTCGCCTCGCCCGCCGGACTGGATGCCCTCCGCGCCCTGCTCCACGGGGCGGACGTGCTCGTCCAGGGCTACCGGCCGGGCTCGCTGGACCGGTTCGGCCTCGGGTTCGAGCCGCTGGTCGACCGCCATCCGGGCCTCGTGGTCGTGTACCTGGACGCGTGGGGCCACAGCGGTCCCTGGGCCGCTCGGCGCGGCTTCGACAGCATCGTGCAGGCGGCGAGCGGGATCGCCGCCGCCGAGTCGGCGGACGGGGAGCGGCCCGGCGCGCTGCCGTGCCAGCTGCTCGACCACGGGACCGGCTACCTGGCCGCCGCCGCGGCGCTGGACGGGCTGCGGCGCCAGGCCGAGCACGGCGGCACCCACGGCCGCTGGCTGTCCCTGGCCCGGACCGCGTGGTGGCTGGCCGGAGCACCGGAGCCAGCGCTCGCCGCCTCGCCCGAGCCCGGGCCGCTGCCGCCGCCGTGGCTGGCGACCCTGCCGAGCGACCTGGGGCCGGTGACCGCGGTGGCCCCGCCGGGCGCCCTCGCGGGCCGCCCGCTGCGCTGGCCGGACCGGGCGACCGGCTACGCCGCCGACGCTCCGGAGTGGCTGTCCCGATAGGGAAACGGGCCCGGGCGGCGCGGCCGCCCGGACCCGCGGGCAGCGCTAGAAGTGTCCGGTCAGGGTGGTGGTGGTCCCGCCGCCGCTCGCGGTGACCGAGAACGTGTCACCGCTGGTCGGGTGGGCGGTGCCGCTGCCGCTCGACTGGGCGGCGAACAGCCGGCCGCTCCCGGCGGAGACCGTCTGGCCCGCGGCCAGCGTGAACGTGTACGTGACCGCCGTGGCGGAGCTGCCGTTGGCCTGCAGGATCTGGCCGCCGACGGTGTTGTACATGCCGCTGAAGGAGATCCCCGCCGTCCGCTGGACCGTGATCGTGATCGTCAGCGCGGTCAGCGGGCTGGTGTTCGACAGCCTGACGTCCTCCTCGTTGAAGAACGGGCTGGTCTGCGCCACGACCGGGGTGGCCGTCACGCCGGCGCCCGTGCCGGTCGGGGTCGGCGTCGGAGTTGCCGTGGGCGTCGCCGTCGGCGTCGCGGTCGGAGTCGCCGTCGGCGTGGCGGTCGGCGTCGTGGTCGGTGTCGCCGTGGGCGTCGCCGAGCCCGTCGGGGTGGGCGTCGGCCCCCCGAACTTGGCGACGTTGCTCTTGAAGCCGCTCGCGTAGGTGGTGACCGCGCCGGTCGTGTAGTCGCTGATCATCGCCATGCCACCGAAGTCGGTGTTCCAGGCCCAGACCAGGTAGCTGACGTGGATGGGGTCCAGGAACGCCATCAGCCCGTTCTGGTAGCCGGACTGGGCGTCGTTCTCGCCCATCTCGCCGGTGACCAGGGGCACCTTGGCCGCCAGCGGGGCGATGTTCGTCTGCCAGCACCCGCTGTTGCTGCAGGCGTTGAAGTTGTACGAGTGCCAGGCGGCGGCCAGGTTGCCGGCCGGGTCGGCCGGCTCGAACTGGCTCCACATGCTCATGTCGTTGGAGAAGGACAGGCCCCCGAGCATGAGCACGTTCTTCGCCCCGGTGCCGCGCACCGCCGTGACCAGCTGCTGCATGCCGGCCACCGGCAGGTTGTTGCCGGCGCTGTCCCGGAGCATGTTGCCGCAGGCGGTCCCGCCGTCGCGCCAGCACGTCCAGCTGGGCGCGCCGTTGCCCAGGAAGAAGTCCGGGAACGGCTCGTTGAACAGGTCGAAGATCGTCGCCGTGTCGTTCTCGAACGTGTTCGCGACCGACGTCCAGAACAGCACCGCCGTGGCCGCATCCGGCATGGGCTTCTGGCAGATCGCCTGCGAGGCGTCCACGCCCAGGGTGTTGGAGGGGACCGTGCAGGCGTCCAGCATGTTGTTGTACACGCCGTCCGTCCAGTGCAGGTCGAGGATGGCGACCAGGCCGTGCCGGTGCAGGGTGGCCACGTACGCCTGGATGGCAGAGATGTAGTTGGCGCCGGCGAACGCCGGCGGGATGTTGGAGTGGGCCATCCAGCAGTCCTCGTTGAGCGGGACGCGGACGGCGTTCACGCCGGCCCAGCTCGCGATCGCCGCGGTCGCCGTGTCGTCCACCGGCCCGTCGAACAGGCCCGTGGCCGGCGGCACCATGCCGTTGAAGGGGTGGGGAACGCACGAGTACTCGGCGCCGGAGCGGTTGGCGCCCCACAGCACCACGGGGTTGTTGCTCGCGTCCATCAGCTGGTTGCCCGACACGTGCAGCCCCGAGGTCGGGTTGGGTGCGGCCCGGACCGGGGTGACCCCCTGGACCACCGCGCCGATCCCCCCGACGACGAGCGCCCCCGCCGCGGCGAGCACCACCGCCGTCCGTCTCACGTCCACTTGCTCTCTCCTCTACCGAATTGCGCCGCCGCGCTCAGACGCTCGTGCAGACGGTGCCGTTCAGGCGGAACACCGCCGGCAGCAGGTTCGGGCCGCCGTAGTTGCCCACGAAGCCGACGTTCGTCGTGCCGCCGCCGGCCGCCAGCTTCTCGTTGAAGTCCGCGTTCGTCACCCGCACCGAGGCGCCCGACTGGCTCCACGTGCCGTTCCAGCCGCCGGCCATCTGCTGCAGCCCGGTCGGCCAGTCGAACGTGAGCGTCCAGCCGTCGATCGGGTTGCCGCCCGTGTTGGTGACGTCCACGCTGGCGACGAAGCCGCTGCCCCAGTCGTTGACGTCGGCGAAGTGCACCGCGCACGTGCTGCTCTGCGGGGTCCCGGTCGCGAACGTCAGCGGCGGCGACGCCCACGAGGCGTTGCCGGAGCCGTCGCGGGCCAGCACGTTGACCGTGTAGCGGCTCCCCGGGTTCAGGTTCTGGACCGAGAACGACGTCCCGGTCGTCTCGCCCCACTGTTCGCTGGTCGTGCCGTTCTGGCGGAAGACCTCGTACTTGAGGTTCGCGCCGGCGCCGGCCGCGGGCCAGGAGATCGTCGCGGTCCGGTCGGTGACCGCGCTGGCCGCCGGCTGGCCCGGCGCCGCCGGCGTCGGGGCCGGGGCGGTGTGCACGACCAGGGTCGTCAGCGAGTACGGCGGCAGCACCTGGCTGGTCGCCGTGCCGGCCTGGGCGGTCGAGATCGCGGCCGCCCCGTTCGTGAACGTGCTCACGGTCGGCGCGCCGGCCGCCGGCGTCAGGCCGGCGTAGTCGATCGTCACCGGGTGCGCGTTGTCCGGGTCCTTGTTGACCAGGAGCACGGCGACGTCGCCGTTGGCGCGGCGCACGGCGTGCGCGGCCACCAGCGGCTGGTCGGTGCCGGCCCGGATCATCTGGTCGCCCGGGTGGGCGAACGTGCTCAGGATGCCCAGCGAGTAGAACGGCGCGAACGGCGTGTTGAGGGCCGGCTCGCACCCGCCCTGGAGGCAGGTCGCGCTGGAGAACAGGCCGGAGTCGCCGAAGTCGGTCTGCCCGGCGACCGTCGAGATCGACGCGCCGCCGTTGTGCACGTCCCACCAGTCCACGGTGAAGACGCCGTTCTCGAGCAGCCCGGCGGTCGTGTCGGCGAAGTACAGCGCGCCCGGCTGCGTGTCGACGCCGACGATGCTGTTCGTCTCGGTCAGCGAGATGCCGATGCTGGCGGCGTTGGCGCCGGCGAACCGGGCGATCTCCTGCCGGACCTGATAGATGGCGTCGGGGATCTGGCTCGACTTCGTCAGCACGTCGGCCGCGGTGGTGTTGGCCGGGTACCAGTGGAGGTCCACGAAGTCGATCTTCGAGCCGGCGATGCTCAGCACCGTCTGGTTCCAGGTGCCGGCGTCGCCGCTGCCGACCAGGCCGTCCGGCCAGTTGGCCGGCATCGTCAGCACCGCGCCGACCTTGATGCTCGGGTCGACCGCCTTCATGGCGTCCGAGTACGCGACGACGCCGTTGGCGTACGCGGCCGGGCTCTTGTCGGGGTGGTTGTCGGCCTCCCAGTCGGCGCCGTAGTGCCCGTTGCCGTACAGCTCGTTGCCGATCTCCCAGAACCTGGCCCCGTAGCCCCTGGTGACGTTGGCGTACTGGACCCAGGCCGCGGCCTCCTCGGGGGTGCCGGTGCCGTAGTTGGCGATGATGATCGGCTGGGCGCCGACCCGCTGGACGGAGCCCATGAACGTGTCGAAGTTGGTGTTCGGCGCGACGAACCCGCCCGGGGCGGTGTTGTCCTGCCAGTGGTAGATGTCGCCGTAGGAACCGCCCGGGTACCGCATCATCTGGACGCCGGCGGTCTTCAGCAGGTCCGAGATGGTGGTCGTGCCGAGCTGGCTGTCCCAGACGGCGTCGTTCACGCCGATGCCGGTGGCCGGGACGGTGGCGAGGCCCGCGCGGGCATTCACCGTGACCGTCGTCGCCGCGGCGTCCGCGCGGGCGACGGGCACGCCGCGGCCGGCCGAGACCCCGGTGGCCAGGAGCAGCGCGGCCGCCAGCCCTGCGGCGCGCAGCCTGCACGCGATGGACATGGGTCACCTCCTCGCGATTGGCGGGTTCACGCGCGGTCGTCGATGCAGCCGGTGGGAGCGCTCTCTCAGGAGATTTGTAGCAGCCGGAGAATCGCTTGTCAAAACGCCGGTGGAATCGCTCTCAC
>VBJR01000045.1 GCA_005880175.1 Chloroflexota bacterium
AACGTGGTGGCACGCGTCAACTTCGTCAGCGCCGTGCTGAACCAGCTCAAGTCGCTGCCCTCCGGCGTGGACGCGCCGCGGCACGTGGACACGGTGCTCGGCCCGTCCACCGTCCGCCTGCTCGACCTGGCGGTGGACGACCGCACGCGCTGGTTCCTCACCCTGGCCTCGCCCGAATTCCAGCTCAAGTGAGGGTGCCCTGAACGATGAGTGATCGGATCGGAATCAACCAGCTCGAGCGCCGGGACTTCCTGCGGGCCGGCCTGCTGTTCGGCGCCGGCGCGACCGGCCTGGCCGCCGGCTACGCCGCGGTGCCCGACGCGTTCGCCCGCGCCGTCTACGCGGCCAAGACCAACGGCGTCACCAACGACCGCGTCATGGTGATGATCCAGCTCGCCGGCGGCAACGACGGCCTGCGGACGGTCGTCCCGATCCAGGACGCCTCCCTGCACGACCTCCGGCCGCGGCTCGCGGCGATGTCCGTGCCCCAGGCCCTGCCCATCACGGCGGACTACGGGCTGAACCAGAACCTGAAGGGCATGAAGAGCCTGTGGGACCAGGGCAAGGTGGCCATCGTCGAGGGCGTCGGCTACCCGAACCCCACGTTCTCGCACTTCGAGTCCATCCGGATCTGGGAGACGGGCGACCCGACGCGGCGCCAGGTGGACGGCTGGCTGGGCCGCACGCTGGCCAAGGCGTACGACTCGTTCGGCCACCCGCTGACCGGCTGCGCGTGCGGCACGACCGACGTGCCCGGGGCGCTCCGCGACCTGCAGGCGACGCTGACCGTCATCAACAACCAGAAGACGTTCGGCTTCACGGCGGGGAGCGAGCTCGAGGCCGCGGTGGGCGCGCTCTACAAGGGCACGCCGGGCGTCTACGGCGCGCTGTTCGACACGGCGATGTCCACGGCCCAGGAGAGCATCGCCACGCTCAAGACGTCCCAGGCGACGTACCAGCCGAAGGCGCCGTACAGCGACAACGCGAAGCTGGTCTACTCGTCGAAGAACCAGCTGGCGGCCGCGCTCCAGCTCGCGTCCGAGCTGATCACGACGGGCACCGGCGTCAAGCTGCTCCACGTGACGCTCGGCGGCTTCGACACGCACTACACGGAGCTGACCCGGCACGACGACCTGATGGGCTACCTGGACACGGCGGTGAGCGCGTTCTACCAGGACCTGAGCGCCCACGGCATGGCCGACCGCGTCCTGATCGCGACCTGGTCGGAGTTCGGCCGCCGGCCCCGGGAGAACGCGAGCGCCGGCACCGACCACGGCGCGGCCGCGCCGCTGATCCTGATCGGCGACCCGGTGAAGGGCGGCATGTACGGCAAGTCGCCGAGCTTGACGGACCTGGACTCGACGGGCAACCTGAAGTACCAGGTCGACTTCCGCTCCGTGTACCAGGAGATCCTGGGTGGGCACCTGGGAGCCGATCCGAAGGAGATCCTGGGTGACACCTTCGACAAGCTCGGCTTCATCAAGAACCCGGCGGGGTCGTTCTGACCTCGTGCATGCCCTGCTCCTGAAGGCGGCCGCCACGGCGCTGACCATCGCCGCGGCGGCCGCCGCCATCGTGCACGTGAGCGGCCACCTGAAGACCGCCGCGGCGCCGCTGCACCCCGCGGTGGTGGGCGGCTCGGCGGCCGGGGCCGGGGTCGGCCTGGGCAGCGACGGCCGGCTCCACCTCACGCCCAGCGTCCGCAGCGGCAGCGTTCAGGCGGTCACTTCCACCTACGATTCCTGAGCGATGACCTTCGACGAGGTCCGGTTCGAGGCGCTGGGCAGCGCGTGCCACGTGCTGGGCGTGGGCCTGGAGCGCGGCCGGCTGGCCTGGGCGACGGCGTGGGTGGCGGAGCGCCACGACCGGTTCAGCCGCTTCGAGCCGGACAGCGAGCTGAGCCGCTTCAACGCGGCCGCCGGGCGCTGGACGGACGTGTCGCCGGAGCTGGAGGGCCTGCTCCGGGCGGCGCTCGACGCCCACCGCCTCAGCGGCGGCCTGGTCCACGCGGGCGTCCTGGGCTCGATGCTGGCGATCGGCTACACGCGGCCGCTCCGGCTCGGGCCGACCGCGGCCACGCTGACCGGGGCGGCGCCGCCCCCGCCGCTGCCGGACATGCTGGAGGTCGAGCCCGGGCGGGCGCGGCTCCGGGCCGGCACGGGCGTGGACCTGGGCGGCATCGCCAAGGGCTGGCTGGCCGACCGCCTGGCCGCCGAGCTGGGCCAGAACTGCCTGGTCAACCTGGGCGGCGACCTGTTCGCCCGGGGCGCCGGCCCGGAGGGCGAGGGCTGGCCCGTGGCGGTCGGAGATACGACCCTGCTCCTCGCCGGCCAGGGCGCGGCCACGAGCGGCGTCCGGCGGCGGGCGTGGCAGGACGGCGACGAGGCGCTGCACCACCTGATCGACCCGCGCACCGGCCGGCCCGCCCGGACCGACCTCAGCCAGGTCTCGGTGGTCACGCCCACAGCGGCCGAGGCGGAGGTGCACGCCAAGGCGGCCCTGCTGCTGGGCTCGGGGCTCGCGCCCGCGCATCTGGCGGCCCACGCGCTCGCGTGGAGGCTGGCGCCGTGAGCTTCGAGAGGCAAGAGGGGGCAGGCCCCCTCTTCCGGAACACCCCCGCTGGTCCGAGACGTTCGGAGCGCCTCCGGCGCGTCGCTGCGCGTCTGAAGGCAGGGCCTCGGCGACGTCGGGAGGGGAGGCTCACACACTCGGGCGGAGCCCTTGCTCACGGCCGCCCCAGCACCCATCGAGGGGTGCTCCAGTGAGCTTCGAGCTCCTGACCTGGGTCGTGGCCAGGGTCGCCGGCCTGACGGCCCTCACGGCGCTGTCGATCTCGCTGCTGACCGGCGTCGCCCTCCGGACCGGCGTGCTCGACTGGCTGGGCAGCAACCGCCTGCTCCGTTCGCTGCACGAGTACACGACGGTGCTGTGGATGCCGCTCGGCGCGGTGCACATCGGCGCCCTGCTGCTCGACCAGACGGCGCGCATCCGGCCGCTGGACCTGGCCGTGCCGTTCCTGGTCCCGTACGGCAGCCTGGCGGTCGGCCTGGGCACGATCAGCCTGCAGCTCTTCCTGCTGGTGGCCATCACGGGGCTCCTGCGCCGCCGCATCGAGAGCCAGGCCTGGCAGTGGCTCCACCGCCTGTCCTACGTCGCGTACGCGCTGCTGTTCGTGCACTCGCTGCTGGCCGGGTCCGACGCGGCCGACCCCGCGGTGGCGGCCCTGACGTGGTCCACGGCGGGACTGCTCGCGCTGCTGACGGCGGCCCGCGTGATCTGGGGCCGGCTGCCGGCCTCCTGACGGGCCGCTACCGCGTGGCCGTCACGTAGAACGTTCGGGTCAGGCCCGGGACGCCGCGCGGCACGACCGGCCAGGGCCAGCGGCCGAAGTGGGAGCCCTCGTGGCCTGGCTCGGCGACGCGCTCCACCACCCAGCCGTGGCGTTCGAGCAGCGCCTCCGGTTCGTTGGTGCCGAACCGCCAGGGCCGCCCGCTGACCTTCATCGAGTCCAGCCACTCGCGCATCCACGGTTGGACGGCGTGGTCGGCGGACAGGAGGTCGGCGCCCAGGCGGCTCCCGGGCGCCGCGGCTTCCGCGACGCCGGCCAGCACCGCGTCCACGGCCTCCTCGGGCAGGTACTGCAGCAGCCCCTCGATCAGCCAGACGGCCGGTGACCCGGATGCGAACCCCGACTCGCGCAGGCGCGCCGTCCACCCCGGCTCCGCCAGGTCGGCGGCGACCGTGAACCGCTCGCAGCGCGGCCGATCGCCGGCCGGGTCGAGCAGCGTCCGCTTCAGGTCGAGCACCTCGGCCCGATCCACCTCCCAGAGGCGGACACCCTCCGGCCAGGGCAGGCGGAAGGCCCGCGCGTCCATGCCGGCCGCGACCAGCACCACCTGGCGCGGCCCGCGCTCACCGGTCGCCCGGAGCAGCCAGTCGTCGAAGTACCGGGTCCGCAGCGCCACCGCCGGGTTGTCCCGGACCTGCCGGGGCGCGCGATCCAGCATCGCGAAGCCCTGCTCCCCCGCCAGCCTCGCGGCCAGGGGGTCGTCGAAGAGGCGGTCGGGCCGGGCGGACTCGCGGGCGCGGGCGGCGGCCGTCCACCTCGCCGTCAGCGCGATGCGGTCCATCAGGCCGCGGCGCCGCGCAGGGCCAGCACCTGCTCACGGAGGACGTTCTCGGCGGCCAGCGGGTCGGCCATCTCCTGCCGCTCGCGGTGCCAGCGCTCCATCGCCAGGTGCAGCTGCGCCGTCTGCAGGCGGGACACCTGCAGGTACCCCGGGAGGCCGCTGCTGGCGAACGCGGACATGCGGGCGTGGAAGCGCCGCTGCGGGCTCATCAGGACGTCGACCTCCGCCGGCTGGACGGCGCCGCTGCCGCTCTCCGCCTCCTCGCGCAGGGCGCGCCGCAGGGCCACGCCCTCGAGCTGGAGGCCCATCGCCAGCATCACCAGCAGGACGGCGACGAACGGCCCGACCATGAACAGGTACCGCGCGTGCGCGAGCAGGGCCAGCGTCAGCGGGTCGCGGACGCCGGTGAGCGCGAGCGCCTCCCAGGCGTCCCAGGCGAAGTGGGCCGCGATCGCGGCCAGGAACCCGCAGGCGATGACCAGCAGTCGCTGGCGGGCCCGGGGCAGCTGGCGGGCGACGCCGATGCCGGCGCCGATCAGGGCGGTGTACGCGGCGTGGCCGAAGAACAGTCCGATCACCTGGCGCCAGTACCACATGCCGATGGCGCTGGCCACGCCGGTGCCCTCCGACGAGTACGTGGCGTAGAGGTGCGTCATCCAGCCGATCGACTCCATGAAGTTGAAGCCGAAGCCCACCGCCGCGCCGTACACGATGCCGTCAACCACGTCGTCGAACTCGTCGCGCATCACCAGGTAGAGGAGGAGGACCGCGACGCCCTTGGCCACCTCCTCCAGGATCCCGGCGGAGTAGGCGGTCGAGGTGATGGCCGCCGGCCCCGGCAGCAGGTTGGCCGTGAACACGGTGTCCCACAGCGTCTCGCCCCAGAAGGCGAGGCTGGTGGAGACGATCGCGCCCCAGGCGGTGGCCACCAGCACCAGCCGCCAGGGCTCCTTCTCGTTCCGGTCGAGGCGGCGGAGCACGAGCAGGCCGAGGGCGGTGGTGGGCAGGCAGGCCGCCGCGCACGCGGCCGCCACGCCGGGGCCGGCCGCCTGGGTGAACGTGAACGCGTCCAGCACGGACAACCAGAGGAAGGCGCCGACCAGGAGCAGGACGCCGGCTCGGGTCAGGTCGCGGCCGCGGACCGTCGGCTGGTCGCGCAGGCCGCGCAGAAAGAACACGGTGGCCGCCACGATGCAGCCGACGGTGGGCAGCCCGAACAGCGTCGCGCGCAGCGGGACCGGGCCGATCGCGACCGAGGCGACCGAGCCGATGACGAGGAAGACGAAGATGGCCAGGCTCAGCACGCCCGCGAGCCAGTAGCGGCTGGGCCGCCAGCGCCGGCGGTAGGCGGAGGTGAGGATCACGGGTCGTGCACCACGACGACGGCCTTGCTGTTGATCACCTCGACGGGCTGGCCGCCCGAGTACCTGACGATCTTCAGGGTGTACGTCCCGGGCAGGTTGGCGTGCAGGTCGGACGGGGTGACGACGGGGACCAGGGCGTTGTGGTCGGCCAGCTGGCCGGCCGGCGCGGGCCCGATGCCGCCGACCTGGGTGTCGAGGCTGTCGTACCAGCTCGCGGCGACGACCATGCCCTCGGGCAGGTGGCCCCACTGGACCTGGGCCGCGAACGGCTGGTCCCGGCGGAAGTGCGAGCTGGGCGCCCCGCGCACCTGGCCGGACCGGGTGTCGTAGAGGTACACGCCGGTGACCTGGGCACGGTAGCCGGTGTGCTCGCCGAGCGGGGCGAAGCGGAGGAGGGTCACGACCCCGAGGGCGAGGATGAGGACCGCGACCAGGCCCAGGCCCAGCATGGTCCAGTACAGCGGACGGAAGTCCTCACGGGCTTGCATGACGGGCACGCCTATTCTCGCGGGTTGGCCACGCGGGGATCTGTCAGCCCCCGGGGGCGATCGAGGTGGTCGCTGGCCAATGCAACGTCTCCCTGGCGGGCGAGACGTGCCATTGCCGGCGATGGAGCGGCTCAGCCCGGCCCGAGCACTTCAGGGCGCCTCACGCCCGCGGTCGCACCGCCCCTTCCACGTCGACCAGCGGGGCGGGGACCACGCCGCGTGGCAGCCCTGCGTTGTGCAGCGTCAGGCGCCGGTTCAGCGCCTCGGCCGCGGCGCGGAACCGCGCGATCGCGCCGTTCAGGTCCGCGTCAACGGCCAGCTCGCGGTGGATCCGCTCCCGCTCGCGGTCCAGCTCCTTGCGCCGCTCCATCCAGGGCAGTGCGTAGCCGCCGTTCTTCAGGATGCGGTGCACGATCCGCATGTCCTGGGGAACCAGGAGGTCGTCGGTCAGGTCCTGCGCCTTGCCGGCGCCCGGCAGGTCGTCGAACGACCCGTTGGCAGCGGCCTCCCGCACCTTCCGCTCGATCAGGGATTCCCAGCTGCTCATCGACACGTCCAGTCTAGGGACCGCCTGGCCCCGACCCAGTAAGCTCCAGGGCCTGGAACCGATGCCCGAGACCGACCCGCCCGCCCCCGGCGACCAGCCCGACCAGCCCGAGGGCCCGCCCCCGCAGCCCCGGCCGCGCGCCTACCCGCCTCGCCTGGCCGCGGCCCTGGTGTTCTTCGCCAGCGGCGCCGTGCTGGTGCTGGAGATCGTCGCCCTGCGCCTGGTCGCGCCCTACGTGGGGATCACGCTCCAGACCAACACCGCCGTGATCGGCGTCGCGCTCGCCGCCATCGCCACCGGCGCCTGGGCCGGGGGCCGGGTGGCCGACACCGCCGACCCCCGCCGGCTCGTCCCCGGCGCCCTGGTCTTCGGCGGCGTCGCCACGATGCTCACGCTGCCGCTGGTCCGCGTCGTCGGCCCCGAGATGCAGAGCAGCGATCCCCTGACCGCCACCGCCCTCGCGTTCATCGGCGTGTTCGCGCCGTCCGCGTTCCTGGCCGCGGTCACGCCGATGGTCGTCAAGCTCCAGCTCGCCGACCTGCGCCGGACCGGCAGCATCGTCGGCCGCCTGTCGGGCATCGGCACGCTGGGCGCGATCCTGGCCACGTTCGCCACCGGCTTCGTGCTGGTCGCGGCCCTGCCCAGCAGCGTCATCGTGGTCGGCCTGGGCCTGCTGGCGCTGCTGATCGGCGTCGCCCTGGCCGTCGCGCCCGGGTCGCGGTGGCGGCCGCCCATCGCCCTGCTCCTGCTGGGCCTGTTCGGCGCCGGCCTCGGCGTGGTCATCCCCTCGCCGTGCCAGTCCGAGACGGCGTACCACTGCGTGCGCGTCGTCACGGACCCCGCCCGGCCGACGGGCCGCTTCCTCGTGCTGGACACCCTCCTCCACTCGTACGTGGACGTCGCCGACCCCACGTACCTGGACTTCCCGTACATCCAGGCGCTCGCCTCCGTCGCCGACGACGTGCGGCCGGCGGGCCAGCCGATCAGCGCCCTGCACCTCGGCGGCGGCGGCCTCACGATGCCCCGCTACCTCGCCGCGACCCGTCCCGGTACCCGCAGCCGGGTGCTGGAGATCGACGGCGGGGTCATCGCGTTCGACCGCGCCCACCTGGCCCTCGGCAACCTGCCCGGGCTGACGATCGACGTCGGCGACGCCCGCGTGCACCTGGCCGGCGAGCCGTCGGCCGGCCGGGACCTCGTGATCGGCGACGCGTTCGGCGGCCTGGCCGTGCCGTGGCACCTGACCACGCGCGAGGTGGTCGCGCAGCTGAGCCGCATCCTCCGGCCCGACGGGATCTACGCCGTCAACGTCATCGACTTCCCGCCCAACCGCTTCGTCCGCGCGGAGGTCGCGACCATCGCGTCCGTCTTCCCGAACGTCGCCATCATCGCCGACCCCGCCTCGCTGGCCGGCAGCGGCGGCGGCAACTTCGTGGTCGTGGCGTCCGCGTCGCCGCTGCCGCTCGACGCCGTGCGCGCGCGCCTGGCCCAGCGCCGGTCGAGCCTGGCCGTGGCGGGGGGCGACGCGGTCGCCCGCTTCGCCGGCGACGCGATGATCCTCCGCGACGACTACGCGCCGGTGGACCAGCTGATCACACACCCGCCCCAGCGCACCGGCTGACGGCCGAGCCGCATCATTGACCGAACAATGAAGTTCGGGATCGCCGTCTTTCCGACCGACTACGCCATCTCGATGACGGAGCTCGCGCCCGCGGTCGAGGAACGGGGCTTCGAGTCGCTGTGGGTCGCCGAGCACTCCCACATCCCGGTCTCGCGGACCTCGCCGTACCCTCGCGGGGGCGACCTGCCGAAGGAGTACTCGCACACCCTCGACCCGTTCGTCGCCCTGACCGCCGCCGCGACGGCCACGACGACGCTGCTGGTCGCGACGGGCGTCTGCCTGGTCATCGAGCGGGACACGATCCACACCGCCAAGAGCGTGGCGAGCCTGGACCACCTGTCGGGCGGGCGGTTCCTCTTCGGCATCGGCGGCGGCTGGAACCGCGAGGAGATGGGCAACCACGGCACCGCGTTCGAGACGCGCTGGCGGCTCCTGCGCGAGCAGGTCGAGGCGATGAAGGCGATCTGGACCGAGGACGAGGCGGAGTACCACGGCGAGCTCGTGTCGATCGATCGCGCGTGGTGCTGGCCCAAGCCGGTGCAGAAGCCCCACCCGCCGGTGCTGTTGGGCGGCAACGGGCCGCGCACGCTCCAGCGGGTGGTGCGCTACGCGGACGGCTGGATGCCCAATCGCGGCGACTGGCTGGACCGGATCCCGGAGCTCCAGCGCATGGCGGCCGACGCCGGCCGGGCGCCGATCCCGGTGACCACGTACGGCGGCCGCGAGGACGACCCCGCGGACATCGAGCGCCTGCGCGAGGCGGGCATCGAACGGGTGATCTGGTACGTGCCGCCCGACGGTCGCGATACGGCGCTCCGTCGTCTGGAACAGGTAACAGAGCTGGTTCGTCCGTTCATGTAGGCAAGAGGGAAAGCCAAGGCGCCTGACGGAGTGCCAGGCTCGACCGGCGTGGGATAGTTCGCGGAGGAGGTACCCCCCTACGGAGCGTCGGGACGAAGCGGAGGAGCCGAGGAGAGAGGGCGGCGACGTGGCGTACATGCTTCCGCGCCACGAGACCGAGATCGATCGGCTCGACGTGCAGCACTACGCGCTGCGAGCGGCGCTGCGCGGCAACCACGCGGCGCCGCTCGGGCGACCCGCGGCGATCCTCGACGTCGGCAGCGGCACTGGCCAGTGGGCGTACGACCTCTGCCTCGAGTACCCCGAGGCGCTGGTCGTCGGCCTCGACCTGGTGCCCGGCAAGGTGGGGCGGCGGCCGCCGAACTACCGGTTCGTGAAGGCGAACGTGCTGCACGGGCTCCCGTTCGCGGACGGCACGTTCGACTACGTGCACCAGCGGCTGATGGTCACGGCGCTCCCGGTCAGCACCTGGCCGGGCGTCGTGCGCGACCTGCTCCGCGTGACCAGGCCCGGCGGCTGGGTGGAGCTGGTCGAGAGCGGCAACGACATCGAGCCGCGCGGCCCGGCCACGAGCCGGCTGTTCGAGCTGGCGGCGCAGCTGGCCGCGTCCTACGAGCTGGACTGGAAGGGATCGGTCTGCAACGTGCTCGACGGCTACCTGCGCGACGCCGGCGCGGACGGGGTCGAGACGCAGACGGTGCCGGTCCCGATCGGGGAGTGGGGCGGCCAGGTGGGCTCGCTGATGGCGTCGGACTTCCGCTCGACGTTCACGAGCCTGTGCCCGACGTTCGAGGCACGGTTCGGCCTCCCCGCCGCCCTGTGCCAGGAGCTCCTGCGCGCGATGCACGCGGAGTGCGAGGGCTTCAAGAGCCGCTACACGTTCACGCTGGCGACCGGCCGCCGGTCGGAGTCAGCCGTCGCGCCCCGAGGCGCCGCCGCCGTCTAGGGCAGGCCCTCCCGCATCAGGCCGGCCAGGTCCAGGCGCCGGTTGTCCAGGCCGAGGTGGCCGTCCGCATCCGCGGGCCACTCGTCCCGGGGCCGGTCCCAGCACAGCTCCAGCCCGTTCTCCTCGGGGTCGCGCAGGTAGATCGCCTCGTGCGTCCCGTGGTCGTTGAACCCGTCGATCGGCCAGCCGGCCGCGCTCAGGCGCCGCAGCGCGTCGCCCAGGGCCGCGCGGGTCGGGTAGCGGATCGCGACGTGGTACAGGCCGGTGGTGCCGGGCGGGGGCGGGGTGCCGCCGCGCGACTCCCACGTGTTGAAGCCCAGCGTGTGGTGGTACCCGCCGGCCGCGATGAACAGGGCGGTCGGCATGTGGAAGACGACGTCGAAGCCCAGGATGTCCACGTAGAACGCGCGGATCCGGTCGAGATCGGCGGCCTTGAGATGCACGTGTCCGATGTCCACGCCGGCTTCGATGGGCCGATCGCTCCGCTCGCGCGGGACGATGCCGGCCTCCGTCCTCGCGGACGTCGCGGTGTTCTGCTCCATGACGTCTCGAATTCGCGCGGTCCGGTGCTTATTCGCTGTCGTGCAGGCTGCGCAGCAGGTCCGTCGCCGCCTGCTCGACGTGCCGCAGGGTGCCCGGGCGCGCCGGCGAGGCGAGCGTCAGCTGCATCGCCTCGAGCAGCCGGTCAGCGCGCTCGTCGTGGAGGCTCCCGACCTCGTTCAGCACGCCCTCCAACTGGTGCAGGTACGCGCGGCTCTGGCCCACGAAGTGGAGCACCGCGGATACGAGCGAATCGTCAGGCAAGGTTCGTCTCTGTCCGTCGGTGTGGCATGTGTTCACTCCCCTGTCCCATGCCCCTGTTCGGGTGCAGACTCGATGTTAGAATCCATGCGCCGACGGAGTGAACTGACCCGCAGTACGAGTTGCAGGCTGTTGGGGCGTCAGAAGAGGGGAGGCGGGTGACGGGCCGGCGAGGGCCACGAGCGCACCGCCGTCGCGGCGGCCATGGTGCGGAGTCGCGGGACGGGATCATCGCGGGATACGTGCTCAAGCTCGCGCGCGAATCCGTGGGCCTCACCCAGCCGGCGATGGCCGCGGCGCTCGACGTGGACGCCGGCACGGTGCAGAGCTGGGAGACCGGCCGGCGCTCGCTCGCGGCCACCAGCGTGCGCGACTTCGTGCGCCTGCGGCTCCGGCTGCTGCACCTCGGCGTGGCCGGCAACGTGATCGACGCGATCGACGACGCGCTCTCGGCCGACTACATCCTCGGCACCCGCTCGCGGCGTGCCTCCTGCCCCGCGCCGTGTCCACGATGCTGGCGTGGCCGCTGACCGGCCGGGCGCCGGCGGCGCACCTCGACACGGCGGGCGCGACCCGCCGCCACGGGCCCGTCCCCGATGGCCCGCTGCTCGGCCCGGGCGAGCGGGCCCGGTTCTTCGACCGGCTGCGAGCCGCCGCCGACCGCCTCCGCGGCGCGCCGCTGGCCGACCACGACCGGCGCTCGGTGTTCGCGCACCAGGCGTACTACCGCCTGGCATGGGACACGACGCCGGCCAGCACCCGGTGGCTGCGGCTGGCGTACGCGAACCACACCCGGGCGGCCGGCTCGCTGGACCGCTGGTCGGCCGACTGGCTCGGGGCGCGGGCCCTGGTGCTCGGGCTGTCGTTCCACGGCGATCCCGAGCCGCTGCGGCACTTCATGGGCGCCGCCTTCCGGACGGACGAGACCGAGATCGCGAACCTGAACTACTGGGCGTACTGGGTCGGCGAGCTCGGCGAGCGCCAGCAGTCGCACCAGTTCATCCCCCGCGCCGACGTCTTCGACCGCTGGAGCGGCGGCCGGCTGACCGTGCAC
>VBJR01000046.1:0-22054 GCA_005880175.1 Chloroflexota bacterium
AGCCACTCGGTCAGGGCCGAGTCGGAGTCCACGGTCCGCTGGTCCAGGAAGACGATCCGCTCGGCGAACTCGCTCACCTCGGGCGAGTTGGCGACCGACCACGCCAGCCGGATGCCGTCCAGCAGCCGGCGCCGGTCCTCGGGGTCGCCGCCGGAGTTCAGCTCGACCGCCGGCGCCCTGGTCGGGTCGGCCGACGTCAGCGCCACCCTGCCCCGCGCGCGAGGGGTCTGGAGGCTGGCCGGGACCATGAACACCATCGATCCGTCCACCACCTGCTGGATCTCCTTGGCGAAGGTGGTGATGTCGATCTGGCTGAACATGTACAGCTGCATGTCGTTGAAGTCCTCGGAGCCCGAGGCCGTGTACTTCAGGATGACCTGGCACACGGGGTTGGCCATGTCGCACACGCCCGGCCTGGGCGCCAGGCTGACGCCGACGATGGGGTGGTCGCTGAGGTTGGACCCGACCCCGGGCGAGTCCACGACGGTCTTCACGCCCAGCCTGGACAGGGCGGCCGCCGGCCCGATGCCGGAGCGCCACAGGATCGCCGGGCTGCCGATGCTGCCGGCCGACAGCACGACGTTGCCGGCGCGCAGCGTGGTCGTGCCGGTGCCGCCCGCGGTGGGGAACACCTCCACGCCGACGGCCTTGCCGCCCTCGAACACCACGCGGTTGACCGTGGTCTGGGCCTGGACGGTCAGGTTGGGCCGCTTGCGCGCCTCCGTCAGGTAGCCGATCGCGGTCGAGATGCGCTTGCCGTCGATGGCGTTGGTGGGCATCACGCCCACGCCCGTCACGCTCGGCTTGTTGTGGTCGTCCACCACCTCGTAGCCGCGGCCCCGGCAGACCTCGAGCATCGCCTGCTGGAGGGGCACCAGCTCGTTCCGCGCGTAGCGCCGGATCGGGATCGGGCCCCCGCGGCCGTGGTACCTGCCGCTGAAGTCGCGGTCGTCCTCCAGCCGGTTGAAGTACGGGAGCACCCGCTCCCAGGACCACAGGTCGTTGCCCCGGTCCACCCAGTCCTGGAAGTCCAGCGGGTCGGGCCGGAACGCGATGCACGTGTTGACCGCCGAGCTGCCGCCGGTCAGCTTGCCGCGCGGGAGCGGGATGACCCGGTCGCGGGCGACGGTGGCGGTGTAGCCCCAGTCGTCTGTCACGAACGAGGGGTACGTGCCCCGGCGCAGGTCCGGCGGCAGGCTGTCCAGCGTCATGTAGTCGGGCCCGGCCTCCAGCAGGAGCACCTGGCGGGCCGGGTCCTCGGACAGGCGCGCGGCGAGCGCGGCGCCCGACGAGCCGGCACCGACGACGATGTCGGTGTAGTCAGTCATCATCCCTCCTTGCTGTCGAGGTGGTCAGCCCGGCGGGGCGCCGGACGAGCAGGTCGGCCGCGGTGATCGGGAGGCGGCGGATCCGCTGTCCCGTCGCGTCGTACACCGCGTTCGCGATGGCGGCGGCGCAGCCGACGATCCCCAGCTCGCCGATGCCCTTGACGCCGAGCGGGTTCACGTGCTCGTCCTCCTCCGGGACGAGCAGGACCTCGACGGCGGGCACGTCGGCGTGCACGGGGATCGCGTAGTCCGCGAAGTTGGCGTTGACCACGCGGCCGGAGGCGCGGTCGGTGATGGTCTCCTCGAGCAGGGCCATCCCGATCCCGAACGTGATCCCGCCCAGCAGCTGGTTGCGCGCGGTCTTCGGGTTCAGGATCCGTCCCGCCGAGAACGCGCTCACGATGCGGGACACCCGGACCAGCCCCAGGTCGGCGTCCACCCGCACCTCGACGAAGTGGGCCCCGAACGCGTGCATCGAGAACTCGGCCATCTCCGCGCCCGGGGCGGTGTCGGCGTGGTGCTCCATGCTGCCCATCCAGTTGCGGGCGAGCAGGTCGGCGTACGTGTCGGCCCGCTCCGGGTCCGAGGCCAGCGACAGGCGGCCGTCCTCCACGCGGACGTCCTCGGGGTCCGCGCCCTGCAGGGCCGACCCGGCGTCGTGCGTCGCCAGCTCGATCAGCTTGCGGCGGAGCCCGGTCGCCGCCTCGTGCACGGCCGAGCCCACGCTGGCCGCCGAGCTCGACTCGCCGGAGACGGGGCCGACCGGCAGGGCCGTGTCGCCGAGCAGGCAGCGCACCCGGTCGAGCGGGATGCCGAGCCGGTCCGCGGCCACCTGGCTGGCGACCGTGTACGTGCCCGTCCCCATGTCCTGCGAGCCGCAGGCGACGAGCGCGCTCCCGTCGGCGCTGACGCGGACCAGCGCCGAGGCGGGGAAGCGGACGGTCGGGTAGCTCGACGTGGCCATCCCCCAGCCCAGCCGCCACTGCCCGTCGCGCTGGCCGCCGGGCCGGGCGCCGTCCCGCCACCCGAACCGGGCCGCCGCCGTCTCGTAGCAGGCGAGCAGGGACTTGCTGGAGAAGGGCCGCCCGTCGGTCGGGTTCAGGTCGGCGTGGTTGCGGAGGCGCAGCTCCAGCGGGTCCACGTCCAGCGTCACCGCCAGCTCGTCCATCGCCGACTCCAGCGCGAAGCTGCCGACCGCCTCGCCGGGCGCCCGCATGAAGCTCGGCGTGCCGATGTGCAGGCGCGCGAACCGGTGCGTGGTCCGCATGCTCGGGCAGCGGTAGAGCATCCGGGTGAGCACCGCCGCCTGCTCCTGGTGGAGGTCGAACATCGACGACTCGTTGAGGACGTCGTGGACGACCGCGACGAGCCGGCCCTCGCGGTCGGCGCCGAGCTGCAGCCGCTGCTCGGTCCGGGGCCGCCCGCCCGTGGTGCGGAACATCTGGGACCGGTCGAGGACCAGCTTGACGGGCCGGCCGGCCGCCCGCGCCGCCACCGCCGCCAGGACCACGTGGCCCCAGCAGTGCAGCTTGCTGCCGAAGCCGCCGCCGACGTACGTGGAGACGACGCGCACGTTCTCCGCCGGCACCCCGAGCGCCGTGGCGACCTTGCGCCGGACCTCGAACACGGCCTGCGTGGAGTCGTACAGCGTGAGCAGGTCGCCGTCCCACACGGCGACCGTGGCGTGTGGCTCCATGGGGTTCTGGTACTGGCCGGGCGTGACGTACGTCGCGTCCACCGTGACCTCGGCGTCGCGCAGCGCGGCGTCCGGGTCGCCGGTCGTCACGTCCACCGAGCCCGCCTGCCAGAGCGCCTGGAACAGGGGGTCGGGCGAGCTCTCGGCCTGGTCGCGCACCTCGGCCAGCGACGTCCGCGGGCGCTCCCGCTCGTACCGGACCTCGACCCGCTCGGCCGCCTCCCGGGCCTGCTCCGGCGTCTCGGCGACCACCACGGCGACGGGCTGGCCGTCCTGCTGGACGGTCCGGTCCTGCATCAGCAGCAGCATCTTGTCCAGCTCGGGGAAACCCAGGACGCCGCCCTCCAGCCGGGGCACGTTCTCGTGGGTGAGCACGGCGAGCACGCCCGGCATCGCCCGAGCGGCCGCCGTCGCCACCTCGACGACCGTCCCGGCCGCGATCCGGCTGGGCACGATCACCGCGTGGGCGACGTCGTTCACCGCCACCTCGGCGCTGAACCGGGCGCCGCCAGTCACCTTCAATCGCGCGTCGACCCGGTCGGCGGGCGCGCCGATCCCTCCTGCAGTGCTCATGACGTCGCCTCCACGGCCATCTGGAGTGCCCGGACGACGGCCCGCCGGGTCAGCTCGACCTTGAACGCGGTCTCCGTCGTGGTCATGGCGCCCTCGACGGCGCGCTCGGCGGCCGCGGTGAACGCCTCCCGGTCGGGCGGCGAGCCGACCAGCCGGCGCTCCGCCTCGCGCACCCGCCAGGGCCGCGTGCCCACGCCGCCCAGCGCCAGCCGGGCGTCGGCCACCGCCCCCGAGGCGTCCACCTCCAGCGCGGCCGCGACCGACACGAGCGCGAACTCGAAGGACGCCCGGTCCCGGACCTTGAGGTAGCAGGAGCGCGCGGCAGCCCGGGACCGCGGCACGTCCAGCCCGACCACCAGCTCCCCGGGCGCCAGCGCCGTCTCGCGCGCCGGGGTCTCGCCGGGCAGGGGGTACAGGTCCTCCAGGGACAGCGTGCGGACGTCGGCGCCCGCGCGCACGACGACCCGGGCGTCCAGGGCGACCAGCGCGACCGCCACGTCCGACGGGTGGACGGCGGCGCACGCGTCGCTGGCGCCCAGGATGGCGTTGCGGGACGAGTCGGCCGCGAGCGCCGCGCAGCCGGCGCCGGGCTGGCGCCGGTTGCAGGCGAACGCGACGTCGCGGAAGTACGGGCAGCGCGTCCGCTGGAGGAGGTTGCCGCCCATGGTCGCGACGTTCCTGAGCTGGCGCGAGGCGGAGGCCAGCAGGGAGCGGGCGACCGCCGGGCACTCGCGCGTCACGAGCGGGCTCGTGGCGACGTCGCTGAGGCGGGCCAGCGCGCCGATGTGGACGTGCCGCTGCCGGAGCTCGATCCGGACCAGCGGCAGCCGGGAGATGTCCACGACGCGGGCCGGAGTCTCGACGCCCAGCTTCATCAGGTCCACCAGGCAGGTGCCGCCGGCCAGGTACGTGGCCCCGGCCCCGTGCGCCGCCAGCGCCTGCCGCTCGTCGGCCGCGGCCGCGTACTCAAACGGGCGCATCGGACCGCTCCCCGTTCACGACGCTGGCGATCGCGGCCTCGATGTTGACGTACGCGCCGCAGCGGCACAGGTTGCCGCTCATCTGCTCGCGGACGTCGGGAGCGGCCAGCCGCTGGCCGCCGGCCAGCAGGTCGGCGGCCGCCATCAGCTGGCCCGGCGTGCAGTACCCGCACTGGAGCGCGTCGTGCGTCACGAACGCCTCCTGGAGCGGGTGCAGGCGGCCCTCCTCGGCCAGGCCCTCGATCGTCCGGATCTCGCGGCCCGCCGCCTGCAGCGCCAGCGTCAGGCAGGACAGCGCGCTGCGCCCGTCCACGTGGACTGTGCAGGCGCCGCACTGCCCGTGGTCGCAGCCCTTCTTCGTCCCGGTCAGGCGCAGCACCTCGCGCAGCGCGTCCAGGAGCGTGCTCCTGGCGTCCACCGTCAGCGCCCGCGCCGCGCCGTTGACGTTCAGCTCCAGGCTGACGCGGCCCGGCCCGACCAGCGAGGTCGGGTTCCGGGCCGCAACCGGCGTCGGGATGCTCACGTCACTTCCTGCCCTGCGCGCCGGCGCCGGTGCGGGCCGCGCGCTCCACGGCGGTGGCCTCGAAGCTGCGCCGCGTGGCCTCGTCGGGCAGGTACACGCTGGTGACCTTCATCTGCTCGAACGTGCGGCCGGCGATGCGCCAGCGCCCGTTCTCGCGCCGCATCGAGTCGGTGACGAGCGCGTCCGCGATGACCAGCGGGAACGGGCCGTCGTCGCCGCTCTCGGTCGCCACCTGGATCACGACCAGGTAGCTGACGGCGCAGGGGTTGCCCCGCTCGTCCAGGTACACGGTGGCGTTGGTGCTCTGGTGGCGCAGGCCGTAATAGGGGATGACGTTGGTGAGCATGTCCATCACGGCCGTCTTGCCGGCGCGGTAGCCGAAGATGTGGTCGCAGACCACGTCCTCGGTGAGCAGGTCGGCGAGCGCGTCGAAGCGGCGGGCGTCGAACGACCACTCGAACCGGGCGACGACGTCCATGATCTCCACGACGTCGTCGGCGGTCAGGCGGCCGCTGGTCGTGCCCAGCGCGCGGCGGCTGAAGAAGGCGTCTGGCAGCGTGACATTGGCGAGTGGCATCGGTTCCTCCTCTTATTGCGCGACTTTGCGCCACTTATTGGCGTTCCCGGTCAGCCGGCGAGCGCCTCTTCCTGGCCGTGCTCCGTGACGCCGATCCCGCGCCGGCTGATCGGTTGGCTGAGGACGATGGACGCGACCGCCTGGCCGTACGAGGTGAGCTTCGCCAGGAAGTCGTTCAGGTGGTCGAGCGACGGCGTCAGCACGCGGAGCACGAACGAGTCCACACCGGTGACCCGGTAGCAGTCCACGACCTCCGGCATGCGCTGCGCGATCCTCGCGAACCAGCGCGTGCACGACCTGATCCTGGCCTTCTACGAGCTGGACAAGCCGATCGCCGCCGAGTGCTACGGCGTCGCCTGCCTCGCGTTCGCGCGGGACCAGGAGGCCCGGCGCAGCATCATCAGCGGCAAGCACGTCACCGGCCACTGCATCGAGTACGACTACAAGGACGGGACGGGCTTCATGGGCACGGACTTCGTGATGGGCCCGCCGCCGTACCCGCTGGAGTACATCCTGCGCGACGCGACCGCGCCGGACGGCCGGTACGTCGGCAACTTCGGCAAGGAGACGTCGGTGATCGTGGACTACCCGTTCGTCACGGGCCGGTCCACGCCCGACTCGTACCTGACCGGCCAGAAGCTGATCGAGGTCCTGGAGCACGGCCTCCGCCAGTGGGGCTTCCACCGATGACGATCACCGCCGAGCGCCGGACGCGGCCGCGGGCCGGCCGCGAGGCCATGGTGGACCAGTTCGCGGCCGACGGCATCCGCCACGTGTTCGGCAACCCGGGGACCGTCGAGCAGGGCTTCCTCGACGCGATCGACCAGCACCCGGACGTCGAGTACATCCTGGCGCTCCAGGAGACGGTGGCCGTGGGCATCGCGGACGGGTACGCGCGGGCGACCCGGCGGCCAGCCGTCGTGCAGCTGCACTCCGGCGTGGGCCTCGGCAACGGGATCGGGATGCTGTACCAGGCCCGGCGCGGGCACAGCCCGCTGGTCGTGATCGCCGGGGAGTCGGGCGTGCGCTACGACGCGATGGACAGCCAGATGGCGGCCGACCTGGTCGCCATGGCCCGGCCGGTCACCAAGTGGGCGACCCGCGTCGTGGACCCGGGCTCCGTCCTCCGGGTGCTGCGCCGGGCGATGAAGATGGCGGCCACGCCGCCGATGGGCCCGGTGTTCGTGGCGCTGCCGATGGACGTGCTCGACGCCCCCAACGAGGAGGCGGTCGTGCCGACCTCGTTCCCGGTCACCCGGGTCGCGCCGGCCCTCGCTGACGTGGCGGCGGCCGCGGACCTGCTGGCGGGGGCGCAGCGGCCGGTCGTCGTGGCCGGCGACGGGGTGGCGGCGGCCGGGGCCCAGGCCGAGCTGGCGCGGGTGGCCGAGACGCTGGGGGCCGAGGTCTGGGGCGCCGACTGGTCGGAGGTCAACCTGCCGGCCACGCACCCGCTGTTCCGGGGCCTGCTCGGCCACATGTTCGGCGACGTCAGCCGGGCGGCGCTGGCCGGGGCGGACGCGATCCTGGTCTGCGGGACGTACGTCTTCCCCGAGGTCTTCCCGATGCTGGCGGGCGCGTTCGACCCGGGCGCGCGGGTCGTCCACGTGGACCTGGACGCGTACGAGATCGCCAAGAACTTCCCGGTGGACCTCGGGCTGGTGAGCGACCCGGCGCCGACGCTGGCGATGCTGGCCGACGCGCTGGCCGCCCGCATGGACGACGGCCGGCGCGCCGCGGCGGCGGCACGCGCCGCGCGGATCGGCGAGGCGACGCGCCGCGAGCGCGACGCCGCGGTCGCGCGCGACCGCGCGATCGACCCTGGGGAGCCGCTGCGCATGGCCGGGTTCGCGGCGGACCTGGCCGAGCAGCTGCCGGCCGGAGCGATCGTGTTCGACGAGGCGCTGACGTCGTCGCCGGACCTGACGCGCTACGTGCGGCCCGAGACGCCGGGCCAGTACTTCCTGACCCGCGGCGGCTCGCTGGGGGTCGGCATCCCGGGCGCGATCGGCTGCAAGCTGGCGTACCCGGACCGCGAGGTCGTCGGCGTCACGGGCGACGGCGGCAGCATGTACACGTTCCAGGCGCTGTGGACGGCGGCCCACCACGGCATCGGCGCCCGGTTCGTGATCTGCAACAACCGCAGCTACGAGCTGCTCAAGCTGAACATCGACGAGTACTGGCGCGAGCGGGACATCCCGCGCCACACGTTCCCCGCCTCGTTCGACCTGTTCCCGCCGGCGATCCAGTTCGCCGAGCTGGCGCGCGCGCTGGGCGTGGAGGGCGCGCGCGTGACGAGCCGGGAGCAGGTCCGGCCCGTCCTGCGGCGCGCGCTGGCGCACGACGGCCCATTCCTGATCGACGTCGTGATCGCGACCGGGAACGACGGCGTGCGCAGCATCCCGGGAGGCGACAGGGCATGACCACACGCATGTCGGGACGGCTGGACGGCCGGCGGATCGGCGTGCTCATCGAGAGCGACTTCTACGAGAAGGAGATCTTCTACTACCAGCGGCGCTTCGCGGAGGAGGGCGCCGAGGTGCACTTCCTCAGCCGCCTGTGGAAGAACGAGTCGATCACGTTCCGCGGCCACGAGTACCAGGCGCCGTTCACGTGCGCCGAGAGCTTCGAGGACCTGACCGACCACGACCTGCGCGCGTTCTCGGCGCTGATCGTGCCGTCGGGCATGGTGGCGGACCGCCTCCGCTACACCGAGGACATCCGGCGCCTGCCGCCGGCGACCGAGTTCATGCGCCGCGCGTTCGGCCATCCCCACATCGTGAAAGGGATCATCTGCCACGGGCTGTGGCTGCTCGCGCCCGTGCCCGAGCTGGTGCGCGGGCGCCGGATCGTCGTGCACAACAACCTGCTCGGCGACGCCCGCAACATGCAGGCCCGGTACACGGACCAGGACGTGGTCGTGGACGGCGACCTGATCACCGCCAGGACCGGCGACCACTGTCACCTGCTGGCGAGAAACATCATCGAGGTGCTGGCAGCGAAATGACCTTCTCACACGTCGCGATCACCTGCGAGAACCCGCTGGCGGTCGAGCGCTTCTATCGCGAGCATCTCGGCTTCCGGCGCGCGCGGGTCTACGCGCCCGGCCCCGGCCAGGTCGTGATGCTCAAGTCGGGCAGCGTGTACCTGGAGCTGTTCCCGTCCACCGAGACCGCGCCCGGCCCGCCCGCCCTCGGGGCCGGACCGAACTATCGCGGCTGGCGCCACATCGCGTTCCTGGTCGACGACCTGGACCGGAAGCTCGCCGAGATGGGCGACGACGCGCAGCTGACGCTGGGCCCGCTCGACATGGGCGAGTTCATCCCCGGCATGCGCGTGGCGTGGCTGCGGGACCCCGAGGGCAACATCGTCGAGCTCAACCAGGGCTACGTGGACGAGCCCAACCCACCCGAGGAGGCCCGGTGATGGCAAGTGAACCGACGTTCGCGTACATCGTGGTCGGCGCCGGCTCCGCCGGCTGTGTCGTGGCGAGCCGCCTGAGCGAGGACCCCGACACGCAGGTGCTGCTGCTCGAGGCCGGCGGCCCGGACACGCGGCCCGAGATCCACGCCGAGGACCTGGACTCGCTGTTCGCCCTGTGGCGCTCGGAGTGGGCACCGAGCATCGACTGGGGCTACGTCAGCGAGGACGAGCCCGGCCTGGGCGGCCGCCGGATCCCCGTCGCGCGCGGCCGCGTGCTGGGCGGCTCCAGCTCGGTCAACGCGCTCATGTACGTGCGCGGCAACCGGCGCGACTTCGACACCTGGAACTACCTGGGCAACCGCGGCTGGAGCTACCAGCACGTGCTGCCCTTCTTCAAGCGCTCCGAGGACTACGAGGGCGGCGCCTCCGAGTACCGGGGCGCCGGCGGCCCGCTCAGCGTCGTGAACCACGCCGACCCCACGCCCGTCGCGCGGGCGTTCGTGGCGGCGGCGCAGGAGCTCGGCTACGGCGGCCCCGACAACGACTACAACGCCGCGCAGCAGGAGGACACCGCGTTCTTCTACCAGTCCACGAAGACGCGCGACCGCAAGCGCTGCAGCACGTCGGTGGCGTTCCTGGAGCCGGCCCGCCGCCGGGCCAACCTCACGGTGGACGTGGGGGCGCGGGTCACGCGGCTGCTCGTGGAGGGCCGCCGGGTGGTGGGCGTCGAGTACGTCCAGGGCGGCCAGACGCGGCGGGCGCGCGCCGAGCGCGAGGTGGTCGTCAGCTCCGGCGCGTTCGAGAGCCCCAAGCTCCTGATGCTGTCCGGGATCGGGCCGGCCGCGCACCTGCGCACGCACGGCATCCAGGTGCTCGTGGACCTGCCGGGCGTCGGCGAGAACCTGCAGGACCACCTGTTCGTGGGCCTCTGCTACCGGTGCCGGCGCGAGCACCCGCGGGCGACGCTGGTCTCCGAGGCCGGCCTGTTCACGCGGACCGAGGAGGGCCTGGAGTCGGCCGCCCCCGACGTCCAGTTCACGTTCGGCAGCGCGAAGTTCCTGCTCGAGAACGCGCCGGCATGGAAGCAGGAGGGGCCCGGCTTCACGTTCGCCCCGGTCGGCATCCGGCCCCAGAGCGCCGGGCGCGTCACCCTGCGCTCGGGCGACTGGCAGGACGTGGCGTCGGTGCGCTTCAACTACCTCCAGGCCGACGCGGACGTGACGGTGCTGGTCCGGGGCATCCAGCTGGGTCGCGAGCTGGCGCAGGCGCGCGCGTTCGACGACCTCCGCGGCGAGGAGCTGAGCCCGGGGCCGGAGGTGACCTCGGACGACGACCTGCGGCAGTTCGTGCGGGCGGGCGCCACCACGCTGTGGCACCCCGTCGGCACGTGCCGCATGGGCGGCGACGCCGGCGCGGTCGTCGACGACGAGCTGCGCGTGCACGGCGTGGATGGCCTGCGCGTGGCGGACGCGTCGGTCATGCCGGCCATCGTGGCCGGGAACACGAACGCCGCCAGCATCATGATCGGCGAGCGCGCGGCGGCGATGTTGCAGGGTCAGCCGGTGCCGGAGCTGGCGTCGCCTGGCCGGTCGGCCCGGACACTCTGAGGGGGATGAGCCATGCCTGCGCAGCAGGACTACGTGCAGCTGTACCGCCGGTTCCTGGACGCGTTCAACGCGGGGGACGAGAAGGCGCTCGACGGCGTGCTGGCGGAGTCGTTCCTCGACCACCATCCCGGCTTCGTGGTCACCAACCGCGAGGAGTACAAGTCGGCGCTGCGGATGGCCCGGTCCACGGTCGAGGTGCGCGGTGAGCTGGACGCGATCGAGGCCATCGCCGGCGACCGCGTGCTGCTCAGGGCGACGCTGTCCGGCCGCCACGTGGGCGCGATCTTCGACCGGCCCCCGACCGGCCGCCCCGTCAGCTGGAAGACGATCGAGATCTGGCGCGGCGAGAACGGCAGGTTCGTGGAGCGCTGGGCCCAGGACGACCTGCTCGGCCTGGTCGGCCAGCTCTCGGACGACGAGGAGAACATGCGCGTCATCCGGCGGCTGGACGACGTCGTCAACAGCCGCAAGTACGACGACATGGACGAGCTGTTCGCGCCCAGGTTCATCGACAACAACCCGCACCAGGACGAGGTCTACGCGGCCTCTGGCAACCGCGTGGTCATCCACCTCACGTTCGAGGGCCGCCACGTCGGGCCGTTCCTGGGCGCCGAGCCCACGGGCCGGCCGGTGACGTGGACGAGCATCGAGATCTACCGGATGGAGGACCGCAAGATCGCCGAGCGGTGGGTCCAGGCGGACACGACCGGGCTGATGAGGCAGCTGGGCGCGCCGCTGCCGGTGGAGCGCTGAGCGCCATGCCGGCATTCCTCCTGCACATCCAGATCCGGCCGGGCTGCGAGGCGCGGGCGCTCGAGACGCTGGGCGCCATCGAGGAGTCGGCCCACCGCGACCGCGGCTGCGTGGCGTTCACGTGGCTGCGAGAACGTGACGACCCCCTCCGCTTCACGCTGTTCGAGCACTGGCGCACCCAGGCGGACCTGGAGGCGCACCTGCAGGGCTCGCCGGAGCGCTGGCAGTCGTTCACGCCCTGCCTGGCGGCGGAGCCGCGCTCCGTCCCGGTGATCCCCGTGCGCCAGCTCGGGGCGCCGCTCGGCCAGGAGGAGGTCGAGCGGTTCGCGGGCGACTGGTTCGAGCGCCTGAACCGCCATGCGGACCTGGCGGAGATGCTCCCGCTGATCGCGGACGACGGCCTGGAGATGGTGTTCCCCGAGCGGACGCTGCGCAGCCGCGCGGACTTCGCCGACTGGTACGCCGCCGTCGGCCGCGCGTACCGCGACCAGGACCACGTCCTGAAGCGGGTCCAGGTCACGCCCGGCACCGCGGGCACGGACGTGGACGTGGCGGTCACCTGGCGGGCGGTCGCGACGGGGGACGGCAGCCGGATCGCCGCCAACGCCGAGCAGTCCTGGACGCTGGTCCGCTCGCAGGCGACGGGCGAGCCGGCCATCCGGACGTACCGGGTCAGGACGTTCCAGCCCATCGGCTGAGAGATCGGGGAAGGGAGCGGTGAGCCACAACCGAGACGAGCGACGCGAGCGGCTGAAGCGGCTCGACGGCTGCCTCGACGTGCTCGAGGACGCGCACCTGCGGGGTGAGGCCGTCGTGTCGGCGTGGGTGGCGGCGCGTCTGCGCTCGGCCACCGCGTCGGTCACTGCCGGCATGTCCATCGCCGACGCGATCGAAGAGGTGTTCGCCGAGCAGGAGCCCTGCCTGACGGGCGGCGGCCCCGAGGCGGCGAGCGCGCCGGTCCGGCCCCCGGCGGCCGGACCGACCTCGCCCCGCGTCGAGCAGCCGCTCATGAGCCCGCTGAACGAGGCCGGCGCCCGGGACCTGACGGAGCGGATCCGGACGGCGACCCGCCACGTCTGCACGCTGCTGCTGGAGGCGCACGAGGGGCGGGCCTGGCTGGCGCTCGGCTACCGGAGCTGGGAGCGCTACGTCCGGAGCGAGTTCGGCCTGAGCCGGAGCCGGTCCTACGAGCTGCTGGACCAGGGCCGGGTCATCGTCGAGCTCCAGCGGGCGGCCCGGACGTCCGCATTTCCGGACGTCTCCGCATACGCCGCGGGACAGATCAAGCACCACCTCGATGATGTCGCCGCGTGCGTCCGGGAGCGGACGGCGGGGCAGCCCGAGGACCGGGTGCCGGAGATCATCGCCGACGTCGTCCGGGAGCAGCGGGCGTGCCTGCGGGAGTCGCGGGCGCTGCGGCCGTCGCCCCACGCCACCGAGCTGGCCCGGCTGTCCGCGGCGATCGACTGCCTCGCCGCCATGCCGGACGCCATCACCACCGCGGGCCTGGTCCGCGAGGAGACGGCGGAGCTGCTGTCGTCGGCCGAGCCGGCGCTGCTGTGGCTGGGCGACCTCGTCGCCGAGCTGCGGCGCCGCGCCCGCGCGGAGGCGCTGCGCGACCGGGCCCGCGCCGGCCACGAGTACGCGGTCGGCGCCTGAGAAGGCCGCGCGCCCAAGTGCATTGGCAAGAGGAGGACATGGATTTCGTTTTCTCGGACACGATCGCCGGCTACGTGCGCGACGTCGATCCGGCGGCGCGCGCGTTCGGACTGACGACGACCGACGGGAGGCAGTTCCGCGTCGAGCTCACCGACACGAGCTACGGCGAGGTACTGCGCAACCTCGGCGAGCCGTTCACGGCCCCGGGCCGGCCCCTCGAGGAGCTGCTGACGCCGGGCCGCTACCTGTTCGCGCACGGCATCTTCTACCCGGAGTCCGGCGGCCAGCGGTTCGAGGCCAAGCACCTCGTGCTCGTCGGCCAGGGGCCCGAGGAGTACCGGTTCGAGGAGCCGGGCTGGTGGATCGACCAGATCCGATCCCTGGCCGAGTTCTACATCCGGGCGCAGTTCCCGGACGGGGTAGTGGACTACCGCGGCTACCGGACCCACCTGACGGTCGAGGGCCAGAAGGTGGACAGCACGCGCCAGGAGACGGACACGATCTCGCGGATGATCTACGGGTTCGCGACCGCGTACCTGCTGACGGGCGAGGACCGCTACCTGGAGGCGGCGGAGCGCGGCACGGAGTACCTGCGCGAGCACCTGCGCGCCGTGCAGGAGCAGGAGGGCGTCGTCTACTGGTACCACGCCGTGGACGTGCAGGGCGGCCGCGTGCGCAAGGTGCTCGCCTCGCAGTTCGGCGACGACTTCGACGCGATCCCCGCGTACGAGCAGATCTACGCGCTGGCCGGCCCCGTCCAGACGTACCGCGTCACGGGCGACCCGCGGATCCTGAGGGACGCCGAGATGACGCTCAACCTGTTCAACCGGTTCTTCCTGGACCGGGCGCAGGGCGGCTACTTCTCGCACGTCGATCCCATCGACTTCGATCCCCGCTCCGGGTCGCTGGGCGCGGACCGGGCGCGCAAGAACTGGAACTCCGTGGGCGACCACGCGCCCGCGTACCTGATCAACCTCTACCTGGCGACGGGGGACGAGCGGCACGCCGAGTTCCTGGCCAGCCTGGCCGACACGATCGTCGAGCACTTCCCCGACCGCGAGAACAGCCCGTACGTGCAGGAGCGCTTCCACGAGGACTGGAGCGCGGACCGGTCGTGGGGCTGGCAGCAGGACCGGGCGGTCGTCGGCCACAACCTCAAGATCGCGTGGAACCTGATGCGCATCCACCACCTGCGGCCCAGCGACCGGTACACGGCGCTCGCGCGGGAGATCGCGGCGATCATGCCGGGCACCGGCATGGACCGCCAGCGCGGCGGCTGGTACGACGTGATCGAGCGGGTGCGCCGCGACGGGCAGGAGCACCACCGGCTCGTCTGGCACGACCGCAAGGCGTGGTGGCAGCAGGAGCAGGCGATCCTCGCGTACCTGATCCTGACCGGCTCGCTCGGCGACGACGAGCACCTGCGGCTGGCCCGCGAGTCGTGCGCGTTCTACAACGCGTGGTTCCCCGACCACGACTCGGGCGGCGTGTACTTCAACGTCCTGGCTAGCGGCCTCCCCTACCTGCTGGGCACCGAGCGGCTGAAGGGCAGCCACTCGATGTCGGGCTACCACTCGTTCGAGCTCTGCTACCTGGCCGCCGTCTACACGAACCTCCTGATCCGCAAGCAGCCGATGGACCTGTACTTCAAGCCGCTGCCGGACGGCTTCGAGGACGGCGTGCTGCGCGTGGCGCCGGACCTGCTGCCCGCCGGCCGGGTGCGGCTGCAGGCGGTCTGGATCGACGACGAGCGCTGGACGGACTTCGACGCGGAGGCCATGACGATCCGGCTGCCGGCCGCCCGCGACGAGGCGGCCGACCCGGCGCGCGGCCACCGGCCCGCGTGGGCGGGCAACCCGCGCAGCGCGGAGGCGGGGGACGGCCGGCGTCTGAACGTGCGCGTCCGCCTGGCGCCCGCCGAGCTGAGCTACGGCATCGTGCTCGACGTGCGCGACGGCGTCGCCGAGCTGGTGCTCGACGGCCTGATCAAGGCCGAGGCGGAGGAGTCGCTGAAGTCGCACCTGACGAAGGTCGTCGCGGCGCAGCCTCGGCAGCTCGTGCTGCGCATGGAGGGCGTGCGGGCGCTGTCGCAGGCGGGCGCGCGGGCGCTGGCGTTCACCTGCGAGGACCTCGGCCTGGACACCGACCTGTACATGGTCGGGGCGTCGGACGAGATCCAGGCGACGCTGCGCGGGATCGGGTTCATCGAGGAAGTCACGCTCGTGGCGGACCGGTCGCAGATCGGGGCGCCCGCCCCGACGGGAGGACGCACATGATCCAGACGCCGGCGGCGTACGCCGTCGAGGCCGGCCGGGCCCACCCGCTGGGGGCCGTGCCGGACGCGGGCGGCGTCAACTTCTCGATCTACGCGGAGAAGGCGGCGGGGGTGACGCTGCTCCTGTTCGAGGCGCACGACAGCACGCGCCCGGAGCAGGAGATCGAGCTGGACCCCGGTCGCAACCGCACGTTCCACTTCTGGCACGTGTACGTCCGCGGGCTGCGGCCGGGCGCGCACTACGCGTTCCGCGTCGCCGGTCCGCACGACCTGCACGGCCGCGGCCAGCGCTTCAACCCCGCGAAGGTCCTGCTCGACCCGTACGCCCGGGGCGTCACGAAGGCGCTGTGGCGGCGCGGCGACGCGTGCGGGCCGGACGACAACGTGGCCACGTCGATGCGGGCGACCGTCGTGGACGTGGACGACTACGACTGGGAGGGCGACCGGCCGCTCAACCGGCAGATGCACGAGACGGTCATCTACGAGGTGCACGTGGGCGGGTTCACGCGCTCGGCGACGTCGGGCGTGCGCCAGCCGGGCACGTTCGCCGGGCTGGTGGAGAAGATCCCGTACCTGCGCTCGCTGGGCGTGACGGCGGTCGAGCTGATGCCGGTCTTCATGTTCGACGTGGCGGAGCTGGACCGGCCAAGCCCGGACGGCCTCCGGCTCACGAACTACTGGGGCTACAGCCCGGTGGCGGTGTTCGCGCCCCACGACGGCTACTGCGTCAGCCCGGCCGAGGGCACGCACGTGCGCGAGTTCCGCGACATGGTCAAGGCGCTGCACCGGGCGGGCATCGAGGTGATCCTCGACGTGGTGTTCAACCACACGAGCGAGGGCAACCACATGGGGCCCACGATCAGCCTCAAGGGCTTCCAGAACGACGCGTACTACCTGCTCTCCCCGCAGGACCGGCAGTACTACATGGACTACTCGGGCTGCGGCAACACGCTGAACTGCAACCACCCGATCGTCGAGAAGCTGATCGTGGAGTGCCTGGAGTACTGGGTGCGCGAGATGCACGTGGACGGGTTCCGGTTCGACGAGGGGTCGATCCTCTCGCGCGGGCTGGACGGCGCCCCGATGGCGTACGCGCCGGTGCTCTGGCACATCGAGCTGACGGAGCAGCTGGCGGACACCAAGATCATCGCCGAGGCGTGGGACGCGGCCGGCCTGTACCAGGTCGGCTACTTCCCGGGCTACCGGTGGGCGCAGTGGAACGGGCGCTACCGGGACGACGTCCGGCGCTTCGTGCGCGGCGACCGGGGGCTGACCGGCGTCGTGGCGGCGCGCATCGCGGGCAGCTCGGACCTGTACCAGTCGGGCGGCCGGCTGCCGATCAACAGCATCAACTTCGTGACGGCCCACGACGGGTTCACGCTGAACGACCTGGTCTCGTACGACCACAAGCACAACGACGCGAACGGCGAGGGCAACCGCGACGGCGTGGACGACAACCTGAGCTGGAACTGCGGGGTGGAGGGGCCGACGGACGACGCGGCCGTCGAGCGGCTCCGGGAGCGGCAGATCCGCAACTTCGCGACGATCCTGATGCTCTCCCAGGGCGTGCCGATGCTCGTCGCGGGCGACGAGGCGCGGCGCACGCAGCGGGGCAACAACAACGCGTACTGCCACGACAACGAGCTGAGCTGGTTCGACTGGCGTCTGGCCGAGTCCAACGCGGGGCTGGTGCGGTTCTTCCGGCGGCTGATCGCCAACCGGCTGGCCCACGCCGAGCTGCATCGGGCCCGGTTCTTCACTGGCGAGGTGAACGCGCGGGGGCTGGCCGACGTCTCGTGGCACGGCTGCCGGCTGCACAACCCGAGCTTCTCGGACGCGTCCTCGGGCGTGCTGGCGTTCACGCTGGGCGGGAGCGAGAGGGGAGCGGACCTGCACGCCATGCTGAACATGGAGGAGCACCCGCTGGAGTTCGAGCTGCCGCCGCTGCAGGGACGGCGGTGGCACCGCCAGGTGGACACGGCGCTGGACTCCCCGGCCGACATCGCCGAGGAGGGCGCGGAGCCGCCGGTGACGGCCGCCACGTACCGCGTGGAGGCCCACAGCATCGCGGTCCTGATCTCCCGCTCCGCGTAACGGGAGGGGCTGAACAGCCCCTCCCCCCTGCGGGGGGAGGAGGCGAGGAACGAGCCGGAGGGGGGACGCTCAGACCAATGCCGGTGAGTTAGAGTCCGCTTCGGGTCCCGAGCGAGGTCGCTGCCAGGGCGATCGGCCTGGCGCGTCTGGAGACCGATGTCGTCGGGGCGTGGGAGTTCACCGAGGGGGAGCTCCGCTGGGCTAGCATCCGCCCAGATACCCCCGCGTGCTGACAAACGGGGCTTTCAACCCCGCTCGCAGCCAGATGTGCCGGCAATTCAGGCGGTGAACCCCCGTTCAGAGCCAGATGTGCCGGCATTTCCGACAATGACCTGCACGTGGCACAATCGACGCCCAGAGGTGGCACAGTGCTAGCCCACTGCCCGTCCCCCTCGGTGAGCTCCCACAGCCGGACGACGCGGTTCGTCCCCACGAGCCAGGCCGATCGCCCGGCAACTCCTCGGCCCCCAGGCCCGGACCAAGCGCCATGTCAGATGGTCGAACTCACCGGCATTGGTCGCCAGGACGGACAGCCCGCTTCCCTCTGAGCGGCCCCCCTCCGGCTCGTTCCTCGCCTCCGCTCGCGGGAGAGGGGAGGGGCCCGGCCCGCCTCGGGCCTACGCCACGCCCCGGGAGGTCGCCGCCACCTCGTACTCGAGCGTCTGGCGCTTGCCCACGGCCACCACGCCCGCGCTCGACACGTGGTACCGCCCGCGGTCCGGCGGCCCGTCCACCCCCAGCCGGAAGCCCTCCGGGATGCGCACGTCCTTGTCCACGATCACGCGGGAGAGCACGGCTCCGCGGCCCACCTCCACCCGGTTCATCAGGACACAGTCCTCGATCAGCGCCCCCTCGTGCACGACCACGTCCGGCGACAGGATCGACCGCCTGACCGTCCCCCCGGCGACGGTCACGCCGGGGCTGACCAGCGACTCCACCACCTGCCCGCGCCGGCTCACGCCGTCGAACGTGAACGTCGCGGGCGGGACCGGCTGCGGCTGCCAGCCGTAGATCGGCCACTCCCGGTTGTAGAGGTTGAACGCGGGCTGGCGAGAGACCAGGTCCATGCTGGCGCCGAAGTAGCCGTCGAGGTCGTCCACGTGCCGCCAGTAGCCGTGGTCGTGCGCCGTCGCGCCCGGGACCTGGTTGGCCCCCAGGTCGTAGGCCGCCACCTCGCCCCGCTCCGCCATCGCCGCGATCACGCCGTCGCCCAGGTCGTGCCGGCTCCACGGGTTGAGCGCGTCGCGCGTGACACCGTCGGCCAGCGCGCCCGCCTCGAACACGCAGATGCCCGTCCACGCGTACGTGTGGACCGGCGCGTCGGGCGCCGGCCGCAGCGCCGTCACCCGCCCGTGCCCGTCCACCTCCACCCGCTGGCCCGGTGGTGCGCGATCAGCTGCCGCGGATCCATGCGATAGACGTGGTCGGCCGGCAGCACGCAGACGTGCTCGGGACACGCCTCGCGGAGCAGGTGGATGTTCTGGTAAATAGCGTCCGCCGAGCCCGCGAACCAGCGCGGGCCGACACGCATCTGGGCTGGCACGACAATGACACCTTCGCCCATCATTCGTGAGAGCTGCCACGCCATCGAGATGTGCCGGTTGAGACTGTTGCTCTTGTACTGCGTCAGCACCGACACGTTGCTGATGCCGCCGTTGACCAGGTTCGACAGCGCGAAGTCCACCAACCGGTACGTGCCCGCGAACGGCACGGCGCAGCCGGCGCGATCGGCCGTGAGTGGCAGCAGGCCGTGGCCCGGGCCGTACGCCAGCACCAGCGCGATCACCCGATCGCCGTCACGCATCAGAGACCTCGGGAACACGCTGCCCGCATCCCTCCAGTGGGCGTCCTCAGTGGCATCTTTGTCAAGAATCGATCGAGAGACAGAGAACCATGCCCGCGACCGCCAGTGCATCGTAGCATCCGCACGACTATGGCAAGGTGAAGGCTGGTTTTCGGAACAGGTATTGACACCGGGCGCCCGTCCGTGGTGCGAGGTAGACTCGCATGAATCGCAATACAAGCTGACGTGACGCTCCGGGTGAACGGATCCGAGCACCGCCTGGTGCTGGACACGCGTACCACGCTGCTCGACGCGCTGCGCGAGCGCCTCGGCATCACCGGCCCGAAGAAGGGGTGCGACCACGGCCAGTGCGGCGCCTGCACGGTGCTGCTCGACGGCCGCCGGGTCAACAGCTGCCTCGCGCTCGCGGTCGCCCACCAGCAGGTCGACATCGTCACGATCGAGGGCCTGGCCGCCGGCGAGGACCTGCATCCGCTGCAGCAGGCCTTCATCGCCCACGACGGGTTCCAGTGCGGCTACTGCACGCCGGGCCAGCTGTGCTCGGCGGTGGGCATGCTGCGCGAGGCCGAGGCGGGCTGGCCGAGCGCGGTCTCCGCGGACGTCGCGGCCGAGGCGGTGGAGCTGAGCCCCGACGAGATCCGCGAGCGCATGAGCGGCAACCTGTGCCGCTGCGGCGCGTACGTGAACATCGTCGCGGCGATCGCGGAGGTGGCCGCCCGGTGAGGCCGTTCCAGTACGAGCGGGCATCCGATCAGGCAGCGGCGATCGCGACGCTGGCCGCCCGGCCGGACGCCGTCTTCCTGGGCGGGGGCACGAACCTGGTGGACCTGATGAAGCTGGGCGTGGCTACGCCGCGGCTGCTGGTCGACGTGTCGCGGCTGCCGCTCGACCGCGTCGAGACGCTCCCGGGCGGCCGCGTCCGGATCGGCGCCGCCGTGCGCAACAGCGACCTCGCGGCCCACCCCACCATCCGCCGCGCCTACCCGGTGCTCTCCCAGGCGCTGCTGGCTGGCGCGTCCGGGCAGCTCCGCAACCTGGCCACGGTCGGCGGCAACCTGATGCAGCGCACGCGATGCGTCTACTTCCAGGACGTGACGAAGCCGTGCAACAAGCGCCAGCCCGGCAGCGGCTGCCCGGCCCGGGCCGGCCACCACCGCGACCTGGCCATCCTGGGCACGTCCGACGCGTGCATCGCCACCCATCCCTCCGACATGGCGGTGGCGATGGCCGCGCTGGACGCGGCCGTCCACGTCCAGGGCCCGCGCGGTCCGCGCGTCGTGTCGGTGAACGAGCTGCACCGCCTCCCGGGCGACGATCCGCGCCGGGACACCGTGCTCGAGCACGGCGAGCTGATCACCGCGGTCGAGCTGCCGTCGCTCCCGCTGGCCGCGCGCTCGCGGTACCGCAAGGTCCGCGACCGGGCCTCCTACGCGTTCGCGCTCGTGTCGCTCGCCTCGGCGATCCACGTCGAGGACGGCGTCGTGCGCGACGTCCGCGTCGCGTTCGGCGGCGTCGGGCCCCGGCCCTGGCGGGCGTGGCGGGCCGAGGCGGCGCTGCGCGGCGGGCCGGCGACGGAGGCGGCGTTCCGCGCCGCGGCGGAGGCCGAGCTCGCCGAGGCGCGGCCCCTGCCCGGCAACGCGTTCAAGGTCCCGCTGGCCCGCAACCTGCTGGTCCGGACGCTCCTCGACCAGGCGGGAGGGGAGGGCCGGTGAGCGACCAGAGGCAAGAGGGGGCAGGCCCCCTCTTCCAGAACTCCCCCTCTTGCCCGGGACGTCGGGGGCGCCTGCGGCGCATCGCTCCGCGTCCGAAGGCAAGGCCTGAGCGACATCGGGAAGAGAGACTCACATGCTCGGGCGAAGCCCTTGCGTACGGCCGCCCTCGATCTCTTCCGAAGGTGCTCCAGTGAGCGACGGGGTGGCGCGCGTCACCGGCACGCCGCTCGACCGGGTGGACGGCCGCCACAAGGTCACCGGATCGGCCACGTACGCGTACGAGCACCGGCTGGAGCACGCCGCGTACGCCGTGCCGGTCCAGAGCACGATCGCGGCCGGCCGGGTGGTGGCCGTCGATGCGGTCGCCGCGCTGGCCCTGCCGGGCGTGCTGGCCGTGCTCACGCACGAGAACGCGCCCCGGCTGCAGCCGCTGGTGCCCAATCCCCAGGCGTTCCAGGACGTCGAGTGGGACGTGCTCCAGTCGGACGCCGTCGCGTACCGCGGCCAGGTCGTGGCGGCGGTGGTCGCCGAGACGCTGGAGACGGCGCGGGAGGCTGCCGACCTCGTCACCGTGCGGTACGAGGAGCGGCCCCACGACGTCGTCCTGCGGGTGGACCGCGACGACCTGGAGACGCCCGCGATCATCAACGCCGGCCACCCGACGGACACCGCCGAGGGCGACGTCGAGTCGGCGCTGGCGGCCGCGGCGGTCACGGTGGACGAGACGTACACGACGCCCGCCGTGCACAACAACCCGATGGAGCCGCACGCGACGATCGCGGTCTGGACGGACGACGGGCTGACGGTGTACGACTCCAACCAGGGCCCACACCGGGTCCGCGGCGACCTGGCCACGCTGTTCGGGCTGCCGCCCGAGCGCGTCCACGTGATCACGCCGTACGTCGGCGGCGGGTTCGGCTCCAAGGTGCTGGCCCGGCCCCACCGGGCGCTGGTCGTGATGGCGGCGCGGCAGACGGGCCGGCCGGTCAAGCTGGCCCTGACGCGGCCGCAGATGTTCGCGATTGCCGGCTACCGGACGCCGACGATCCAGCA
>VBJR01000046.1:22263-31139 GCA_005880175.1 Chloroflexota bacterium
TGCCCGCCGTGGACCCCGAGAACGGCCGCCCGTTCAGCAGCCACGGTCTGGTCGCCTGCCTGCGCGAGGGGGCGCGGCGGTTCGGCTGGGACGGGCGCGACCCGCGGCACCGGGCCCGGCGCGAGGGCCGCTGGCTGGTCGGGACGGGCGTCGCCTCGTCCACGTACCCGGCGCGGCGGGCGCCGTCGGCGGCGGTCGCGCGGGTGGACCCGAGCGGCCTCTTCCACGTCGAGATCGGCGCCGTGGACATCGGGACCGGGGCGTGGACCGTCCTGACCCAGATCGCCGCGGACGCGCTGGAGCAGCCGGTCGAGCGCGTGCGCGTCGCGATCGGCGACTCCGGGCTGCCGCCGGCCATGGGGGCGGGCGGGTCGATGGGCACGGCCTCGTGGGGGTCGGCCGTGATCGACGCGTGCGGGAACCTGCGGGCGCGGCTGCTGGAGCTGGACGACGTCATCCCGGCCGAGGGCCTGGAGGCGAGGGGCCAGGTGGGGCCGAACCCGGAGGCGCGCCAGTTCTCGATGCACTCGTTCGGCGCCCAGTTCGCCGAGGTCCGGGTGGACGAGGACACGGGCGAGGTGCGCGTCGCCCGGCTGCTCGGGGTGTTCGCGTGCGGCCGGATCCTGAACCCGAAGACGGCCCGCTCCCAGCTGCTGGGGGGGATGACGATGGGCCTGTCGATGGCGCTCCACGAGGCCAGCGTCCTCGACCCGCACCTGGGCGCGTACGTGAACCACGACCTCGCGAGCTACCACGTCGCGGCCCACGCCGACGTCCGCGACGTCGAGGCGACGTGGATCGACGAGGAGGACTCGCACGTCAACCCGATGGGCGCGAAGGGCCTCGGCGAGGTGGGGATCGTGGGCACGGCTGCGGCGATCGCGAACGCGGTCCACCACGCGACCGGCATCCGGGTCCGCGACCTCCCGATCACGCTGGACAAGCTGCTGGCCTGAGCCGGATTCCACCGAACAGTCGGCGACTCGGCGCCACGTCCGCCACCGTCGGTGGAATCCGGCTGAGCCCCGCGCCATGATGTCCTCGTGCCCGAGGAGACCAGACGAGGACCCCGCATCACCCTGATCGGCGCCGGCAGCGCCGTGTTCGCGCGCCAGGTGATGACCGACATCCTGTGCATCGAGGGCCTGGGCCCGGGCACGTTCGCCCTGGTGGACGTGGACCCGGAGCGGCTCGACGTCGCCCGCCGGATCGCCGAGCGCCTGGCCGCGCGGCTGGGCCCGGGCTGGGAGGTGGTGGCCAGCACGGACCGCGCGGACGTGCTGGCCGGCAGCGACTACGTCGTCAATTCGATCGAGGTGGCCGGCCGGCCCAACGTCGGCCACGACTACGACATCCCGCTGAAGTACGGCGTGGACCAGTGCATCGGCGACACGATCGGCCCGGGCGGCATCTTCAAGGCGCTGCGGACCGGCCCCGACTGGCTCGAGATCGTGCGCGACGTGGCCCGGCTGTGCCCGGACGCGCTCGTCCTGAACTACACGAACCCCATGTCGATCCTGACGCTGGCCGCGATCCGGGCCACCGGCCTGCCGGTCGTCGGCCTGTGCCACAGCGTGCAGTCCACGTCGCGCCGGATCGCCGAGTACCTCGACGTCCCGTACGAGGACCTGCGCTGGCGCTGCGCGGGCATCAACCACAACGCCTGGTTCACGGAGCTGACCCGCGACGGCGAGGACCAGTACCCGCGCCTGCGCGCGGCCGCCGGGCGGCCCGAGGTCTACGAGCGCGACCCCGTGCGGTTCGAGATGATGCTGCGGCTGGGCGCGTTCGTGACCGAGTCGAGCGGCCACTTCTCGGAGTACGTGCCGTACTTCCGCAAGCGGCCCGACCTGGTGGAGAGGTACAGCCGCCCCGGCTACCTCGGCGAGTCCGGGTTCTACGCCCACAACTGGCCGCGGTGGCAGGAGGCGCACCGGCAGCTCGCGGCCGGCTGGGCGTCGGGCGAGACGGACCTGCCGGCCGAGCGCAGCCACGAGTACGCGGCCGACATCGTCGAGGCGACCAGCCTGGGCCGGCCGGCGGTCATCCACGGCAACGTGGAGAACCTGGGCCTGATCGACAACCTGCCCCGCGGCGGCTGCGTCGAGGTGGCGTGCCTGGTGGACCGCAACGGGGTGCAGGGGACCCATGTGGGCAGCCTGCCCGAGCAGCTGGCGGCGCTGAACCGGTCCCACATGGCGGTGCACGAGCTGATGGCCGGCGCGCTCCTGGAGCGGGACCGGCGCGCCGCCCTGTACGCGCTGATGCTGGACCCGCTGACGGCCGCGGTCTGCTCGCTGGAGGAGATCGAGCGCATGTTCGACGAGATGTGGGAGGCGCAGCGTCCCTACCTCCGCGCGTTCGAGCGCGACTAGGTGGTTCGTCTCGTACGTTGAGGTGGATATGACCGACGCCATCCCGGCCGGCGAGGCGCCGCCGGCCCCGCTGCAGCTGCGGCCGCCGCGGCACTTCGTCAGCCCGCGGGCCATCTGGTACTGGGCGCTCAGGGCGCTGTTCGGCTGGATCGTCTTCGCCGCCCTCCAGGTCGGGTTCCTGGTCGTCAACTCCGACGACGGGGCCCTCCAGTGGCACGTGGCGGCGCTGGCCGCGACCGCGGTCGTCGCCGCGATCCACCTGGTCGTCATGCCGCAGTGGCGCTTCCGGGTGCACCGGTGGGAGGCCACGCCGCTCGCCGTGTACACGCAGGTCGGGTGGTTCTCGCAGCAGCGCCGGATCGCGCCGATCTCCCGCATCCAGACGGTGGACACGGAGCGGGGGCCGCTCGAGCAGCTGTTCGGCCTGTCCAACGTGCGGGTCACGACGGCGTCCGCCGCGGGGCCGCTGAAGGTCCACGGCCTCGACCGCCAGGTCGCGCAGACGCTGGTGGACGACCTGGCCCGCGCCATCGAGTCCACCCGGGGCGACGCGACGTGACGACGCTGCCGCAGGGCGAGGCCCAGCCCGCCGCCGTCGCGGACGACGGCTGGCGCCGCCTCAGCGTCCGAATGCTGCTGGTGCACCCGGTCCGCGAGGTCGTGCGGCTGTTCCCGCTGCTGGTGGGCGTGCTGTTCGCCGGCAGCAGCACGGGTCGCGGCGGCCTGTGGGCCCTGGTGGGCACGGGCATCGCGATCAGCCTGGGCGTGCTGCGCTGGTTCACGACGAGCTACCAGGTCGCGGCCGAGCGCATCCAGGTGCGCCGGGGCCTGCTCCGGCGCGAGCTCGTGAGCGTGTCGCTGGACCGGGTGCGGACGGTGGACATCTCGGCGTCGCCGCTGCACCGGATCCTGGGCCTGGTCCGGGTCAACGTGGGCACGGGACTGTCGGACCGCAAGAGCGAGAACGCGCTGCAGCTGGACGGCATCTCGGCCGCGGCGGCCGAGCGGCTGCGGGACGACGTGCTCCGGCGCCATGCCGCGCCGGCCGTCGCGGGGGCCGAGGAGGCGGTGGCCGCGGCCGGGCCGGCGCCCGCGCCCGCCGAGACGGTGCTGGCGGCGGCCTCGCCGTCGTGGGTCGGGTACGGGCCGTTCACGCTGTCCGGCTTCCTGACGGTGCTGTTCGTCCTCGGCTTCGCCTGGCGGATCGTGTCGGAGGCGCACCTCGACGCGGAGCGCCTGGGCGAGACGACCGCGGGCTATCTGCGGCTGGTCGGGCTGCCCCTGGCGGTCGAGCTGGTCGGGCTGGCGCTCGTGCTGCTGGCCGTGGTCGCGATCGCCTCGACCGTCGGGTACGTGCTCGCGTTCTGGGGCTTCCGGCTGGTCCGCAACGGCGGCGGCTCGCTGCAGGTGACGCGGGGCCTGCTCTCGACCCGGTCCACCACGCTGGAGGAGCGGCGGCTGCGCGGCGTGGAGATCAGCGAGCCGCTCCTGCTCCGGTTCGCCCGCGGCGCCCGGTGCATCGCGGTCGCGACCGGCCTGCGCGTGGGTCGCGGCGCCGAGCGGGGCGGGACGCTGCTGCTGCCGCCGGCGCCCGGCGACGAGGCCCGCCGGGTGGCCGTCGCCGTGCTCGGGTCGGCCGACCCGGTGACCGCCCCACTGGTGCCGCACGGCCCGCGCGCACACCGGAGGCGGTACACGCGGATGGCCCTGGCGTGGGCGGTGGTCACGGTCGGGCTGGTCGTGGTGAGCGTGGCGCTGCCGCCGCTGGCGTGGGCGTGGGAGCTGTCGCCTGTCCTGCTGGCGCTGGGCCTGGCGCTGGCGTACGACCGCTACCGCAGCCTCGGGCACACCCTGGCCGGCCGCTTCCTGGTGACGAGCTGGGGATCGCTGGTCCGGCGCCGGTGCATGCTGGCCACGGAGGGCATCATCGGCTGGAACCTCGAGCGGTCGTTCTTCCAGCGTCGCGCCGGCCTGGTGACGCTGGTGGCCACGACCGCGGCCGGCCGCCAGCGGTACGCGGTGCAGGACCTGCCGATGGAGGAGGCGCTGCGCGTTGCCGACGCGGCGCTGCCGGACCTGCTGGCCCCGTTCCTGGTGCGGGAGGGCGACGCGCCGGCCTGACCGGTGCTCGGCCGACCGCTACAGGCCCTGCTCCCGGAGGTGGCCGGCGGCTCGCTCGGCGTGCTCGGCGATCGCCTGGAGCTCGATCAGCAGCTCGATCGACGGCCGCGGGGCGCGGGTCGCCACCGACTGCGGACACGTGGGCGTCGCCGAGATCATCCAGTAGCCCTGGACCACCTCGTTGACGCCCTCTGCGATCGCCTGCAGCGTGACCGACAGGCGGTCCCGCTCGGTGTCCAGCACCAGGCCGTGGATCATCCGCAGCGGGCGCGCGAGGCCGGCCGCCAGCGCGACCTGGAGGTCGTGCAGGTCCCACGCCTCGGGCTCCAGGTGAGCCGGGTCCTCATCGATGTCCAACTCCAGTGCCACACGGTGCCTGTTGCGCACGCCCACGGCCAATCCCCCATCTATCGTCATCGGGGACATGCCCCCACGGACGCAAGATTACCGCTTTGGATGGCCAAGGGGGCAGGTTATGTTGTCGCACTGCGTTGACGGGCCGAAGACGCGTCAGCGACGCCGCGGAGGCGGTGGCTGGCCTCCCGGGCTGGGCAGCGCGGCGGCGGGCTTGCTCCGGCGGCTGAGCAGGTAGCGGCGCCCCGCGATCGCGAGGAGGCCGAGCACGCCGACGGTGAACAGGGCCAGGCCGAGCTCGCGCTGCTGCGGCGACAGGTTGTTGACGGCCGCCCGCACCGCCGCCGGCGCCGGGGCGTTGGACGGGATCGCGAGCGGTCCGGGCTCCGGCGCCAGGGTGGGCGCGGCGGTCGGCGCGGCCGCCGGTGCCGGCGCCCCCGCGAGGCCGCTCGGCTTGGGCGTGGCCGGAGCGGCGCCGGTGACGAGCACGACGGCCAGCGACTTGCAGTCCTTGAACCGCGGGCCCGCCGAGGCGCAGACCTGGTGGGCGCCGGCGGTGCTGTGTCCCGCCGGAGCGGACGCGTTGACGCCCCCGGCGACGCACAGGTCGCCGTTCTTGTTCGGGAACTCGCTGAGCCAGGTGGCGCCGTCCCACGTGAAGTCCACACCGACCGTGCAGAAGGGCGTGGGCTCAGGGGAGGTCGCACCATTGTCCGCGGACGCCACCACCGGCGTCAGGACGACGAAGCAGGCAGCCGCGATGGCCACCACGAGACCTCGATACCGCACTTTCCCCCTCCCCGGTGTATCTCTGTGTCTCGGACTAGGCGAGACAGTCTACACGTGCCAGGCGATCGTCGAGGTGGCGTCGAAGTCGAGGTTGGTGGTGAGCTGGACGGGCGCGGGGAGCGGGGTGGGAGTCGAGGTGGGCGACGGCGATGCCTCGGCGGCGGTCCGGGTCGGGATGGGGGTCGCGGCGGCGGCCGACGGCGACGGTCGCGGCGGGAGCGGCTGCTGCCAGAGCTGGAAGTGGCCGCTGATGCCCTGGGCCGCGAGGTACACGAGGCTCAGGCCGTCGGGCGCCCAGGTCGGCTGCGCGGCCACCTGGCCCGAGGCGAGGACCTGGCGCGGCCCCAGCGCGGAGCCGTCGAACGTGGCGACCTGGATGGTGACGAGCTGGGTGCCGCCGGTGCAGATCATCGCCAGCCGCTGGCCGTCGGGCGAGAGGGCGGGTTGCGAGCAGTCGTCGCTGGCCGGGGTCAGGGGCGTCCCCTCGCTGCCGGCCCGCTCGGAGAGCCAGAGCTGGCCCAGGATCTTGTTGGCGGTGGTGTCGAGCGCGTACTTCGTGTAGATCACGCCGCCCGACGCCAGCGGCACGGGCTGGACGTCGCCGCCCGTGTAGTCGTTGGGGATCGTCCACTTGCGCATCTGGCTGGTCTTGTTGGCCCCGAGCGGCATCGACCACACCGCCATGACCACGTTGTAGCTGTTGTAGACGTCCTTGGGATCGTAGTCGAACCAGAGGGTCGAGCCGTCCGCGCTGAGCCTGGGGTAGAGCGCCCAGTGGTTGCGCTCGACGGTGCTGCTGGCGTCGTGCGTGAGCTGCTGCTGGACGTTGCCGGCGGCGTCCACCAGGTACAGGTCCGAGTACGCGTACTCGCGGCGGACGACGACCAGGTCCTGGCCGCTGGGGCTGACGGCGGGCATCGTCCAGGTGGCGTTGCCGCTGGCGTTGAGCAGCGGCGTGAACGTGCCCCGCTGGAGCCGGTACAGCGTGCCGTCCTGGACCAGGTAGAGCGTGCCGGGCAGGCGCTGGAGCGGGCCGGCGGGGGCCTGCACCTCCTCGGGCTTGTTGGCCTTCGTGGCGAGGGGGCTGCGGTGGGCGCCGAGGGCGAGGTACACACCGAGGCCGGCGGCCAGCCAGGCGACCGCGAACGCGGCCAGCGCCGCCGCCCGGGACGCCGTCCAGCGACCCGGGATCACGAGAAGTACTGGCGGATGAGCGGCCGGATCGCGGTCCAGTCGGCGATCAGGACGTCGGCCCCGTCCACGACCGCGTCCGAGGTGTAGGGCGGGACGAGGACGAGCTGCTGGATCTGGGAGGGGTCGTTGACCTGGCTGGCCAGCGAGAGCAGGGACCGGATGCGGCCGATGTCGGCCAGGTTGATGCTGGTCTTGAACTCGCCGTTGAACGAGCCCAGGACGCCGGGCAGGTCGAGCGGGTTGACGGACCTGGCCTTGGCCTTGAGCGCGAGCAGGACCTGCTGCTGCCGCTGGGAGCGGCCGAAGTCCTCCTGGATGTCGCCGTGCCGGGAGCGGACGTACTCCATCGCGTGGAGGCCGTCCAGGTGCTGGGGGCCGGGCAGGACGAGGACGCGCTTGTAGGAGTAGGGGTCGGCGTTCTCGAGGTCGGCGGGGTAGAAGTCGTCCAGGACGGGGTTGGTGGTGGTGACGTCCACGCCGCCGACGTAGTCGATCAGCTTGACGAGGCCGCGCAGGCCCACCCAGACCCAGTCGTCCACGTGGACGCCGAAGTTCCGCTCGACCGTGGTCACGGCGTCGGCGGCCCCGCCGTAGCTGTAGGCCGCGTCGATCTTGGCCTCGCCGCCCGAGGAGAGGGGCACGAGGAGGTAGCCGGTCGGGCGCGAACTTGGAGTCGTCGTCGGAGCCGAGGAGGAGCACGGTGAAGGGGGCGCCGGCCGGCGCGGGGGTGGTGGTCGTGGTCGCGTCGGGGCTGGGCCCGGCCCGAGCCCCGGAGCGGCCCTGGGTTCCCTGGCCGGTCTGGGCGTAGGCGACGAGGGCGGCGGGAAGGAAGTAGGCGAAGGCCCCGGACAGGCCGGAGACGAAGAGCCCGGCGAGAAGCAGCGCGAGAGCGCCCCGCCAGCCCATCCTCCCCTGAGAGCGGCGAGACCTCCGGCGTACGGATCGGGGTGCCACGTTGCCTTAACCTGATCTTAGCCGCCATTTCTCAACGCTTCCTGAGAGCCGACCGAGGGGTACCTGGAACGGGGAGCGGCGGTCCCGATATGATTGGGTGCGCTCGGGCGCCCGCCGCGGGGCGGGCAGCCGCTACGTGGCCCCGTCGTCTAGTGGACTAGGACGCAGCCCTCTCAAGGCTGAGATCGCGGGTTCGAATCCCGCCGGGGCTACCAATTCATCGATACTCGAACCACCGCTCTCGTACTTGACTAGGTGGCTCCAGAAGTCCTGGAACTCCGAACGTTTGATCGATCGATCCCCAACCCAGAATCCCTTGAAGACATGCTGATTCCAGGCCCGCCGCTCGTGCGGTAGAGCCCGGAGGTAGGCGTCCCGCAACTGGTCGGCGTAGCCGAAGGCCCGGTCGAGCATCTGTTCGATGACTTCGGTGTGGGCCTGCGGCGGAGCCTTGGCCTCAAGAGTCCGGACCTCCTCGGCGAGGCGGTCCTGCGCCTCCTTCAGGAGATCCATCGGCATAGCTCCGGCCAGGTAGGCGTCGCGCAACCTCCGACGCTCCTCCTCCAGCTCGGCCAGCCGGCGGCGGGCCGCCGCGAACTCGTGCTCGACCTCCCCGTAGCGCTCGGGGATGCGGCGGGCGGCATCGGACTTGATCTTCTTGCGCAGCCACTGCGGGATCTCGACCCGGAACCAGAGCAGCTCGATCTGCTTCTCCAGATCCTCAGCCGGTACGTAGACCTCGCGGCAGCCGTTGCGGTGGGTTTGGCGGCCGAGGCAGAAGAAGTAGTGGTAGTAGCCGCCCCGGCCCTTGGACACCCCGTCGGAGAGACGGGCGCCGCACGAGGCGCAGAAGAGGCTGCCCCGGAGGTAATGATCCTGGACGCGGTGACGGGAGCCGGCGGCAGCGTGGGCTTGGTAACTATTCAGGTCCGCGCGTAGGCGGCTGAGCGGGCCGGAGCCAGGGCTTGGCGGATGAGGGTCTGCGGAGAGGTGGGGCGGTTGGTTATGGTGTCGGGCGCGATGCTCGCCGACCTTGCCGTCACGTCGTCGATCAACGTCACCGAGCGTGAGAGGGAGCTGTTCACGCGG
>VBJR01000341.1 GCA_005880175.1 Chloroflexota bacterium
CAACGTCTACAACCACTTCGCCAATGTGACTCTGGGCCAGGACATCGCGAGTCAGTTGGACACAACTGACCGTATCCTGAGCGTGGAGATCCGGCGCACCTGAGGCAGGGGGGAAGTCGTCCGGTGCCGCATATAATCTCCTGGAGGTAACTGGAAGATGGGTTTGCCGTTTCACCCGCTGTGGCTGATCATCCTGCTGGCCATCGTGCTCATCATCTTCGGGCCCGGTAAGCTGCCCGAGCTGGGTGGAGCGGTGGGCCGTGGGATCCGGGAGTTCCGGAAGGCGTCCAACGACATCACGTCCGAGGTGAGGTCGTCCATGGAGGCCAAGGACGCGCCGGCGCCGGAGGCCACCAAGACCACCACCGCGACCTCGGCCGCCGAGCACAAGGCCGAACCCGAGAAGACGAGCTAGCGCACCGCCGATGGCCCTGCTTTCCAGGGGCCGGCCCCCGTCCTCAGAGAAGCACCACGGCGCCGATGGGCGCATGTCGATCGTCGAGCATCTCGAGGACCTCCGCCGCTGCCTCATCATCTCCGCGATCGGCTGGCTGGTCACGACCATCGTCGCGTTCGTGTTCTGGCAGCGAATCCTGGACCTGCTCATCGCGCGAGCCGGGCTCCAGAGGACGGGCGTGTACTTCACGCACCCGGCGGGAGCGTTCACGCTCGGCCTGACGATCGCGCTCGTGGTCGGCCTCATCGCGTCGGCGCCGATCATCTTCTGGCAGGCGTGGACGTTCGTCAGCCCGGGCCTCCACGAGCACGAGCGGCGCCTGGCGCTGCCGCTGATCGTGGCCACGTCCTTCTTCTTCCTGCTCGGCATCGCGTTCGCGCTGTTCTCGCTGCCCCTGTTCATCAGGGTGCTCACGGGATTCGCGCCGCTGGACGTGCACTACCTGCCGCTCGGCGACGAGCTGCTCGGCTTCATCCTGCTCATCACGATCGCGTTCGGGATCGTGTTCGAGCTGCCCGTGGTGCTCTACACGCTGGGCATGCTGCGGATCATCAGCGCCCGCTGGCTCTACCGGCACCGCCTCTACTGGATGGTCGCCCTGGGCCTGGCCGCCAACTTCATGACGCCGGGCGCCGACCCGCTCACGCCGCTCCTGGTCTTCGTCCCGCTCTACATCTTCTGGGAGGGAACGACGCTCCTCCTGAAGCTCACCGGCCACTGATCGCGTGCCGAGGCCGGACGGGCGAGAGCGCCCTGATGTGCTGCGCCCGTTCAAGCTCGAGCTGGGGGTGAGCGCGCACGCCGAAGGCTCCGCGCTCGTGGAGATGGGCCGCACCCGGGTGTGGGTCACCGCCAGCGTCGAGGACCGCGTGCCGCCGCACCGCCGGGGCTCCGGCCAGGGCTGGGTGACCGCGGAGTACTCCATGCTGCCCCGCGCGACGCACGACCGCGGCCTGCGCGAGGCCGTCAGCGGCCGCATCGGCGGCCGGACGCACGAGATCCAGCGCCTGATCGGCCGCTCGCTGCGCCTGGACTGCGACGTGCTCCAGGCGGACGGCGGCACCCGCACCGCCGCGATCACCGGCGCGTTCGCGGCGCTGTACCAGGCGATCAGGCGCATGCAGCAGGCGCGTGTGCTCAGCGGCAACCCGCTGCGGACGTTCGTCGCGGCGGTGAGCGTGGGCATCATCGACGGCGAGGCGCGGCTGGACCTGGACTACGCCGAGGACTTCCTGGCCCACACGGACATGAACGTGGTCATGGCCGACGACGGCCGCTTCATCGAGCTGCAGGCGACCGCCGAGAAGGAGCCGCTGAGCCGCCAGCAGCTCGACGAGCTGCTGACGCTGGCGACGCGCGGCATCCGCGAGCTCATCACGCACCAGAAGCGCGCGATCGCGGCGCTGGGCTGACGCCGTGGCGGCGCGGCTGGTCGTGGCCACGGGCAACGCGGGCAAGGTGCGCGACCTGGCGCGGCTCCTCGCCGAGGGCGCCGTCGAGCTGACCGCGTTCGACCCCGCGGTGCCCGAGGACGCGGACACGTACGCGGGCAACGCGGCGATCAAGGCGGAGGCGGCCGCCGCCGCGACCGGGCTGCCGGCGCTGGGCGACGACAGCGGGCTCGAGGTGGCCGCCCTGGATGGCTACCCGGGCCTGCACTCGGCCCGGATCGCCCCCACGCAGCCCGAGCGGGAGCGACTCGTGTTCTCGCGGCTGACCGGCATGCCGCGGCCCTGGCGGGCGCGGTTCGTGTGCGTGCTCGCGCTCGCGGTGCCGGGCCGGCCGACCCGGACGTTCCTCGGCGCCCGGGAGGGGGAGGTCGTCGAGCGGCGGGGCGACGGCGGCTTCGGCTACGACCCGGTGTTCCTGGTCCCGGAGCTGGGCCGGACGTTCGGCGAGCTGGCGCCGGCCGAGAAGGACCGCTGGAGCCACCGCGGCGCGGCCGCCGATGCGCTGCTGGCGAGCGGGGCGCTCGGGGAGCTGGCGGCCGGGGACTGAGCGGGCGCGGCCCCGGCTACGGGTGGGCCGCCGTCCAGCGGGCCCGCGCGGCCCGCACCTCCTCCAGGGCCCCGTCCCGCCCGGGGCTGGGCCGCTCGGCCTCCAGGAGGCGCTCCTGGTGGTCGAGGCAGGCCGTGACCAGGCTGGCCGGCGGCGCCGAGGCGGGGATGCCGGCGAACGGGCTGCCGGCGCCCAGCGGCTCGTCCGACCGCGAGCGGTACTGGAGGTCGTAGCAGCAGCCGAGGCAGATGAAGTCCTCGCCGACCAGCGGGCAGCGGACCCAGCCCGGGTCCGCGGTGGGGTCGGGCCGCTCGCCACCGATCGCGCAGCGGCCGCCCTTCCGGGCCACCTCCTCGGCGTCGTGGAGGCGGGGGTTCGCGAAGTACGTCACGCGGGCGTCAGGGTGATGAGGATGCCGCTCTTCGGGTTCACGATCATCGAGAAGTTACCGGACGAGATGGCGATCGCCCGCTCACCGGACTGGGTGATCACCCCGTTGTTCAGCAGGCCCTCGAGGTCCCGCAGGGTGTGGATGCCGAGCGCCGGCGTCCGCGGATCGCGCAGCCGCATCACCGTATGGCTCGACGGCGTGTACGGCGTGCCCTCGAACGCGGCCCGGATCTCGGCATCCGTCATCGTGGTCAGCTCGCGGTTGCGGGCCAGGCCGGTGAAGCGGACCTCGCCCATCGCCTCGCGGCCGGTCTTGCCGACCAGCGACCGGATGAGCGCGGGGTCGGGGGGTCCCAGCCGCCGCGCCCGCTCCAGGCGCTGCTGCAGCGCCTTCTCGGCGGCCAGCCGCTCCTCGCTGTAGGGCGTCAGCCCCGCGATCCGCTCCAGCTCCTCGCGGAACTCCTCGCCCTCGGGCCCGGGCTGCCCGAGCTCGGCTCGGTACTTGCTCTGCAGCCACTCGCACGGGAAGCTGCAGACGGCGCAGCCCTCGGCGGTGTCGAAGATCTCGTGCCCGCCCTCGCCGGGGGTGGGGTGGGCGCCGCGCGCCACCTCCGCCTCGACCGCCTGCTCGGCGGACATCGAGCCGAGCTCGCCGGCGGCCCGCTCCTCGGCGCCCTCGATGCCGTACGAGAACTTGAGGTACTTGATGAACAGCGCGAACGCGCCCTCCAGCACGTCCACCAGCTCGGACAGGACCTTGCTCTCGCGCAGGAACGTCGAGAAGCGGGCGAACGCCTCGCTCGCGGCCACGAACCCCTCGATCGCCCGGCCCGCGTTCTGGAGCGCCTCCAGCGCGTCGGCGACCCACTCGATGCCCTCGATCGCCGCGGACAGGGCCGCCCAGCCGCCGGCGGTGAGCACGATGAGCAGCACCTGGAACAGGATGTTGCCCTCGATCCGGCCGATGGACTTGCCCAGCACCTTGTCGGGCTGGTTGATGTACGCCACCAGCCCATCGGCCAGGCTGCCGCCCGCGCTCTCGGCCCCGGCCAGCAGCGCCTGCATCAGCTTGTCCAGCAGGTCGATGAAGATCGTGGGGTCGGTCTGGCTCGCCAGCAGCTGCTGGACCGCGGCCGCGACCCTGGGCTCGAGGCCGGCCCAGGTCCGCTCGACGTCCGCGAAGAACAGCTTGCGCTTGCTGTCGTCGGCCAGCATCGCGACGAACCGGGCCTCGGCCTGGGTCACGCCCCACTGCAGCTTCACCAGGTCCCAGATCAGGACGAACGGCCCGGTGATGCCGTCCCACAGCCCGAGCACGAGGCCTTCCAGGAAGCCGATCGTGAGGTCGGCCGACGGGTGCGCCCACAGGGACACGAAGCGGTTCACGACCTGGACCTTCTTCTCGTCGTCGTACGAGGCGGCCCGGTCGAGGAAGCCGGTCGCGGCCCGGACGAACAGCGGGCTGATGACCAGGCCGCTGGGCACGTAGGGGTCGATCGCCGCCGGGATGTCCGTGATCAGCGCCCGGCAGGCGTCGAGCAGGCGGTTGACGACCAGCGCCTTGACGGGCGGCGGCAGGCTCTCCCACTCCATCTCGACGAGGAGCGCCGGGATGCCGACGGCCGCCGAGACGGTGTGCCAGGCGTCGTCGAGCCAGCTCCGCTGCACCGGCACGTCGTCTCCGCCGCCGCAGTCGCACGGGTGGTCGCCGCAGCGCTGCACGAGCAGGGAGACCGCCTGGTTGCCCGCCGCCGCCTGGAGCTGGAGGAACGCGGGCGTCAGCTCGGCGCTCGACCAGGCGGCATCCATCGGGCCCGCCCGGGGCGCGAGCAGGTCGCGCATCGCCGGGCCGGCCGGCGCGAGCGCCGCGTGGCGAGGCGCGGGGGCGGCGGGAAGCCGCGTACGGACCTTGTCCGCGCGCGGCCTGGCGGCCGGGGCGCGGCGCACCGCGACCGGAGTCATCGTCCGTTGTCATCCTGCCATGCGCCGACCCGGCCGAACGGGCGGCCGTGCTGCCCGATCGGGCACGGCTGCGTGAACCCCACGGGAGGCGATACCCTCGGCCCATGGCGACCGTGCAGGTGCGTTACATCGTCAACGACGTGGACGCGGCGATCGCGTTCTACTGTGGCCACCTCGGGTTCCACGAGGACATGCACCCGAACCCCTCGTTCGCGATGCTGTCCCGCGGCGACCTGCGGCTGGTCCTCAGCCGGCCCGGCGGCGGCCCGGGCGGCGGCCAGGCCATGCCGGACGGCACCGTGCCGGAGCCCGGCGGCTGGAACCGCTTCGCGGTGGAGGTGGGTGACCTCCCGGCCAGGGTGGACGAGCTGCGCCGGGCCGGGGTCGGCTTCCGCAACGACATGGTCACGGGCGTCGGCGGCCGGCAGATCCTGGTGGAGGACCCGTCCGGCAACCTCGTCGAGCTGTTCGAGCCGATCCTCCCGGAGGCCCGCCTCGGCCGCTGACGGTCAGTCGGGCTTCGGCAGCCGGCGCAGCGCCAGGTAGGAGCCCGCGTCGGCCAGCAGGCCGCCGTCCACGGCGATGCACTGGCCGGTCAGGTACGAGGCGGCGTCCGAGCAGAGCCACACGGCCAGCTCCGCGCACTCCTCGGGCCGGCCCAGCCGGCCGAGCGGGATCGCGGGCCGCCGGTACGCCTCGACCCAGCCCAGGTCGCGCCCGTACGCGCGGGCCAGCATGTCCGTGGCGAACGCGCCGCCGCACACCGCGTTGACCCGGATGCCGGCATCGCCGTACTCGACGGCGGCCGTCCGCGTCAGGCCGTTGACCCCGTGCTTGCTGGCCGCGTAGGCCGCGGCGTACGTGGAGGCCGTCAGCCCGTCCACCGACGACATGTTCACGATCGCGCCGCCGCCCTGCCGCGCCATCTGGCGGAGCTCCCGGCGCATGCACAGCCAGACGCCGCGCAGGTTCACGGCAATGGTGCGATCGAACTCCTCCGGCTCGATGTCGGCGCAGAGCGCCGCCGGTCCGCCGGTGGCCGCGTTGTTGAACGCGCAGTCCAGGCGGCCGTGCCGGCCCAGGCAGGCGGCGACGAGCGCGTCCACCTGGGCCGGGTCGGCGACGTCGGTGGGGACGTGGAGCGCGTCGCCGCCCCGCGCGCGCACCTCGGCGGCGGCGGCCTCGCCCCGCTCCCGGTCGCGGCTGGCGAGGACGACGGCGGCGCCCTCCCGGGCGAACGCGTGGGCGGCCGCCAGCCCGATGCCGGAGCTGCCGCCCGTCACGAGGGCGACCCGGCCGTCGAGCAGGCCCATCAGCGGGTGAGCACGTGGACGCAGACGGCGCCCACGTCGGCTCCGATCCAGCCGCCGATGCTGTGCGCCAGCGCCACCCGCGCCCCGGCCACCTGCCGGGCGCCGCAGCGGCCCTGGAGCTGCCACACCAGCTCCACCACCTGCGCGGCGCCGGTGGCGCCGAGCGGGTGGCCGCGCGCCAGGAGGCCGCCGCTGGTGTTGACCGGGATCCGGCCGCCGAGCCACGTCGCCCGCTCGTGGACCAGCCGGTCGGGCTCGCCCTCCGCGCACAGGCCCAGGCGCTCGTAGACCATCACCTCGCTGATGGTCGTGGCGTCGTGGATCTCGATCACGTCCAGGTCCTCGGGCCCGATGCCCGCCCGGTCGTACGCCTCGCGGCTCGCCGGGATCACGGCGTACGGCAGCTCGATGTCGTCGCCGCGCCCGGAGTGGAGCACGGAGGCGGCGATCCTCACGCCGCGCGGCCGCCCGCGGGCGACGTCGCCGGCCGTCAGGACGAGGCACGCGGCCCCGTCGCTGAACGGCGCGCACATGAGCCGGGTCAGCGGGCCCGCGAAGGCGCGGGAGCTCAGGACGCGCTCGGCCGTCACCGCCGTCTGGTGGTGCGCGCACGGGTTGAGCGAGCCGTGATAGTGATTCTTGACGGCGACCTGGGCCAGCACCTCGGCCGTGAGCCGCTCGCGGCCGTCGCCGTACGTGATGGCGGCGGACACGTCCATCAGGACGCTGCGCTCGTGCGCGTCGGGCCCGAAGACGTCACCCAGCTCGGTCAGGTCGATCGTGGCGTTGATCGCCTGGAACGAGCGACCCAGGTCGACGTGGTCGAGCTTCTCGTAGCCCAGCACGACCGCGCAGTCGTGGGCGCCGCACGCGAGGGCCTGCCAGGCGAGGTGCAGGGCCGTGGAGGAGGAGGCGTCGGCGTTCTCGACGTTGACGATCGGGACGCCCATCAGGCCGGTGTTGCGCAGCACGACCTGGCCCCGGATGGACTCCTGGCCGTCGATGACGCCCGCCACCGCGTTGCCCACGTACGCGCACTGCACGTCGGCCGCCTCGACGCCCGCGTCGGCCAGCGCCCCCGCGACCGCCTCCTCGGCCAGTTCCCGGGCGGTGCGGTCGCTGTGCTTGCCGAAGCGCGTCATCGCCGCCCCGCTGATCCAGACCTCTCGCATCTCCGATGTCAAGCTTGCACGTCTGCGGGCTACACCTGCAGCACGTGAACGCAGCAGGCGGCGACGTCGCTGCCCAGCCAGCCGCCGGTGTTCTCGGCCAGCCCGAGCCGGGCGGACGGCACCTGGCGCGCGCCGCAGCGGCCCTCGAGCTGGCGGACCAGCTCGACGACCTGGGCCACGCCCGTGGCCCCGATCGCGTGGCCGCGGGCGAGCAGCCCGCCGCTGGGGTTGACCGGCAGCCGGCCGCCCAGCGCGGTCATGCGGTCGCGGACGAAGCGCTCGACGTGGTCGAGCTCGCTCGGGCTGACGCCGGCCATCTCGTACGCCTGGCGCGCGGCCAGGCCGACCGAGAACCGGCGGCGCATGTCGTCGCCCCGGCCCGACGTCAGCACCGACGCGGCCAGGCGGGCGCCGCCCTGCCGGGCCCGGGGGAACCGGCCCGCCGCCAGCACCAGGCAGGCGGCGCCGTCGGTGAGCGGCGCGCACATCGGCCGCGTCAGGACCCCGCCGACCACCGGCGCGCCCAGCACCTGCTCGACGGTCAGCTCCTCCTGGTGGTGGGCGCATGGGTTGCGGGCGCCGTGGCGGCGGTTCTTGACGACGACCAGTGCCAGCAGCTCGGGGTCGAACGGCACCCGCCGTTCGGGGTCGGAGCTGGCCGACAGCCCCTCCGCGTAGACGTTGCGCTCGGTGGCCGCCGCCGGCCCGTGGATCTCCGCGATCTCGCCCAGGTCCATCGTCGCGTTGATCGCCCGGCCGACCCTGGCGCGGTCCGCGTGGTCGATCTTCTCGAAGCCCACCACCGCCACGCAGTCGTGCACCCCGCCGGCGACGGCCTGCCACGCCAGGTGCAG
>VBJR01000342.1 GCA_005880175.1 Chloroflexota bacterium
CGCCCCCGGCCCCACCCGTGACGGCACCTTGCGCTATCGTTAACAGTCATTATCGTTAGCGTCGAAGGTCTGTGACGAGGCCCCGTTTCGGACTGTCGAAGGACCGCCAACCGGCGCCTGCTTCGGGTAGCGTCTCCCACTGTGGGCAGCGGGTATCGACGTGTGTTCCTGAGTCACACCTCCGAGCTGCGCCAGTTCCCAGCGCAGCAGTCGTTCGTGGCCGCCGCCGAGTCGGCGGTGATTCGCGCCCAGTGTCTCGTGACGGACATGGCGTACTTCGCCGCCCGGGATCAGCAGCCGGCCGATCGCTGTCGGGAGATCCTGGAGCAGGCCGATGTGTACATCGGCATCATCGGGTTCCGCTATGGGTCGCTCGTACGTGACCGCGCGGAGCTGTCGTACACAGAGCTGGAGTTCGACACGGCCACTGATTTGCAGCTGCCGAGGCTCATCTTCCTGCTCGACGAGCACCAGCAGATCCCGCTCCCGGCCGAGCAGATCCTCGACCTGGAGCACGGCGGCCGGCAGGCGGCGTTCCGGCGCCGCCTCCTGGAGCAGGCCGGCATGACGGTGATCCGCGTGGCGTCGCCGCTGGAGCTCGAGGCGCGGCTGTACCAGGCGCTGGTCGAGCTGGCGCCGCCCTCGGCCGGGCCTGATGTATCGCGGCGTTCGCAGGTCGTGGGCGCGTCCGTCGCGGTGCCGGTCGGCCAGCTGCCGGTCGAGGTCCGCGGCCGCGACGACCTGCTGGGATCCCTCCGCGACGAGCGCGGCGTGATCGTCCTCGCCGGCATGGGCGGCGTCGGCAAGTCCACGGTGGCCGCCGAGGTCGCCCGCCTGGTCCGGCCGGAACGCTGGGTCTGGTGGGTCTCCGCCGTGGACGCGTCCAGCCTCGCCGCGGGCATGGTGACCGTGGCGCGGCTGCTCGGCGCCGGCGTGTCGGACCTGCAGGCCCTGGCGGCGCAGGCCGGCGACGCCCCCGACCGGCTCTGGGCGCTGCTCGACCGGGCCCCGGACGGCTGGCTGCTCGTGATCGACAACGCGGACGAGCCGGTGCTGCTCTCGTCGGAGCTGGGCTCCGTCGCGTCCGGCACGGGCTGGGTCCGCCACGGCCGGCGCGGCCTGGTGCTGGTCACCAGCCGGCAGGCCGACCAGCAGACCTGGGGCCGGCAGGCGCGCATCGTCCGCCTGGCGCCGCTCTCGGACCACTCCGCCGCGGAGGTGCTGCTCGACCTGGCGCCGCACGCCGGCGGCCGCGACCAGGCGGCCGGGCTGGCCCGCCGGCTGGGCGGCCTTCCCCTCGCCCTCCACCTGGCCGGCAGCTACCTCAGCTCGGGCGTGACGCGCTGGTCATCGTTCAGCGGCTACCAGCGGGCGCTCGACCGGGACCCGGCGAGCGCGCGGCTGCTCCGGCCCGACCCCGACAGCCACCGGGCCGACGACCCCCGGGCCAGCATCATGGACACCTGGGAGCTGTCGCTCGACGACCTGGCCAACCACCGGCTGCCGCACGCCAGGCCGCTGCTGCGCCTCCTCTCCTGCTTCGCCGCGGCGGTCCCGATCCCGCTCGACCTGCTCGACCCGACGCGGATGCACCGCCTCCTCTTCCCCATCCCGGACGACGGGCACGTGGGCGCGGCGACGCGGCTGGAGCAGGGGCTGCGCGGCCTCGCCCGGGTGGGCCTCGTGGACGTGATCACCGGCCGCCACGCCGTGATCGTCCACCCGGTGATCGCCGCCAGCAGCCAGGCCCACCTCCTCCTCCCCGGCGGCGCCGAGCCGTCCCCCGACCTGGTCCGGCAGATCGCGATCCAGCTGGTGACCGCCGCCGTCGGGACGCTCAACGACGCGCACCCGCCGGACTGGCCGTGGCTGCGCCGGCTCACGCCGCACCTGCTGGCGCTGCTCGACACCGTCGCCGCCCATACGGAGGACGCTGGTCTCGCCGCGCTGATCGAGGCCGTGCACCGGGTGGTCGTCGCCGAGCACTGGAGCGGCGCGATGGCCGCCGCGCGCCACCTGACGCGCAAGGCACTCGCGGTCGCGGGCCGGCTCGGCGAGGACCACCCCGGCATCCTCGACTTGCGTCACCTGCTCGCGTACCAGACCGGCCAGCAGGGCCGGTGGGCCGAGGCCGAGGACGTCTACCGCGAGGTCGCCGACGCCAAGTCGGCGGTGCTGGGCCCCGACGACCTGCGGACGCTCGTCACCAGGAACGACATCGCGCGCACGATCGCCAAGCAGGGCCGGTGGCAGGAGGCCGAGGCGGAGTACCGCCAGGTGCTGGCCGCGCTCCGGCGCGTCCTCGGAGACGAGAGCCCGTTCACGCTCACCACGCGCCACGAGCTGGCCTGGACGATCGCCAGCCAGGGCCGGTGGACCGAGGCGGAGGCCGGGTTCCGCGAGGTTCCACGCTGGTGACCCGCCACGAGCTGGCCCGGACGCTGGCCGGGCAGGCGCGCTGGCAGGAGGCCGAGGACCAGCTGGGCGAGGTGCTGCGCACGCAGGGCCTGATCCTCGGCGACGACCACCCCGACACGCTGAGCACGCTGTTCGAGCTGGCCAACGCGCTGGTCGGCCAGGACCGCCTGGAGGAGGCCGGGAGCCTGTTCCGCGAGACGCTCGCCGCCCGCCGGCGCGTGCTCGGCGAGGAGCACCCGGACACGACGGCCGCCCGCCGCGTCCTCGATGCGCTCGACGCCGACCCGCCGAGCGGCTAGGGTTCGCTGCTGAACGTCCCAGGGTCAGGTTGAAGTGTCGGAACTTCAACGTCTCCGGACCTCTGGAGGCGTGCAAGTATCGACAGTTCAACCTTTCCCTCCGTTTCACGAATCGGCCGGCCCTCTAGGCGTCCGCCGGGTGGGCGTCGGCCCAGGCCTGCTCCAGGGCCCGCTGGATCAGCTCGGCCGGCTGCGCGCCGGAGATGCCGTACCGGCGGTCGATCACGAAGAACGGCACGCCCGTGATGCCCAGCTCGGCCGCCTCCCGCTCGTCGCCGGCGACCGCCTCCGCGTACGCGGAGCCCTGGACCACGTTCCGCGCCGCGGTCTCGTCCACGCCCGCCTCCGCCGCCACCGCGACCAGCGTCTCCGGGTCGCCCAGCCGCCGGCCCTCCGTGAAGTACGCCGCGAACATGCGCTCCTCGGCCTCGGCCTGCACGCCGCGCTCGGCCGCCAGGTGCAGCACGCGGTGGGCGTCGAACGTGTTCGCCGGCCGGGCCACGTCGAGCCGGTACGTCAGGCCCTCCTGCGCCGCCAGGCCGGTGACGCGCGCGTGGGCCTCGAGCGCCGCCTCGGGCGTCATCCCGTATTTGCGCGCCAGCCGCTCGACGGGGTCCTCGTCGCTCGCGCGCGGCGCCCGCGGGTCCAGCTCGAAGCTGCGCCACACCACCTCGACCTCGGCGCGGTGCGCGAACCCCGCCAGGCCCCGCTCGAACCTGCGCTTGCCGATGTAGCACCAGGGGCACACGACGTCGGACCAGATCTCCACCTTCACGATGCTTCGTGCAACGGGCGGCTCCGGTCCGGACATTCCCGGTGCCGTCGGTACCCTCAGCGGCATGCGTGAGATCGAGCGGCAGACCATTCTCGTGACCGGCGCCACCGACGGCCTGGGCCGGGCGCTGGCCGCCGACCTGGCCGGTCGCGGCGCGACCGTGCTGCTCCACGGCCGCGACGACGAGCGCGGCCGGGCCGCCCTCGACGAGGTCCAGCGGACGACCGGGAACGACCGCCTCGGCTGGTACCGCGCCGACCTCTCCTCGCTCGACCAGGTCCGCGAGCTGGCCGCGGCCGTGCGGCGCGATCACCAGGAGCTCCACTGCCTCGTCAACAACGCCGGCATCGGCACGCAGGTCCCCGGCGGCGGCGTCCGCCAGGAGAGCGCCGACGGCCACGAGCTCCGGTTCGCCGTGAACTACCTGGCCGGCTACCTGCTGGCGCGCCTCCTCCAGCCGCTGCTGGTCGCGTCCGCTCCCTCCCGGATCGTCAACGTCAGCAGCCTCGGCCAGGCGCCGATCGACTTCGACGACGTGATGCTTGAGCGGGACTACAGCGGCGTCCAGGCGTACTGCCAGAGCAAGCTGGCCCAGGTCATGATGACGATCGACATGGACGCCGAGCTGGGCGGCGACGGCGTCACCGTGGAGTCGCTGCACCCGGCCACGTACATGCCGACCAAGATCGTCGCCTCGCCCGTGAGCTCGATCGCCGAGGGCATGCAGGCGACGGCGCGGCTGGTCGCCGACCCCGGGCTGGACGGCGCCGGCGGCCGGTTCTTCAACGGCCTGCGGGAGGCCCGCGCCAACGAGCAGGCGTACGACGGCGACGCCCGGCGCCGGCTGCGCGAGCTGTCCGACCGGCTCACGGGCCTGGCCGCGTAGCCGGATGACGCGGGGCCGGGCATGACGGCTCGCTGGCGATGGCTGGCCCGGGGCGCGATCGCGGCGCAGGTGGTCTTCACCGCCGGCTGGCTGCTCGGCGACGCGCTGCAGGACGCGCCGTACTCGCGCGCGCGCGACCCTATCAGCGACCTGGGGGCGCTGACCGCCCAGCACGCGTGGGTCATCCTGGTCGCGCAGGGCGTGGCCGGCGTGCTGACGATCGCGTTCGCGGTCGGCGCCCTGCGGCCGGCCCTGGCGGTCGCCGGCCGCGGGACGCCGCTGGGCGCGTGGCTCGTGGCGGGCTCCATCCTGGGCCTGGACAACCTGAGCGACGCGTTCTTCCGGCTGGACTGCCAGGCTTCCGACCCGGGCTGCGCGGCGGTCACGATCGCGTCCTGGCACGCGGAGATCCACGACGTGGCGGCGGTGGTCGGCGTGGCGCTGGCGGTGGTGGCGCCGTTCGCGCTGGCCCACCGCATGCGGCTGGCCGCGGCCTGGCGCGACCGGGCCGGCGCGGCCCTCGTCTTCGGCCTGCTGTTCGCGCTGGTGGCGGCGGCATACGTGGCGCTGACCGGCGCCGATGGCGACGGGTACGCGCAGCGGGCGCTGTGGGTCGTCGCGTCGCTCGGGGTCGTGCTGCTGGCGCTTCGCGTGCGGGTGCTGGCGGCGGCGAGACCCGCCTAGTCGCGGGCCGGGCGCCAGCCCAGGGCCGGCGCGACCTCCGTCGCGATCAGCTCCAGCGCCCGCAGGGTGCGGTCGAAGCCGGGGCCGACGTGGCCCACCTGGCAGATCAGCTCGTCGGCCAGCCCCAGGGCCGGGTCGGCGCGGAGGCCGGCCACCACGTCCTCGACCGAGCCGGCGTGGAAGACGCCCGCGTTGAGGAATCCGGCCACGTCGAGGTCCGGGGCGATCCCCGCGCGGGCCCGCATCCGGTTGCTCTGCTCGACCTGGAGGCGCAGCTCCTCGGCCAGCTCGCTCCGGGCGGCCGCCGCGTCCGTGCTCGGGTAGACCGGCCGTGACAATGCCACCCGGCCCGGCCAGGGGTACGGCCACGCCTCCCGAAAGGCGGCCGCCGCCCGCGCCTGCTGGGCGGCCGCCAGCTCGGGCTGGCCCGGCAGCGCGCGCGGCAGCAGCACGTGCGTGCCAGCCGCGGCCGCCTCCCGCGCCCGCTCCGGCGA
>VBJR01000343.1 GCA_005880175.1 Chloroflexota bacterium
GCGCTCCCCGTAGCGGCCGGCGGCGGCCCGTTCGAGCGCCGTGGTCGAGATGTCGGTCGCGACCACCCGCCAGTCCGCGACGCCCGACTCGGCCAGGAGCATCGCCACGCTGTACGGCTCCTGGCCGTTCGAGCAGCCGGCGCTCCAGGCGACGACGGGCGAGGGCAGGCCGGGCAGCAGGCTGGCGAGGCCCGCGAACTGCTCGGGGTGCCGGAAGAAGCTGGTCGTGGGCACGACCAGCTTGTCGATCAGCCGCTGCCGGGTCTCGGCGTCCTCCCGGACCAGCACCGCGTAGCGTTCCGGCGACAGGCCGCGGGCCCGCGCCTCCTCGTCCACGAGCTGGTCGAGGCGCGCGCGCATCGGCCGGTCCAGGCGCAGCCCGACCTGGCCCCGCAGCGACGAGTCGAGCAGGCCGCTCATCCGAGCCGCGCCCGAACGGCGACGCGGATGGCGCGGCCCATGTCGGCCAGGGCCACCTGGCGGTCGGCGGCCCCCAGCAGGGTGACCGCCGCGGGCATGCCGTGCACGGCGCTCGAGCCGGCGTCCTGGACGAGCGTGGTGCCGCCGGCCCGGCGCAGCGCGAGCAGGCCGCTGGCGCCGTCGTCGCCCAGGCCCGTCAGGACGACGCCGATGCCGTCGGCGCCGGCGTGCCGCGCCAGGGAGTGGAACAGCTCGTCCGCGGAGGGCCGGTGCAGGCTCGCCGGCTCGTCGTCCAGCACCACCGTGCGGCCGCCCGCGCCCAGCTTCAGGTGGCGCCCGGGCACCGCGAGGTAGACGACGCCCGGCCGCAGGCGCATCGCGCCGGCGGCCACCTCGACGGTCAGCGCCGACACCCTGGTCATCCAGGCCACGAACTCGTCCACGAACTTCGGGTGCAGGTGCTGGACGACCAGGACGGCCGCCCGCAGGCCGGCGATGTCGGGCAGGATCACGGCGAGGGCGGCCGGACCGCCGGCCGACGCGGCGATCCCGACCACGGGCAGGCGAGCGCGGACGACCTGCCCGTTCACCGCTCGCCCAGCGCCGTCTGCACGAGGCCGAGCAGGGCCTCGCGGTCGAACCGGCTCTTGACCACGTAGCCGTCGGCGCCCGCCTCCAGGCCCCGCCGCCGGCTCTCCTCGTCTCCGCGCGCCGTCACCAGGATGACGGGCAGCTGGGCGAACCGGGGCGTCGCCCGGATGCGAGCGGTCAGCTCCAGCCCGTTCATCCGGGGCATGTCGATGTCGCTCACCACCAGGTCGCACGGCCGCTCCGCCAGCAGGCTCATCGCCTCCAGGCCGTCGCCGGCGGCCTCCACCTCGTAGCCGGCCTGCTCCAGGATCGAGCGCTCGACCTCGCGGACGATGACCGCGTCGTCCACGACCAGGACGCGCGGCGCGCTCGCCGGCGCCGTGGGGGCGGCCGGGCGGACCGGCGCCGGCGCGTCGGGCGCCGCGCCCAGCGCCCGCTCCACCAGCGCGACGCTGTCCAGCATGAGCAGGATCGGGCCGTCGGGCTCGACGCTGGCTCCGACGACGACGGGCAGCCGGGGGAGCACTCGGCTGAGCCCCTTGACGACCACCGGCCGCCGGCCCAGCACGCCGTCGACCCGGAACCCGTGACGGTCCACGTGCCCGGTCAGCAGCACGACCGGCTGCCGCGATGGGACGGTCCCGGTCTCCGGCAGGCCCAGCGCCGCGGCCAGCCCGGTGACCGGCACGGGGGCCCCGTCCGACATCACGACCGGCCGGCCGCCGGCCCAGCGCTCGCCGCCGCCCGGGCCGACGATGCCGGCGACCGCGTGCATCGGGAGGGCGAACCGCTGCCCGCCCGCCGTCACGAGCAGCGCCGGGACCACCGAGAGCGTGAGCGGCACGGCGATGGTGAACGTCGTGCCGGCGCCGGGCTCGCACGTCGAGCCCGACGCCCCGCCCGGACACCTCGTCCACGACGTAGGCGGTGGAGAAGCCGGAGCCGAAGATCAGCCGCATCGCCTCCTCGTCGCCGAGATCCCGGGTCACGCCGTCGCGCCGGGCGGCCGCCTTCACGCGCTCCAGGTCGATCCCCCTGCCGTCGTCGCTGACGCGGACGATGGCGTCGGAGCGCCGCTGCTCGGCGTCGACGCGGACGACGCCGATCGGGTCCTTGCCGGCCCGGGCCCGGTCCTCGGGCGCCTCGATGCCGTGGTACACGGCGTTGCGGACCAGGTGCAGCAGGGCGTCGGCGAGCTGGTCGAGCACGCGCCGGTCCAGCTCGGTGTCGCCGCCGGTGATCTCGAGCCGGGCTCGCCTGCCGGTGATCCTGGCCACCTCGCGGACCGCCCGCTGCAGGCCGGGGACCGCACGCGACAGCGGCACCATGCGGGTGAGCATGGCGACGTCCTGGAGCTCCTGGACGAGGTGCGTGAACGCCCGGTACTCCTCCATGCCCTCCGGGTCGCGGCCCAGCGCGCGGTGCAGGAGCCGGCCGAGGCGCAGCTGCCCCGCGGCCGTCTCGCCCACCAGCCGGATCAGCTCGTCCAGGCGCTCGGCGGGCACCGCGAGACGCTCGGGACCTGCGGGGCCGGGCTCGGGGGCCGCGGGGGCCGGCTCGGCGGCCTCGGGCGGAGGCGGGGCCTGGGCGGCGGCTGGCTCGCTCGGCGCGCCCCCGGCGGCGTCCAGCGCGCGCCCCGCGTCCAGGGCCTCCGCCTCGTGTGCCTGGCCGGCGACGGCGGCCGGGACGATGCTCCCCAGCCGCACCACGCCCGCCATCAGGGCGTCCACGAGCTCGGGCGTGAGCGGCCGGGTGCCCCCACGGACGCCGGCCAGCAGGTCCTCGAGGCGATGGGCCAGGCCGCTCACCGCGGGCAGCCCGACCATCGCGGCGCTCCCCTTCAGCGTGTGCGCCTCGCGGAACAGGGCCGCCATCACGGATGGGTCGCCCTCGGAGGTCTCGAGCCGGACGAGCAGTCCCGTCATCGCGTCCAGCCGTTCCGCCGCCTCCTCGCCGAAGAGCTGGCGCAGCTCCTGGTCCGGCTCCAGCCCCGTCACGGCTGTGCCGCGCGGCCCACGATCGTGCCGGCGTCGAGCAGGACCACGGGCTCGCCGTCCACGGTGTGCACGCTCCCCTGCCAGGGCGCCCGCACGCCGGCGGCCGGCGGCCCGAGCTCCACCAGCCTGGGCAGGCCGCTCGCGGGCAGGCAGGCCGGACCGGCGGGCGTCTCGACCACCATCACGAACTCGGCGCCGGCGGGCGACCGGCTGCCCACGAGCCGGCCCGCGTCGAAGAGCGGCAGCACGTCTCCGCGCAGGTTCACCAGGCCCAGGACGGCGGCGGGCGCGGTCGGCAGCGGCGTCACCGCGGGGGCGGCGACCACCTCCTTGACCTGGTCGGCGGGCAGCGCGTACCGCTCGGCGCCGATGGGGAACACCAGCGCGTGCAACGGGTCACGCCGTACCGGCCGCGGTCTCGGCGGCGCGGCGCAGCTCCTCGGCCGAGCCGGCCTGGCGGCTCGCGGCCTCGGCGAGCTGCCGCGCGGTCCCCGAGACCTGCTGGCTGCTGCCGCTGACCTGGTCGATCGCCTCGACCGCCTGGTCCGTCGCCGCCCGCTGCTGCTGCGTGATGACCCGGACCTGGTGGCTGGCGTCCGTCACCTCCTCCATCAGCTCCAGGCTGCGCTGCATCTGCCGCGAGCTCTTCTCCATCGCCATGACGGTGGCCGTGGTCGCGGCCTGGGTGCTCGCGATGATGGTGGCGATGTCCGACGCCGACGCCTTGGAGCGCTCGGCCAGCCGGCGCACCTCCTCGGCGACGACGCTGAAGCCGCGCCCCGCCTCGCCCGCCCGGGCCGCCTCGATGGCCGCGTTGAGCGAGAGCAGGTTGGTCTGGTCCGCGATCTCGTTGATCAGCTCGAGCAGGCCGTTGATCTCGCCGACGCGCTGGACGAGGGCCGTCGTTCGCTGGCTCGACTCCTCGATGTCGGCCCGGGTCTCCTGGAGGTAGCGGCACGTCTCGTCCGCCTGGCCGGCGACGCGGTCCATCGTGTCCGCGATGGAGGCCGCGGAGCGCGCCAGCTCCTCCATGCTCGTGGCGGTCTCGGTCGAGGCGGCGCTCTGGTCCGCGGTCGTCCCGACCAGGCGGTCCGAGAGCGTGGTCAGCTCGGCCGAGCTGTCGGCGAGGTCCCGGCCGACCGCGCGCATGCGCGCGGTGCCGGCCTCCAGCTCCGCCGCCATCGCGTTGAAGGCGTCGCCGAGCTGCCGCACCTCGGTGGTCCCCGAGGGGGTCACGCGGGTGTTCAGGCGTCCGGCCCGCACCCCCTCGGCCGCTCTCGCCAGCGCCCGCAGCGGCGCGGCGACCGAGCGCGCGGTCAGGAGCCCGACGAGGAGCGCGAGCGCGGCCACGACGACCGCGATGATGGTCGCGATCCGGTTCTGGTCGGCGACCGGCTGGAGCGCGGCGGCCGCGCTCTCGTCCACGACGAGCGCCCAGCCCATCTGATCGATCGTGTCGTAGCCCCCGAGCCGGTCGCTGCCCGCCGAATCGGCGAAGCGGGTCGTGCCGCTGCCGCCCCTGAGCGCGAGCTGCACGATCGCGTCGTTGTCGAGCGACTTGAGCGCGCCGGCCGCGAGCATGTCGCTGGTCGTCTTCACCGTGCCGAAGTCGGTGCTGAACAGCAGCTGCCGCTGGGTGTTGACCAGGTCGATGTCGGTGGGCACGCGCAGGTCCAGCTGCAGGTTGGTCAGCAGCTGGCTCAGGTCGCTGAGCTTCAGGTTGGCCACCAGGAGGCCCTGCAGGGCGCCGCTCGCGCTCAGCACCGGCGCGGCCTCCAGCCACACGGCCCGCTCGCCGTCCAGCCGGGGCTGGGTCAGCACATAGCCCTGTGCCGCGCCGCCCAGCCAGCTCTGGCCCGCGACGCTCGTCTGGAGGTCGGCGCTGGAGGCGACGAGGACCCGACCGGACGGATCGGTCACCTCCATCAGGTCCACGGCGTCCGTGCCGGCGCCGGCGAGCTCCGCTGG